>NZ_SGUB01000020.1:0-63283 GCF_005435235.1 Halorubrum sp. GN12_10-3_MGM
GCCCCACACCGCTCCCGCACCTCACACCGCCTCCGCACCTCACACCTCCCCAGCCTCGTCGGTCGCCCTCCGCGCTGCTCCGGGCGACCGACTCCCTCGCGCGTGCTCCTCGTGGCCGCCGCTTCGCTCCGGCCGCTCACAGGCACGCGCCACCGCACGGCGCGTCTATTTACAAGTAGTCGCCGAGCAGGGGCTCAACGCGCTCCTTCGTCTCCTCGGGGATCGCCTCCGTCGGCGTGTTGACGGTGCCTTCGAGCGACGTGTGCGCGTCACACTCCAAGTCCTCGGGCAGGGTCCGCACGGCCTCCTCGACGGCGGCCTTGATCGCCGCCTGGTTCTGCTCGGCGTTCTCGAGCACCTCTTCGAGCGTCACCTCGCTGTCCGCCTTCCACACGTCGTAGTCGGTGACGCCGGCGATCGTCGCGTACGCGATCTCGGCCTCGCGGGCCAGCTTCGCCTCCGGGATCGCGGTCATGCCGACGAGGTCCCAGCCTTGGCTCTTGTAGAACTCCGACTCCGCGCGCGTCGAGTACTGCGGCCCCTCGATACAGACGTAGGTGCCGCCCTTCACGACGTCCGTGCCGTCGTCCCCCTCGCCGCCGACGGCGGACTCGGCCGCCTCGGTGAGGTGGTCGACGAGCTCGGGGCTGTACGGGTCCGCGAACGGCTGGTGGACGACGACCCCGTCGCCGTAGAAGGAGAGGTCGCGGTGTTTCGTCCGGTCGTAGATCTGGTCGGGAACGACGAGCGTGCCGGGCGCTAACTCCTCCTTCAGGCTCCCCACCGCGTTCGACGCGAACACGTGGGTGACCCCCGCCTGCTTCAGGGCGTACATATTGGCGCGGTACGGGAGGTCGGTCGGCGAGACGCCGTGGTTCGATCCGTGGCGCGGGAGGAAGGCTACCTCGCGGCCCGTGTCGCCGAACTCGCCGATCGTCACCGCGTCGCTCGGCTCGCCGTACGGCGTGTCGAACGCGACCTCGCGCACGTCGTTGAGGGGGAGCGCCTCGTAGATGCCGCTGCCGCCGATGAATCCGATGGTTCCCATACCCCGAGTGCGCCCGCTCGCTACTTATAAGGAGTGAACGCGGTCGGCGGCCGCGGTCGACGGCCCGGCGCGTCGTCGACGGCTCCGCGGAGAACCCGTCTCACAGCAGCCAGCGGACCGCCGCGAGCGCCACCGCGCTCACGGCGAGGAGGTGGACGAGCACCGCGCCCACGGGCGCGGCGCCCACCGCACGCATGTCGTCGACCCGGATCGAGAGCCCGAGGCCGACGAACGCCAGCGCGAACAGCGCGTCCGACACGCGCCCGATCGACGCCAGCGCGGCCGGCGAGAGCAGCCCGCTGTTGGCGACCGCCGCCACGGCGAGGAAGCCGAGCAGGAACTTCGGGAACTCCGCCCACAGCCGCCGGACGCCGGGGTCGGCGGCCGACCGCGCCGCGTACGCCAGCGAGTACGCGACCGCGACGCCGCCAAGGAGCGAGTTGCGCGCCAGTTTCGTCACGGTCGCCCACTGCCCCGCCTCGGGCGAGTAGGCGAACCCGGCGGCCGCGACGGGGCCGGTCGAGAACATGCTCACGCCCGCCCAGACGCCGAACTGTCGACCGGTGAGGCCGAGCCACTCGCCCGCGAGCGGGAACGCGACGAGCGTCGCGGCGTCGAACAGCAGGATCGTCGCGGCCGCGAAGGTGATCGCGGTCCCGCGCGCGTCCAGCACCCGGCCGATTGCGACGACCGCGGAGACCCCGCAGATGCTCGCGCCGGCCGCCAACAGGGAGGACGTGGGCGACCCGATCCGGAAGAGCCCGCGCGCGACGACCTCCGCGAACAGGAGCCCGCCGGCGACGACCGCCACCACGAGCCCGAGGACGGTCGGTCCCGCGGCGAGGAACTCCTCGACCGCCACCGCCGCGCCGAGCAGCACGATGCCGGTCTCTAAGAACAGCTTGTCGGCGCTCACGCCCGGCTCCGCGATCTCGGGGATCCCGACGGTGTTGCCGAGCCCGACGCCGATCCCGACGGCGACGACGAGCGGCTGGAGGCCGGGGACCGCGTCCGCGACGAGCGTCGCGGCGACCGCGCCGCCCGCGAGCAGCGCGAGGCCGGGCAGGTACGCGCGGACCGCCTCGCCGATCCCCGTCACAGCGCCTGCCCGACGAGGTGCGCGGCGACGATCCCGAGCCCCAGCGCGAGCGCCTGCCAGCCGCGGTCGAGCGCGGTCCAGCGGTCGACGAGGCCGGTTCCGGTCGCCGGGCCGTCTGACGCGACCCCGTCGTCGCGGTTCGATGCCATGGCCCGAATCGGTCCGGCCGACACTTACTGGTGTCGCTCGCGCCGGTGACGGTCGAGCGCCGTCCCGTCGATGGCCTCGCAACCGCTGAACGGTCGGGGTCGCGGGCGCTACCGGACTGCGAGAGCGCTTACCGGTCGCGCGCCGCCCGGTACCGCTCGCGGATCGACGCGAACAGCTCCTCCCCGGCGTCGGTCCGGAGCCGCGGCTCGCTCGTCGCGAAGAACTCGTCGAGGTCGTCGTACTCGCGGAACGCATTGGGATCGCCGCGCTCCGGGTCGTACCGGTCGCCGCGCTCGTAACGCAGGGCTTGGAGGCAGGTGTCCAGCAGGTCGCACTCCTTGACGAGGACCGCCTCCGGCGAATTGCGGGCCTCGTACGCCTCCCACGCGTCTCGCACGCGCTCCGGGAGCGGGCCGGCGAGGTCGCGCATGGCCTCTCGCTCGGCGGCGACCTTCGCCTCGCGATCGACCGCGTCCCCGGCCGCGTCGTCGTCGGCCGTCACGTCGGCCGCCCGCGTCGCCACGTCGCCCGTCTCCGCCTCGGCGACGTCGTGGACGACCGCCAGCCGGAGGGCGCGGTCGCGGTCGACGCCCGGGAGGTCCTCGCGGAACCGGTCCCCGAGCGTCAACACGAGGTACGCGACGCCCCACGAGTGGGCGGCGACGGACTCGGGCTCGTCGACCCCGCGGAGCTGCCACCCCGTGCGCCGCTCGTCTTTGAGCGCGTAGGCGTCGAGGAGGGCGTCGAGCGCCGCGTCGTCTGCGGGGTCAGCGTCGGCGTCGTCTCCGGGGGCCATCGCTCGGTCCGGCTACTCGGCGAGCGCCCACGTCTCGTCGCCGACGGGCTCGGCCACGTCCCGCCGGACCATCTCGTCGATGACCTCGTCGAGGCGGCCGGGCTGGGCGACCTCCATCTCGATCCGGCCGATGCCGTGGTACTCCTCTAAGTAGTGCCGGAGGTCCTCCCGCGAGAACGTCGAGTCGTCGGCGCGCTCCATGGCGCCCTCCGTGAGGTCGATCATGTCTTCGAGGAAGTTCCACGGGTAGACGACCCACGTCCACTGTTCGAGCCGTTCGCCCACGAAGTCGGGCTGGAACTCGGAGGTGCCCAAGAGCTGGAGGGTCGCGGTGCGGACCTCGCCCGCGCCGCGGTCCTCGACGTACTCCTCGGCGCGGCTGATCGAGCCGCCGGTGTCGGCGATGTCGTCGATGATGAGGACGTTCTTGTCCTCCACGCTCCCCTCGGGCATCGGGTAGCGGATCTGCGGTTCGTCGCTCTTCTCGGCCGCCCCCACGTAGTGTTCCATCTTGAGGCTAGTGAGGTCGTTGAGCCCGAGGAAGTCGCAGATACACCGCCCCGCGAACCAGCCGCCGCGGGCGAGGGCGACGACCACGTCCGGCTCGAAGTCGGCCCGCTTCACCGCGTCGGAGACGTTGCGGCAGAGCCCGTAGATGTACTCCCAGTTGGTGAGCGTGCAGTCGAAGTCGTCCGGGAGGTCGCTCATACGGGCGTACCTGCCACCCGCGCGCTGATAAGGGTTTAGCTCCGGCGCTCGCCCCGCGCCGGTCGACTACCGATCGATGCCGCCGCCGCCGGCCACCACGCCCTCGACCTCCCCGGGCGTGACGACGGCGACGTCGCCCGCGACGGTGCGTTTCAGCGCCGCGACCGCGGCCGCCCACTCCAGCGCGGCCGGGAGGTCGCCGCCGTCGATCCGCTTCGCGAGGTAGCCCGCGACGAACGCGTCTCCGGTGCCGATCGCGTCGATCGTTTCCGCGTCGAAGACGCCCTGCTCGTACACCTCGCCGTCGCGCAGCGCGACCGCGCCCTCCGTCCCGCGGGTGACGACGACCGTCTCGACGCCGAACTCCGCGGCCAGTCCGTGCGCGATCGCGACCGCGTCGCCCTCGCGGTCCAGCACCTCGCGGGCGTCCCGCCGCGGGACGAACAGCGTGTCGACGTGCTCGAACAGGCCCTCGTAGGCCGCTCGCGCGGTCTCCGGGTCCCAGAGCTTCTCCCGGTAGTTCAGGTCGAACGAGCGAGTGAGCCCCGCGTCGCCCGCCTCGCGCAGCAGCGCGGCCGCCGTCTCCGCGGCGCGGTCGGACAGCGCGGGCGTGATCCCGGAGGTGTGGAACCGGCTCGCGTCCGCGAACGACGCCGTCGACAGGTCCCCGGGCGTCACCGTCGTGATCGCGGCGTCCCCGCGGTCGTACACGACGTTCGACCCCCGCGGCGTGCCGCCGCGTTCGAGGTAATACGTCCCGACGCGGCCCTCAGCCGGGTCGGTCCACGCCACCTCGGGCGTCACTCCGTGGCTCCGCAGCTCGTTCGTCACTCGGCGCCCCGGCGGGGAGTCCGGCAGCTTCGAGAGCCAGACGGCGTCGACGCCGAGCCGCGACGCGCCGACCGCCACGTTGCTCTCGGCGCCGCCTGCCTGAACGTCGAGCGAGTCCGTCGTCTCCAGCCGCTCGCCGCGCGGGGGCGACAGGCGGAGCATCGTCTCGCCGAACGTCACGAGGTCGGTCACGCCGACCACCCTTCGGTTCGCATACTCGGCCGTCGCCGGGCCAGCACAAAAGCGTCCGCGATCGCCGCGCAGCGCGCGCGGCCCGGTAAACCTGGCGCTCGCACTGTCACCGCAGCGCGGAGATCAGCGCGATACCGCCCGCCAAGAGGAGCGCGAGCGCGGCCACGGGCTGGCCGCCGCCGACCGCGAGCGAGACGCCGTACACGAGGCCGGCCGCGAGCGCGCCGACGAGCAGGCTCGCCCCCGCGTGGACCGCGGCGTTCCGCCGGACCCGAGCGCCCCGTCCGACCTGCTCCCCGAGGCCGACCCCGTGGTCGGCGACGTCCCACGCGACCGCCAGCCCGACGGCGGCGACGAGCAGGGCTTCGGGCGGGGCGCCGCGGTACCCCGCGAGCGCGATCCCCGCCACGCCCGCGGTCGCGCCCCACGTCAGGACTCGCGCCGACCCCCGGAGCGAGCCGCCGAGGAACGCGAGCGCGCCGACCCCGACCAGCGCGCCGCCCGTCGGACTCGCTATCAGCGCGGCGGTCGCCGCGACGCCCGCGGCGGCGAGGCTCGCGACGACCGCGACCGTCGGGGGCCGGGCGTCCGCCTCGTGGAAGTCGGCTGGCGCTTCGGACGCCGACTCGTCGCCCCCCGTCGCAATCGCGGATCCGTCGCCAGTCGTTCCGGGCGCCGAGCCGTCGCCGCTCATCGCGACCACCGCCTCGTCGCGGCCGCGACCGCGGCCGGGAAGGAGTCGTCGCCCCACTCCAGCGCGCGGATCCCGCCCGCCCGGAGCGCCCGGAGCCGCTGGCGGCGCTCGAAGGCGGTCAACCGTTCGCCCGCCGTCTCGGCCGTCGTCGGGTCCGGCGAGAGGACCGTCACGAGGTGACCGTGCGCGTCGACGCGCCGCGCGATCGCCGTCGCGGTTTCGTCGACGAGGGGGGTGAAGAAGAGCACCTGCGCGTCGGCCGGGAGCCGCCGCCGGAACCGCCGGAGCCACAGCGACCGGTAGAACCGGTCGTCGCTCGGCGTCGGCGCCAGCGCGGGGTCGGTCGCGAGCGTCTCGCGCCCGCGGGCCGCGTGGACGGTCCCGCTGCCGGGCGGCAGCCAGCAGTCGATCGGCGACAGCGCCGCGATCCCGACCCGGTCGCCCCCGTCGAGGAGCGCGGAGAACGCCTGTCCCGCGGCCGCGACGCTCGCCTCCACCGCCGTCTCGGCGTCCGGGTCGGCGGCGACGTACGCGGACTCGCGGGTGTCGACGACCAGCACGACCGTCGCGGAGCGCTCCTCGCGTAGTTCGACGGTGGACAGCTCCCCCGTCCGCGCCCGCCGGTTCCAGTCGATCCGCTTGAGCGGATCGCCGCGGCGGTACTCCCGGGTGGCGTGGAACTCAACGCCGGCGCCGCCCACGTCGGTCGGCACCCGACCGTGGTGGACGGTCGTCAGCCCGCGCAGCGGGAGGTCGCCGCCGGCGGACAGCTCCGGCGTACAGGCGATCGCGGTCGGCGCGTCGAGCGCGGTCGTGCGCTCGCGGGCGCCGGCCGCGTCGCGGGTGATCGCCGTCAGCGGCTCCCACTCGTGGTCGCCCCGGGCCGCGCGCACCGTGTACTCGAACGTCACCGCCGTCCCGGGTCGCAGCGCCGTCGCGACCCGAGCGGGGCCGTCGACGACCGCCAACCCCGGCGGGACCCCGTCGACGAGCCGGAGGTCCGGCAGGGCCTCCTCGCCGACGTTCTCCGCCCGGACGGTCACGCTGACCTCGTCGCCCGGCTCCGGGGCCTCGTCGCTCACCGTCCGCGTCACCGCGAGCGCCGGCGCCGACGCGTCGCCCGCCCGCGCGTACACCGCGTACCCGGCGCCCACCGAGCCGGCGAGCACGAGCGACGACTGCCGGACGAGCACGCCGAGGCCGACCAGCGCCAGCGCCGCCCCCGCCACCCCCAGCCAGCGCTCCGTCTCGATCGCTCGGCGGTGTTCCCGGTCGCTCGGAGCGCCGGCGGATTCAGTCTCGGTCGCGTCGCGGTCGCGTCCGACCGCGTCGCCGTCTCGTCCGGTCGCCTCACCGTCGGTCGATGCCGGCTCGGACGCGGCGGCGCCGCTTGAGGGGTCGCTCACGCCGCACCCCCCTCTATCCGCTCGATCTCGCCGATCGCGGCGCGGAGCCCGTACCAGTAGTTCGACCGTCCCCGGACCCCGGCGGAGAGCCGGACCCGGACGGGATAGGCGGTCCGGGTGTCGAAGAACGCGGCGGCGGCCGCGTCGTCCGTCCACGTCCCGTCGTCGACGGCCGTCGCCGCCGCCTCCCGCGAGCAGTTGCGGTCGCGGGCGACGGCGTCCACGGCGACCTCCCGGACCCGGTCGCGGAGGGCGCGACGGTTCCGGTAACCCCCCGGCGCCGGACTGGCCACGCGGGCGATCCGCTCGTCGAGGTCGGCACCGGGCACCGCGGCGGGCGCGCGCCGCTCCGGCTCTCCGGTGTCTGTCGGCATCCGCCGGCGGTCCCGACGCGCGTTCGCGTATCGAATCCCCTGAACCACGCCGAGGACGCCGATCAGCGTGACGACCGCCGACGTGGGGGAGAGGACCGACGCCACGCCGCGGTCGAGCGCCGCGAGGATGCCGACGGCGACCGCCAGCACTCCCGCGACGGCGAGCGGCCGCACTACCGACCACCACCGTCGGTTCCCACCGTCTCGCCCGCGCTCTCCGTCAGAGCGCGCGTCACGAGTCGCCTCCGTGCCGCTCCTCGATCCGACGCAGCGCCTCGACGGCGCGGCGCTCCCGGTCGTCGGTCGCGTCCTCGCCGCCGTATCGGACCCGCTCGAACACCTCGGTGAGCGCGGTCACCGGCTCCTCGGCGACGCCCGCGTCGACCGCGGCGGCCGCGAACTCCGCGGGCGTCGAGGAGTCCGGCCGGTCGACGTCGAGGACGTCGGTCATGTCGCGCCACGCGCGGTACACCTCGTTGTCCGCGTCCGAGGACTCGATCCGGTCCGCGACCTCGCCGGCCGTCCGCCCGACCGCGGCGAGGTCCGGCGGCTCCTCGACCGGTTCGTCGGTCCGGTCGCCGCCGCCGTCCGCCTCGTCGTCGCCGCCGGCGAGGAGCAGCGCGGCGACGCTCGCGATCACCGCGGCGACGACGACGACCGCGAACAGGATCTGCGGCGCCGACGCCGCGCCCTCGCCGCTGCCGAGCCCGCCGCCGGCCGCGCCGGTCGACAGTAACTCCGTCCCGTTGCTGCCCATCCCGAGCGAGGTGGAGACGTTCTCCGCGACCGACCGGCACGTCGACAGCACCCAGAACAGGACCGCGATCGGGGCGCCCATCACGCCGGCGACGGCGACGCTCGCGAACGGCGACCCGGTGTCGCGATAGGTGACCCCCGCGAGCAGCGTCAGGCCGACGAGCAGCGCGATCACGGCGGGCGGCTCCCTGAGGAACGGCAGACAGAGCCCCGGCGCGGAGAAGTCGCCCGCCTCCCCCGACGACGTGAGGACGCCGGGGTCGCCCGTGTCAGATCCGACGCTCGGGGCGTCTCCGCCGCTCCCGCCGAACCCGCCGCCGCCGGTGTCGACGGCGGTGTCCAGCGTCGCGGCCGCGACGCCGAGCGCGACGAGGGCGAGGAGGGCGACCGCGACCGCGACGAGGGCGTCCCGCTTCACGTCCCGGACTACGCCGGCCGCCGGGAATAGCTTTCGGCGGCGGTCGGTTTCGGGGTCGCGCCGGAACGCCCCCGGTTCTCTCCGCCTACGCGTCGTCGCTCCCGTCGACGACGTCGTCGAGCGGCGTCGTCGGGAACAGGGCGCCGACGTCGGGGTCGGGGTCGACGAGTCGGTAGGCGGTCCCGTCGGGCTCGACGACGCCGGCGTCGGCGAGGTGGTCGAGGTGCGAGAACGCCTCGCCGGGACCGTGGAGGACGTGGATGTCCTCCAGCGAGCCGAACAGCGCGGCCGACACCTCCCACGCGGTCGCCGGCCCCGAGTTGTCGAGGACCCCGATCACCCGGCGGGTCCGGTGCCGATGGTGGTCGAGGATCGTCGCCGCGCGGCGGCTCGGCTCGTCGATCCGCTGACGGTGCCCCGGATGCGCGGCGTCGAAGTCGCGGTCGACGATCCGCGCGAGGCTCTCGGCGTAGGCCGCGAGCGCACCCTCGACGCGGATGTCGGCGCCGCCGACGTTGGGGGTGTACTTCGGGAGCAGCGCGTCGCCCGTGAACGCCTCCTCGGTCGCGTCTTCGCCAGCGATGGGGTCGTGGTCCGACACAGCCCGCGGGTCGAACGCGAACCCGGAGAGTCCCGCGGTGTGGCCGGGAAGGTGGAGGGCTTCGAGTTCGACGCCGCCGGCCTCGATCGCGTCGCCGTCCGCGAAGGTCGTCACGTCGGCCGGTCGCCCCGAGAGGTCCACGCTGACGGCGTCGAAGAACTCGGTCAGCCGCTCCTGGTCGGCGGCGGGCATCCCCCACCGCTCGAACGTCTCGCGCTGGAGGTCGCGGTCGGCGAACAGCGGCGTCTCCGTTCCGTCGACGAGGCCGGCGTCGGCCTCGTGGACGTACACGTCGGCGCCGCCCTCGGCCTGGACCTCGCCGGCGAGTCCCGCGTGGTCCGGGTGCCAGTGGGTGAGGACGACCGCGTCCACGTCGCCGAACGCGTGCCCGTACTCGGCGAGGCCGTCGGCCAACTCCTCGCGGACCTCGGGGAGCGCGACCCCGGTGTCGACGAGCGCCGTCGTCTCCCCGTCCAGTAGGTACACGTCGTTTTCGCCCTCGAAGACGGTGTTGCCGAGCTGAATCCGTTTCACACAGCCACGTCGGCTGCCGGGCATTTCACCGTTTCCACCGCCGGCTCCCGCCCCGGCGGCGCCGTCACTCGATACCGACGCCGGTGAACTCGGAGCGCGCCCCGCCGTCCGGACCGTCGGTGACGCGTACTGCCCAGCCGTGCGCCTCGCCGACCCGCTCGACGATGGCGAGGCCGAAGCCGGTCCCGTTCGAGTCGGTCGTGTGGCCGGCCTCGAAGACCTCGCCGCGCTCGTCTTCGGGGAGTCCGGGGCCGGCGTCCGCGACGTAGAACCCGCCGTCGAGGTCGCCGACGGTGACCGTCACGTCCGCGCCGCCGTGCGAGACGGCGTTCCGCAGGAGGTTCTCCAGCACCTGTTTGAGCCGACTACGGTCCGCGCGGACCGTCGCCGTCGCCTCCGCGCGCACTGTCGCGTCCGCGGTCTCGACGCTCCGCCAGCACTCCTCCGCAATCGCTCCGAGGTCGACCGGTTCGAGCGACTCCAGTATCGTCTCGTACCGTCCCAGGTCCCGCGCTCGACGGTCCGGGTCTCGGTCGCCCGTCGCGTTCGATCCCCCGTTCCGGGCGGCCGATAATGAACCGTCGCTCGGCGTCGGCGAGTCGAGAGACGAGCGTCGGCCGGTCAAGCGACGGGCGTCGGCGGGTCGGTCGCTCGGGGGTAGCGGTACCGGTCGCCGGAGCGATCCGTTGAGGCTTTGCTTCTGCCGCTCTTTCCGATCCCATGGAGTATCAACCGGGCGTGTGTAACATCGGACCGACACAGCAGCGACGGCGGCTCCTCCTCGGCGTCGGGTCGCTCGCGCTCGCGGCCGCGTTCGTCGCGGCGGCCGTCTCGTTCGCGTGGCCGCGCTGGTCGCTCATCCTCTCCGTCTTCCCGCTGTACGGCGCCGCGATGGGCGCGTTACAGTACCGCGAGCGGTTCTGTATCGGCTTCGCCGGCATCGGCGTCTTCGACGTGGGCGGGGGGACGAGCGAGATCGAAAACGAGGAGGCGCTCGCCGCCGACCGCAGGAAGGCGGTCAAGCTCAACGCGAAGGCGATGGCGCTCGCCGCGGCCGGGACGGTCGTCGTCTTCGCCGCGGTGACCGTTCTGGCATAAATCTCGCTCGGCGTTCCGGCCGTTTAGTTATAACCAGACCACTCTGGCTAAATCGCCGTCGGCAGACCGACGACGAACACTGCTGACGATCCGGCCGGTCATTCGTGACTGATTGCCGGCGGATCGGTCGTGGGAACCTCCTCGAAAGCTCCACCCGCTCGGCTATAGATCGTTGCGGCCGTGAGAGCCTCCTCCAAAGCCCAGCCTCCCGGCTGCCCCTTTGAGTCCCACTCCGCACAGCCCCGCACCTCACACCTCCCCAGCCTCGTCGGTGGTCCTCCGCTTCGCTTCGGCCCACCGACTCCCTCGCGCGTGCTGGCTTCGCGGCCGCCGGTGGCGGCCGCTCGCAGGCACGCGCCTCCGAGACCGCTAACTGTGCGGGATCCCGCTCGGGGTATCACCACGAACGTGCGTATAGAAAAGCATTAGAACCGGCTCGATGACCACGTAAGTGAATGAGTCTGTCCGATGCGGACCACGAGCTCGTGACCGCGGAGCTCGGCCGCGAGCCGACGGCGGCGGAGGCCGCGCTGTTCGAGAACCTCTGGAGCGAGCACTGCGCGTACCGCTCCTCGCGGCCCCTCCTGTCGGCGTTCGACAGCGAGGGCGACCAGGTCGTGGTCGGCCCGGGCGACGACGCCGCGGTCCTCGCGCTGCCCGAGCCGGACGCGGCTGACGACCCCGCGGCCGAGCGCGACGCCGACGACTACGGCGACACCTACGTCACCTTCGGCGTCGAGAGCCACAACCACCCCTCCTTCGTCGACCCGTTCGACGGCGCCGCGACGGGCGTCGGCGGCATCGTCCGCGACACGATGAGCATGGGCGCGTACCCGATCGGCCTCCTCGACTCGCTGTACTTCGGCGGCTTCGACCGCGAGCGCTCCCGGTACCTCTTCGAGGGCGTCGTCGAGGGCATCTCCCACTACGGCAACTGTATCGGCGTCCCGACGGTCGGCGGCAGCGTCGCCTTCCACGGCGGCTACGAGGGGAACCCCCTCGTCAACGTCGCCTGCGTCGGCCTCACGAACGAGGACCGACTCGTCACGGCGACCGCACAGGAGCCCGGGAACAAGTTGGTCCTCGTCGGGAACGGCACCGGCCGCGACGGGCTCGGCGGCGCGTCCTTCGCGAGCGAGGACCTCGCCGAGGACGCCGAGACCGAGGACCGCCCCGCGGTCCAGGTGGGCGACCCCTACGCCGAGAAGCGCCTGATCGAGTGTAACGAGGCGCTGATCGACGAGGACCTCGTCCGCTCGGCCCGCGACCTCGGCGCGGCCGGCCTCGGCGGCGCCTCCTCTGAACTCGTCGCGAAGGGCGGCCTCGGTGCGCGGATCGACCTCGACGCGGTCCACCAGCGCGAGCCGAACATGAACGCCACCGAGATCCTGCTTGCCGAGAGCCAGGAGCGGATGTGCTACGAGGTCGCCCCGGACGACGTCGAGCGCGTCGCCGACCTCGCCGAGCGGTTCGACCTCGGCTGCTCGGTCATCGGCGAGGTGACCGACGGCAACTACGTCTGCGAGTTCGCCGGCGGCGCGGACGGCGAGGGCGGCGCGGACGCCGACGGCGCGACCGACCGCGACCCCGAGACCGTCGTCGACGCGCCCGCCGAGTTCCTCGCGGACGGCGCGCCGATGAACGACCTCGAAAGCGAGCCGCCGAGCGAGCCCGACCGAGACTTGCCCGCCGACGAGCCCTCGCTCGACGAGGCGGTCGCGGCCGTCCTCTCGGCCCCGTCCACCGCGAGCAAGCGCTGGGTGTACCGCCAGTACGACCACGAGGTCGGGACGCGCACGGCCGTGAAGCCCGGCGACGACGCCGCGCTGCTCGCGGTCCGCGAGACGGAGCCGACCGACGAAGCGAGCGAAACGGCCGCCTCCGCCGACGGCGTCGGCCTCGCGCTCGCCTCTGGCGCGAACCCGAAGTGGACCGCGGTCGCGCCGTACGAGGGCGCCCGAGCCGTCGCCCTCGAGAACGCGACGAACCTCGCCGCGACCGGCGCGGTCCCGCTCGCCGCGGTCGACTGTCTCAACGGCGGCAACCCGGAGAAGCCCGACGTGTACGGCGCGTTCGAGGGGATCGTCGACGGCCTCGCGGACGCCTGCGCCGCGCTCGACGCGCCCGTCGTCGGCGGCAACGTCTCCCTGTACAACGACAGCGTCGAGGGGCCGATCCCCCCGACGCCGACGCTCGCGGTGCTGGGCACGCGGCGCGGCTACGACGCCCCGCCCGCCGCGCTCGACGCCGACCGCGCGGCCGACTCCGTGCTTCTGCTGGTCGGGTCCGGCGGCGACGCGCTCGGCGGCTCCGAGTACCTCGCGCACGCCGGTGGCGGCGACCGGTTCCCGACCCTACCCGACGAGTCCGGGGCGGCCGACGACCTCGGGGGCCTCGTCGCGTCGCTCGCGGCCGCCGCCCGCCACGAGTCGACGCTCGCGGCCCACGACGTGAGCGAGGGCGGGCTCGCGGTCGCGCTCGCCGAGCTCGTGACCGACGACGCGGGCGTCGACGCGACCCTCCCGGACCGCGTCGCGGCCTTCGACGAGACGCCCGGCCGCCTGCTGGTCCAGACGACCGAACCCGAGGCGGTCGCGGCCGCGGTCGGCGACCTTCCCGTCTTCCGGCTCGGCGACGTGACGACCGACGGGGCCCTCTCGCTCACCGTCGGCGACGAGTCGGTCGCGCTCTCCGCCGCGGCGGTGCGGGACCACCGCGACGTGATCGAGCGCGAACTGGCCTGAGCCGTCGCTGTGCGCGCGGTGAGCGGCGAGACGGTGCTACATCACCGCGCGGTCACTCGATTTCGACGCCCCGAGAGCGAGCGATACGCTTTTAGGTGCTCCTAAAGTATGTGGCGGCAACCGCGGGACGCCGGCCATTCCGGTGCCCGCCCCTCATCGATGGCATCCACGGAACCAGTCGGCACGACGCGCTCGACCGAGTCGGACGACGCGACGGCCGATCGATCGGACGACTCCGCGACCGACCACCGGGCGAGCGCCGCCGCCGACGACGGGGCGACCGCCGCCGCGGACCCCGTCCTGTCACTGTCCGAGGTCACGAAGGTGTTCGGCCCCGAGACCGCCGTCGACGACGTCTCGCTCGACGTGCGGTCCGGGGAACTGCTGACGTTCCTCGGCCCCTCCGGGTGCGGCAAGACGACGACGCTGCGCACCATCGCCGGCCTCGAAGAGCCGACTGAGGGGCAAATCACCCTCGGCGACGAGGTCGTCGCCGGCGACGGGTCGTTCGTCCCGCCGGAGCGGCGCGACGTGGGCATCGTCTTCCAGAACTTCGCGCTGTTCCCCCACCTCACCGTCCGCGAGAACATCGCGTTCGGGCTGACCGACGCCGACGCCGCCGAGAGCGAGGCGCGCGTCGACGAGCTGCTCGAACTGGTCGAGATGACCAACCACGGCGAGAAGACGCCCGACCAGCTCTCCGGCGGGCAGAAGCAGCGCGTCGCGCTCGCGCGTTCGCTCGCCCCCGAGCCCGAGGTACTCCTCCTCGACGAGCCCTTCTCGAACCTCGACGTGCGCCTCCGCGTCGAGATGCGCGAGGAGGTCCGCCGCATCCTGAAGGAGGCGGGCGTCACCGCCGTCTCGGTCACGCACGACCAGGAGGAGGCGCTCTCCATCTCCGACCGCGTCGCGGTGATGAGCGACGGCCGGATCGAGCAGGTCGGCCGCCCCGAGTCCGTCTTCGAGCGCCCCGAGTCGAAGTTCGTCGCCTCCTTCCTCGGGCGGGCGTCGTTCCTCGAAGGAGAGCTCCGCGACGGGAAGGTCGACACCGGCATCGGCCGGTTCAACGCCGTGACGCTGGAGGGATACGACACCGTCTACGACGGCGCGCCGGTCGACGTGCTCGTGCGCCCGGACGACCTCCGCGCGACCCCCGCGACCTCCGAACTCGCCGACGGCGTCGTCACCTCGCGGCAGTACGTCGGGCCCTCCTTCGTCTACCGGGTCGAACTCGACTCCGGCGAGGCGGTCCACTGCCTCCACAACCACGTCGAGGAGTTCGACCTCGACGAGCCCGTCTCCCTCGAACTCACCGCGGACCACCCGCTCGCCTGGTACCCGCGCTAGGCGAGTCGCTGCCGGCGGCCGAACGACTACGGAAAAACGCGACGAGCGACGGCGTTCAGAAGGTCGCGAGGAACGGGACGGCGTACGCGATCAGCAGGCCGACCAGCGTGACGGCCGCGCCGACGCCGACCTCGCGGCTCCCGAATTCCTGCATCGGTGCGGTCACGCGCTTGTCCGGGTCGGGCTCGTGCGAGTGGTCGTCCATAGTCCCGGATCCGACCGGGGAACATATAAGCCCACCTGAACTCGACGGCCCCGACTCGCGGAGCGACGCGCCCGGAGCGGGCGCGTCAGCGACGGTCACGCCGCGCGTCGAGGAGCCGGACCGGATGCGCGGGCCGCCGCGTGAGCAGGGCGTCGAGCTGTTCGAGACAGGACGTGCCGCTGGCGACCACCGTCCGGTCCGCGGTCTCGTCCGTCGTGAACTGGTCCGCGAGCGTCTCGCCGACGTCGACGCTGAGGTCGTAGTACTCGGACTTGTAGCCGAAACTGCCGGCCATTCCGCAACACTCCACGTCGGAGGTCACCACGTCGAACCCCGCGTCGTCGAGGACCGCCGTCGTGTACGGCTCCAGGTCCAGCGTGCGCTGCTGGCAGTGGCTGTGGTAGGCGATCCGTTCGCCGTCGCCGTCGGGGAGCGCGCCGAGGGCGGCGCCGTTCTCCAGCAGGCCGTACACGTACTCCATCACCTCGTAGCTGCGCTCCTTCAGCGCCTCGTGTTCCTCCGTCGGGAGGAGCCGACCGTACTCGCGGTGGAACATCGCGAGGTCGGAGGGCTCGATGACGACGACGTCCCGGCCCGCCGCGACGGCCGGCGCGAGCGACTCGTACACGGCCTCGGCGTTCGACCGCGCGGTCGCGACCATCCCCTGCGAGAGCGGCGCGCGTCCGCTCTCGCCGGCCGCCGGCACGTCGACGTGGACGCCGAGCGACTCGAGGACCCGGACGGCCGCCTTCCCCCGCTCGGTGCGCACGTAGTTGGTGTACGCATCGGGGTACAGCGTCACGCGCTCGCGAGCGGCGTCAGAGTCGACCCGCGAGCCCCGGTCCGCGAACCAGTCGACGAGCGACTCGCGCTCGAACCGCGGGAGCTCGCGGCGGCTGTCGACGCCGAGCGTCCGTTCCAGCACCGATCGGGCGGGCCCGGCCTCCGCGACCCAGTTCGACAGCGGCGCGAACGCCGACCCGAGCTTCGCCAGCGTGTCGAAGTTCCCGAACAGGCGCTTCTGGAGGTCGATCCCGCCCGGATCCGCGTCCGGCGTGAGCCCCTCGACGAGGAAGTCGAGGTCGCTGTCCGTCCCGCGGTTGATGCGGTCGCGGACGACGGTGTTGATCCACGGGATGTCGATCTTCACCGGACACTGGTTCACGCACCGGCTACACCCCGTACAGAGGTCGTTGAACTCGGCGGCGCTCTCCTCGCCGTGGACGCCCGCCTCCCAGCCGGTCGCGATTCCGCCGGAGTACGTCTCGCCGCCGAAGGCGTGGCCGCCCACGTGCTGGAAGTTCGCACAGGAGTTCGCGCACGCCGAACACCGGATGCAGTACAGCGTCTCCCGGAGCTGGTCGTCGTCGCGCATCTCCATCCGGCCGTTGTCGATTAACACGAGATGGAAGTCGCGCTCGTCGCCGGAGCCGAGCGCCTTGTCGCCGAACGTCGGGGAGTCGGTCGGCGGGGTGAGAAGCGAGACGTAGGAGGTGATGTCCTGGCCGGTCCCCGACCGACCGATGAGCTCCACGAACGGCTGGAGGTCCTCGACGCTGGGGATCACCTTCTCGACGCCCGCGACCGCGACGTGGGTGTCGGTCGCCTGAACGCACTTCCGGGCGTTGCCCTCGCTCGTCACCAGCGCGAGCGTCCCGGTGTCGGCGGTGACGAAGTTCGCGCCCGTCATCCCGACGTCGGCGTCGCGGATCTTCTCGCCGAGGTGTTCGCGGGCGAACCGGGTCAGCTCCTCGGCGGTCTCCGGGGGGTCCTCGGGCTCGAACACCTCGTCGAACAGCGCGGCGATCTCCTCCCGCGACTTGTGGATGGCCGGGGCGACGATGTGCGACGGGGCCTCGTCGGCGATCTGGAGGACGAACTCGGCGAGGTCGGTCTCCCACACGTCGGCGCCGTCCGCCTCGAGGGCCTCGTTCACCTCGATCTCCTCGCTGGTCATCGACTTCGACTTCACGGCTGTGCGGCCGTCGACGACCTCCGTGATGTAGCGGTTCGCGTCCGCGGCGTCGTCGGCGAGGTACACCGTGCCGCCGTTGGCCTCGACGGCCTCGGTCACCTCGTCGATGAGCTCCGGCAGCCGCTCGATCGCGTCCTCCTTGATCGCCCGCGCCTCGTCTTTCAGCCGCTCGTAGTCGTCGAGGCCGCCGGTCGACTCGTAGCGTCCCTCGTTGAACACGCGCGTGTTCTGCTGGACGCTGTCGCCCTCGGTGTCGAGGATGTGGCGGATGTGTTCGGCCTTCCGCCGTCGGTTCTCGGCGCTCATCTACCTGTCCTCCACCAGCACGACGGTCACGTCCATCGGCCCGTGCGCCCCCTTCACGAGCGCGCCCATGTCCGCGGTGGCGCTCGGTCCGGTCGCGATGATCGACTGCCCCGCGCCGTCGCGGACGTCCGCGGCGAGGCGGTCGAACGCGGCGTCCATGTCCGGCAGGACGTCGTCCGCGGCGACGACCGCGACGTGCTCGTCTGCGTACAGGCTCACCGGCTCCTCGCCGGCGGCCCCGCCCTGAATCACCACGGAGCCGTAGTCGGCGATGCCGTATCCGGCGGCGGTGACGCCCGTCGCCGCGGCTTCGAGCTCGGCGACGGTCGGGTCGGTGTTCACCGCGTCCGGGAGCGAGACCCCGTCGAACGGGAGCGGCGCGCCGACCGCCGGGTCGTCGAGCAGCGGCGCCAGCGCCGACTCGAACCCGTCGGCGGTCGTCCGGACGCACTCGACGCCGACCTCGTCGAGCGACGACTCGAAGGTCGCGATTGACTCGACTGACATACGCCGTGGTTGCTGTAACAGCCTAATGGGTGTTTCCCTATACGCAGTTTCCTAACGGGATACATAACGTATCTTTCTCATCGGACGCCCGGCCAGTACCCAACTCCTCGCCAGTAATATCGTCAAAAAAGAAAGTTACATATGGATCGTTGTGAGACGCCCAAACACGGTCGAAAGACATACTCATGACAAACGTACTCTCACTGGCGTTCGTCGGCGTCATTCCGATCGGCGTCGCGTTCGTCCTGCTCGCCGGACTCAGGTGGTCCGCCGCCCGCGCGATGGGGGTCGGGTGGCTGCTCGCCGGGGGGATCGGACTCACCTACTGGGGCATGGAGATCGACTGGCTGGCCGCGTCGGCCGTCTACGGTGCGTTCCAGGCGGTCGACATCATCCTGATCGTCTTCGGCGCCATCCTCCTGATGAACTACCTCGAGGGGAGCGGCGCCATCGCCACTATCAGGTGGTACTTCGGACAGATCGAAGAGGACAGACGCATTCAAGTCCTGCTCATCGGGCTCGGCTTCATGACGATCATCGAGGGCGCCGCCGGGTTCGGGACGCCCGGGGCGCTCGCCGCGCCGCTCTTTATCGGCCTCGGCTTCCCGCCGCTGGCCGCCGCGGTGTTCGGGCTGTTCTTCAACGCGCCGAACCCGCCGTTCGGCGCCGCGGGGACCCCCGTCATCGGCGGCACCGGCGCCGTCATCGACCCGGCGCTCTCCGGCTCGATGGGGGTCTCCGAGTTCCTCTCGATGGTCTCCGCGTGGTCCGGCATCGTCACGGGCGTGACGTACGTGTTCTGGGGGCTGCTCGGCGTGTTCTTCCTGACGTACTGGTTCGGTGACGCCGACGGCGGCCGGAGCGTCGGCGGCGCCGTCCGCGACACGCTCCCCATCGCTCCGTTCGCGCTCCTCCTCGGCGGCGTCACCGGCGGGACGCAGCTGGTGGTCGCGTGGTTCGTCGGGCCCGCGCTCCCCGACATCGCGGCCGGGTTCGTCGTCCTCGGCGTGGGGCTCCTGCTCGCGAACAACAATATCCTCATCCCCGACCGCGAGTGGGACTTCCCGACCGACTCGCAGTGGAGCGACACCTGGCTCGGCGGCCTCGAACTCGACGAGATCTCCCGCGACCAGCCACAAAAAGAGATGTCGGTGCTGCTGGCGTGGACGCCGTACCTCCTCGTCGCGCTCGCGCTGCTCGCCACGCGGTGGCCCGACCTCACGGTCGCCGGCACCGCCGTGCTCCCGTGGATCCAGAGCTTCACCGTCGGCATCGACTCGATCCTCGGCACCGAGCTCGGGTACACGCTCCAGTACCTCTACCTCCCGGGCACGATGCCGTTCATCCCGATCGCCGTCCTCACGGGCCTCATCCACAAGATGAACGTCGACGAGATGGGCGCGGCGTGGCGGCGCTCTGCGGAGCAGGTCGCGCCCGCCGCGCTCACGCTGATCATCGCGGTGTCGATGACGCAGGTGATGATCCAGTCGCAGACGAACACCGCGGGCCTCCTCGGCATGATGGAGGCGCTCAGCCGCGCGCTCGCGATCGGCGCGGGCGGCCTGCTCCCGATGATCTCGCCGTGGATCGGCGCCATCGGCTCGTTCATGACCGGGAGCAACACCTCCTCGAACATCCTGTTCAGCGTGCTCCAGTACAACGCCGCCGAGACGGTCGAACTCTCCCGGACGATCGCCGTCAGCCTCCAGAACGTCGGCGGCGGCCTCGGCAACATGGTCTCGGTGCTGAACGTCGCCGCCATCTGCGGCGTCGTCGGAATCACCGGCCGCGAGGGCGACCTGCTCCGGAAGGCGATCGTCCCGATGGCCCTGTTCGCGCTGTTCGCCGGGCTGTTCGGAATGCTCCTGAGCTACGTCCTCGTGCCCGGGCTGTTCTGATCCTCCCGGAAACGCTTTCCCGCGACCGCCTCGGAAGACAGGTCGAACGACTCGACGTCGAAGACCGCTATGAGCGACTCACGAACGCCTGAAGAGGGCCCGGCCGAAAGCGATGACGGCCCCCAGCGACCGCCCCGCTACGAGCAGGTGATCCGGTGGGCCGAGTACATCAAGGCACAGCCGCCGGAGGTGTGGGGTCCACAGCAGAACGCGGTCGTGAACGGCCAGATCGAGAGCGCGCAGGCGGTCGACGTGAGCGTCGAGGAGAAACAGGTGATTCGGGAGTTCGCGGACGAGACGTTGCGGGCCGAAGGTGAGCCCGACGAGGAAAATAACGGCGAGGAGTAGATCGACGCCCGAGCTCAGCCGTAGAGTCTCTCGTCGATGTCTGCCTCGTCGGTCGCGACCCCGGAACTGACTCGGCCGCGCCGCATTCGTTCCTTTTCTTCCTCTGATAACGGGAGCGGCGATGCCATAGCAAGGACTCTCTCACGAGCCGTACTAGTCGTTACTCGAACGACTCCAGTTTCCCGACGATCCTCGTGTACACGTCCGGCGCGACGTACCAGCTGTGGTCGATCATCGCGTCGATTGCGTCACGCCCCTCCGCTTTCGACAGCTGCCCGCCTTTCACGGCCGCGAAGACGAGATACGCGGTCCCGCGCGTCTCGACGCCCTCCACTTCGGCCGCGGAGCGCCCGGCGGACTCGTCCATCACGGCCACCGCGTCGCGTGCGTCCGCGCAGGTGAGGACCGCCACGTCCGCGTCGCTCAGTCCCGGGTGTCGCGCGAGCCGCGTCGCGACCGGCGAGTCGTCGAAGTCGACCTCGACGACGTTGAGGCCTCCGTCCTCGGCAGCCCGCTCGATCCGTCGCGCGTCGTCGCAGCCCGCTTCGATCCCCTCGGTTACGGCCTCGTGGTCACCCGTTCGAGGACGAGTCGGGGTTCCGAGAGGGTCTCCACGACCCCGAGTCGCTCGACTTTCGCGAGAGAGGTCAGTGGGGTCGCGTCGAAGACCCAGCTCACAGGTCGTCGAGGTCGGCTTCGAGGTGGTCGTCCGAAACCCACGGGCGGTCGGACGCCTCGGCGAGCCGCGCGAACTCCCAGACCGACAGGTCAGCGAGCTCGGCCGCTTTCGCGAACGAAACTTCGCCGTCCGCGAACCGTTCGAGCGCCCGCTCTCTGCGCCACTCGTCGAGCCCCTCCGAGAGGAGCTTCCTGACCGCCGTGCTCCGGTCAAGGCGCTCGAACTCGAGGTACGCCTCGAGTTCGGCTTCGAGGTCGTCGGGGATTCGGGTGGAGATTGTGGGCATAGCGTTTGCTGTGTGTGCAATGTACACAAATGTTCGGACGGCCAATCGCAGGGAAGCTTAGGCCGAATCGTCTTCGGTGTTATCGACGATGTTCCCACTTCCGGGATCTGGATTCTCGAAGGTGCCGCCCCCGTCAATCTCGACTTTTGCTATCGGTTTCTCGAGATCATCATCGTGGAAATCGTCGATCCACACATCCGTGTTTACTTGGACTTCTTCGAAGTTCTCGCTAACGTTTTTTCCTTCGTCACCGCAGTACAGCTTTGCATCAACGACACCCCCTATCCCGTTGCCCCCGCCTCCGTTCTCGGTCGTGAGGATACGGACCTTCTTGCCGCCCCCGGTGAACTTCACTCTCTTGACGTGATCTTTCACGTTCTCCTCTGATCTGTTACTGTCGTCGTCCTCGTCGCACCCGACCGTAAACGTCCGTGTCTTATCGACGGTCGTTCCGGTGTTTACGACCTCGCCCGAGAAGGTGAATGTGAGGCCTAGCGTTCCGCCGCTGTCGCATTCGGCGGTCACGTCGACGGAATTCCCTGTGCCTATCGTAACGTCGGCACGGTTGTCGCCGTCCGATGCCTCGCCATCCTCGCTACCTTCGTCCGACTCGCCCTCGATCTCGACCTCGATATCACCGTCGTCCGCTTCGACCCCAACCGCTCCGGTCGCCGATTCGAGTTCTGCGGTGACGGTTAGCTCGAGTTTTCCGGCAAATTGATTCTTGATTCGTACAACACCCTCCTTAATTTCCCCCTCAAGCCCCAGATACGCCTTCTCGTCCTCGACGACGTTCACGCTCACTCCTCGCTCGGCCTCGACACTGCTGAACGCGCCGGTGCCGACGCTCATCGCACCGGAACTCGCGCCGCCGAGCAGCAGGATGAGGGTTCGTCGTTTCATACTGAGGGTGTCGTCACGCGTCGTTTGTCGTTTATAGCCCGTTTCGATCCTAAGTTATGCGGCGCCGGAACCGCAGAAGGCACCGCCTGAACCGCTGCGCCCTACGTCAGTTCCGGGGGTTCCTCGGGTTCGCCGACCTTCATCTCCGCGGTGTAGTACTTGTGCGTGATCGCGGAGAACGCGAACGCGACGACGATGGCGACCGTCCACGCCATCTCGGGCAGGAGGGTGAACGGCCACGCGCCGAGCCACACCGCGCCGGCGAGCGCGGCGGCGACGCCCGAGAGCCCGAGATAGTAGTCGCTCCACGGGATCTCCTTCCCCTCGACCACGTCCATGTACAGGTCGACGTTCTGAAGCGCGGGCGTCGGCTCGACGATCCCCCGGTCCTTGTTGAACTCGACGACGCCCGCGTCGTCCATCTTCGGCAGGTGAGACTGCTGGAGGGCGGTGTACACGCGCTTGCGCTCGTCGCCCGTGATCTCCGCCGTGTCGGTCCCGTTCTCCCACGCCGCGATCTGCTCGGCCATGTCGCCGATCTCGAGTTTCTCCGCCTCCTCCCGCTTCAGCAGATGGACCGCGAACCGCCGGCGCTGGTTCGCCAACACGTCGAACAGGTCGTCTTCTGACACCTCTGTCGTCGGTTCTGCCCCCCGACCGTCCGGCCGCTGTACCGACGCCATTTCTGTCTGACATATATGAACACGCCAACATAAATCCCGTGGTTATGATAATCTGCTAAACTTTCTCGCCGTTCACTCGCGGGTCAACACGAACGCGTGAGTCGGATTTTGACGGTCTAAGAAGCAGATACGTGGCGTAATACGGATTCTATTCGCGGGCACTCTAGCCGTTATTATAAGGTTTCAGTAACTACCACCCTCGTTACACGGGCGACGATCGCCGCTTCAGGGCGGGCTTGAACGGGGTCTCAGGACCGGCCTGAACCGATCGAACCGGGGTTCAGGCGGGGTCGGAACGGAGCGGGCGGGGCTTCAGTCCCGCCCGGAAGTGTTTCTGGAAATTCATAACGATATGGGATAGGCCCCATGGGATGAAGTAGAGCGACCCCGGGTGACGCGGGATGTCCCGCGTTGGCGGTCCGCGGGTCGCGTGCGGACACAACGAGGTTACACAACTATGGCAAACCGACGCAAGTTCCTCGCCGGACTCGGCGCATTGGCTTCAGGTAGTGCGGCTGCGGTGGGTACGGGCGCGTTCACAAGTGTACAGGCGAACCGCGACGTCAGTGTTGCTGTCGCTGGTGACAGTAACGCGTACTTGGCACTAGACACCAACAGCGCGACGAACTCTGATTATGTGAGCGCGAGTGCCGGTGAAATTAGCATAAATATTGACAGTGCCGTTTCCGGCTCCAATACCGGCTCTGGCGTTAACCCTGATTCCACGACACAGATCAACGATCTGTTCAAAGTGAGGAACCAAGGAACGCAGGCAGCAGTTGTCTATGTGGATCCTGAAAGTATTGCTTCCGGAAACCGCACATTCGGTGGATCAGGTATCACGATTGATCCTCAGGCTTCAAATCGGCCGAACGGCGACTACCAGAATACCGGCTCGCTGGGCAGTGGTGTGGAGGACGATCAGATCTCCTTGACTGGAGGCTTCAACGGGCCTGAGTACAGCGCATACCGGACGAGCGACAGCAGTAAAGATACGAATGGGAGCGGCGGTAATGACGGTACCCCGGCTGACGCACTTGAGGAATTTGTGCTTGAGCCTGGTGAGTCGTTCGATTTCGGACTGTACGTCTCTACAGACGATACCGTTGACAGCGACTCGTCTATCAGTGAAACTATCGAAATAGTTGCTGACGCCACACGCGTCCCAGACAACTACGCTGGCGACGGCAGCTAAGAGATCACATAACCTAGTAGAATCATATGAATCGACGCACCATAATTGCCGGCCTCGGCAGCCTCACGGCGAGTAGTATGCTGGCCGTAGGTACGGGTGCGTTCACGAGCGTCAGTGCTGAGCGCCGACTGACGGTCGAGACCGCCGGTGACAACAACGCGCTCCTCAGGTTGAAGCAGCTCGGTGACGGAAGTGAAGTGTTCCGTGCCAGAAGTCTCGAAGGAGGCTCTCCGGAACAAGTTGGATTCAGCTTCCCCGGTACCGGAGAACTCGATGAGAATCCGGACCTCGGTCTCGGACCCGACTCAGTGTACGAGTTCGATCGAGACTCCGGAGAATCGGACGACCCAGCACCGACCGAAGGCCTGCTTCGGATTGAGAATCAAGGGACCCAGCCGGTGGAAATCTACTCTAACCACGAGACTGACTCAGAGTTAGAAATCGAACTCTATGATGTTAGTGACGCTGACAGAGCGGCTCTTCGCGATGATCCGGCTAACCTTGACGTAGGCGATTCCGTTGACGTGGGATTCCGAATTCGGACGTTCGGAACTGATGTCGGCACGTTTGAGGAGACGCTGACAATCGTTGCTGAGCGAGTCGAGGAGTAATCGTCGGATCTACCCATTTTGGCTTTCGGCGGTTCGACTCCGTCGGTGGGCATCGCCTGAGAGGGCAGATCAGACATGAACCGAAGACAGGTCTTGGCGACGATGGGAGCACTCGGCGGTGGGGGCGCGGTAGTCACCGGTACGGGTGCGTTCACCAGCGTGGAGGCGAATCGGGATGTCTCCGTTCAGGTGGCCGACGACACGGACGCCCTCTTGCGGATGGCGGCCGCAGGCGAGGGTAACGACGAGTACGTCACCACCAACGGCGGTGAACTTGGGATCAATCTCACGAGCAGTAACCCGACCGACGCAGGGGGACAGGGCGTCAACGCGAACGCGACGACGGTGATCGCGGACCTGTTCGAAATACAGAATCAGGGTACTCAGGAGATCGATGTCGAAGTGACGCCGCTGTCGTTCATCGACACTGGAAGCGGTAACACCCTAGTCGTGCTCGTTGTCCCGCAGACGGGATTCCCGTCGGTGACGCTCGGCGTCGGCGACACCGAGACGTACTCCCTGTTAGTCGACTCGTTCTCTGGCGGGGGCAACCTCCAGATCAGCGATACGATCACCGTCACGGGGGAGGCGATCTAAATGCAGAACGGCCCATTGCGGATCGAAGACTTCGTCGCACAGACGGACGGCGTAAACCTTTCTGACCTTCCCCCGGCGGCCCAAGAACGCCTGAATGATAAGCTCGCAGACCTGACCGGCGGCTCTGACGGGTCAGGAATCTCTCAGCGTGACACCGACGGGATCCTCGTCAGCAAGGACCTCGACGGTAGAGAGGGATTCGAGACGATCGCCGACGCGCTCGCCGGTCAAAACCTACAGAACGCGGGCGATCAAACCGGAAGCCCGCCTGACTCAGACGCGGCAATCCTTGTCGAACCGGGGACGTACGACGATGGCCCACTACAGATCGAGACGACGGGACTCACGCTTCTCAGCCGCGAGGGTCCGGGTGAGACGACCGTTGAGTCCCGGGTGACTGTTAGTGCGGACGACGTGACCGTTGCCGGTCTTTCAGTCTCTCCCCCTGACCCAGGCGACGCACAGGGTGCGGACGAAGCAATTCGAGTTGACAGCAGTGCCGATGACGTGACGATCACTGATAACGTGGTTGAGGACTTCGCACGCAACACTGGGACAGAATTCACCGGCGTTGACGGGATCAATATCTTCGGCGGTGACGGCACGGACGCAGTCGAAAACGTCACTGTGCGGGGGAACATTATCCGCCAGCTACAGAATACGGGTAATGAAGAAACTGATTATCCTGGCGGTGCCGCAGGGATCAGCCTCCAAGGAAACGTCCGGAACCCGACTGTCGAGAACAACACCATTGAACAAATCGGAGAGGAAGTTACTAATTTCGGGTTCGGAATTGTGGTCCGAGGAACGGGGAACAACGATCAGACTCCGACTGAAGTCACGATTGAGAACAACGATATCGACAGCGTCCTCTCGGACCCTGACAGCGCGACAGTTGGTGTCGGTATCGGTATCGGTCTCAAACCCGGTGGAGCCAGCGACGTGACGTTCGCCGGCAACGACATCAGCAACACCGAATTCCTGTTCGAGGATAAGACTGCGACGGTTGATCTCGGGAGTTTCGTTGAGGATAACACGGTTGATCGAGGGGCACTTGTTGAAGACGGAGACTTTGAGGGTGTACCTGGCGGTGCTCCTGAGCGAAACGTCATCTCCGACAGCATACAGTTCGCACTCAACTTCGCTACGACCGGCTCCACAGTGGAAGTCGTGCCCGGGACTTACGACGACGAGAAGACGTTCAACGGCGTGAACGGTCTCCAGATCGGATCGCAAGACGCGGGAACAGATCCTGAGTCGGCGCCGCTAGCTGACATCAGTATCGTCGGAATTAATGGGCGACCGAATATCCCCGGCTGGGTCCAGATTCTCGACCCCGGGGTTACGTTCGAGGGGTTCGAAGTCACTGACGAGGTCAACGGCTACGGTCTCGCCGCCTTCGAGCCTGACGTAACGGTCCGCGACGTGACGATCAGTGACGTGACCAACGGACTGTTCGTTCCGTCGGCGGCGGACGTGCTCATTGAGAATTGTACAGTTGAGAACTACTCGTTCTACGGCGCGGTCGTTTCCGGACGCGGTAGCTTCGGCGGCGCCACGCCGACGATTAGTAATACTATCTTCAACGGCGCATCCGGTGGTGGTGCGGTCGGCGTCGGTGTGGTCGAGACTGAGGCCACCCTCCAGGGTAACGAGATTACCGGAAATGAGTTCGAAGGCGAGGACGGCGCTGGCGTCGGTATGTTTAGTGGGGCGGCGGCCACGGTCCAGGAGAACGTAATCGCGAACAACGATGATGGGATCTTCGTCGCTGGCGGAGCTTCCGCCAGCGATGTGGCTGCTACCAGCAACGACATCGTGGATAATCGCGTCGGTGTTGCTAACGAAACTGCGACGGCAGTGAACGCGAATGGCAACTGGTGGGGGGACCAAGGTGGCCCCTCCGGAACGAATGAGGAGCCGAACCAAGGGCCGGTTACGGCCGATTCATGGTCCACACAGTCCGGTCCCGACTGGAACACAAACGGGGGAAGCACGAGCGCGGGAGCGACCGGGTTTTCGATAGCCTCAACCGAGACGACCCGAACGGCCGAATCTTGGGGCGGACCGATGCCACCGGCCGAGCCGGATCGAGCCGAGTAACTAGCAATCTCTCGGTCGGTAATCTCTGTTCGCCACCCGACGTACCTAAGCAGCACTGTTTGTTTACGCTGGCCATGGATGTACTTGCCTACCTCCTGTCCTACTACAAGCAACCCCTTCAATCGCTTCAAGTACCGCTTTATCAAGTCCCTTGAGCCATAACGAACGACAGACGTACCGATGTCCACCACCCGTCGCACCCTAACTCTCGCCCTCCTCCTCGTAGCCGCGGGGTCGCTCGCGTTCGCCACGGGTGCGGCGGTGATCGACGGCGACGCGGACACCGTCGCCGACGGCGACCTCGCGATCCAGCCGGCCGACGGCCCGAACGGTCGGTACGCCTACCTGAACGACGACGACGAGATCGCGATCGACGTGTCGGCGTCAAATCCGAACATCGAGGATCCCTCCTTCCAGGGCGTCAACGTCGACACGACCGGAAGGATCGACGACGTGTTCACGATCACGTACACGGCCGACCAGTACGCGCACGTCTGGATCGGGGACGGAAGCGAGAACGTCACCTTCGTCGCCGACGGCGACTCGATCGAGGGCGAGGCGAACAACGTCACGCTCGCGCCGAACGAGACCGTCACGATCGGGCTCGAACTCGACACGCGCGGGACGGCCGCCGGGGCGCAGCTGGGCGCCGACGAGTTCTCGATCGAGGCGAAGATCGCGGAGCCCGAGGAAGTGGACGCGACCGCGACGGGCGCGTCGACTCAGGGGACCGGCGACGGGGGCCTGACAAAGACGGTCGCCTCGCCGAGCGCGGACCGCCGCGAGTTCGTCGCGAGCGGTATCGAGTCCGGCGAGGAGGTCCGGTTCCTCGCCGACGGGATGGCGATCGACCGCGACAACGTCACGCTGGAGGGGATCGACCTGGCGGGCGTCCGGAACGACCGCGTCGAGCTGAACGCAGCGGGGAGCCCGGTCCCCTTCGCGAACGGGAGCGCGCTGACCGCGCCCACGCGTCCCCGTCCGGTCGGGTACCTCTCGCTCGCGCACGAGTTCGCGCCCGACGCGGTCGACGCGATGACGATCCGGCTCAGCGCGGACCGGGACTACCTCAACGCGACCGGGACCGACCCCGCGGAGGTGACGCTCTACCGGCAGACGGACGCGGGCGACTGGGAGGCGGTGTCGGTCGAGGTCGTCGACGAGGCGGTCGTCGATATCCTGGGGCTCCCCGAGGACCGCGTCCACTTCCGCGCGACGACGACCGAGTTCTCGACGTTCGCGGTCGCGACGCGCGAGCCCCGGTTCGACGTGACCGCGGCGACGGTCGCGCCCGAGGCGATCGACCCCGGCGAGAACGTCACCGTCAGGGCGACCGTCCGGAACGGGGGCGGCGCGGCGGGCGAGCGCGCGGTGACGCTGACCGCCGACGGTAACTCGGTCGCGAGCGAGACGGTCGCGCTCGCGCCCAACGAGACGGCGACACTCTCGTTCGACGAGACGGTCTCGGCCGCCGGCGCGTACGACCTCGCGGTCGGCGGGACCCCCGCCGGGACCCTGCTCGTCGGCGACCCCGGCGGCGACCCGGCGGGCGGTGAGGGGAGTAACTCCGAGGCGACTGGCGGCGACGGGGAGAGCGCCGAGACGGCGAGCGGCTCCGATGCGGCGAGTAGCGCCGCCGACACCGAGGCCGGGCCGACCGAGGAACCCGGGGGGATCGAGTTCGTCGAACTCGGCGGGCTGCTGGCCGCGCTCGCCCTCGCGGTGGCCGGACTCGCGCTGTTCCGCCGGATGCCGCGGTCGTGAGCCCCGGGCCGCATCCGGGGCGCGCGCCGACAGGTCTTAACCGCTGGTCGACGACCCACGGGCCGTGAGCACGTCTGCGACCGACGAGCGCGATCGCTCCGTCGACGGCGGCCCGTCGGATCGCTCCGTCGACGGTAGTCGGCCGGACCGCACGTTTAGTCAGGAGATGCTCGCCGGCGTCCGCGCGACCGACCTGCTCGTCCTGCTCGCGGTGCCCGCGGTCCTGCTCGCGGTCTTCGCGCTGCCGGAGGCGACTCGCCGCTCGCTCGCGTTCGCGTACGCGGACCCGACGGTGCCGTCGGCGTTCGCGGCGCACTACGTCCACCTCGGAACCGATCACCTCCTCGGGAACCTCGTCGGATACGGGCTCCTCGCCGGCGTCGGCTACGCGCTCGCCGTCCTTGGCGGGCGACGGCGGCTCTTCTTCACGTCGCTCGCGACGTACCTCGGCGCCTTCCCGTTCGCGCTGTCCGCGCTGAACCTCGCCGTCCCGCGGGACGCGATCGGCTTCGGCTTCTCCGGGATCAACATGGCGCTCGCCGGACTGCTCCCGATCCTGTGGTACTGCTACGCCCGCGAACACTTCGCGCCTGCGGCCTCGCTGCGCGCGCTGCCGGCGGTCTTCTTCGCGCTCGTCGGGTGGATCGCGCTCCTCGCGCTGCCGGTCTCGACGACGGGCATCGGGGTCGCGGGGCTGGCGATCGGCGTCGCGGGCGCGCTCCTCGCGGTGCTGTACGCGGCCAGCAGCGAGGTCCGGTTCCCGCCCGCGGTCCGGACGCACGCGGCCGCCGTCGCGTCGCGTCCCGGCTACGGGGAACTGCTGGTCGTCGGCGGGCTGGTGGCCGTCGGCTACCCCGTTGTCGGCTTCCCGTCCGACCCCTCGGGTGGCGGGAGCGTCGTGAACCTGTATGTCCACCTGCTCGGGTTCTGCCTCGGGTTCATCGGCCCGTTCGCGCTGCTCGCCGCCGGCGCCTTCGACGAGTAGGGCCGACGGCGGCCGCCCGATCCGGTTCGCCGCCACCCACGAAGTTATAAGGACACGCCGCCGTTCAGCGATCGACGACTACCTGACGGCCGCGCGACAGGTACCGCCTCGCGGCGGTCGCCGCCCCGAGTCCGTCTCCGAGCCGAGTTCGACACCATGTCACTCAAACGAACGCTGTCCGTCGCGCTCCAAGCGGCCGCGGTGCTGGTCGTCGTCTCGCTGGTCGTCGGACAGCTCCTCGGCCAACCGGTCCTCCTCAGCTACGTCGAGACCGGGAGCATGCAGCCGACGCTGGCTCCCGGCGACGGGTTCGTGGCGATCCCGGCACAGCTCGCGGGCGGGATCGGGCCGGGCGACGTGGTGACGTTCGAGGCACAGGAGATCCAGGGCGGCGGGCTGACGACCCACCGGGTCGTCGAGGAGGCCGAGCGGGGCTACATCACTCGGGGAGACAACAACCCGTTCACCGATCAGGACGGCGGCGAGCCGGTCGTTCAGGACGCGGACGTGGTAGCGAAGGCGCTCCAGATCGGCGGCAGCGTCGTCGTGATCCCGCACCTCGGGACCGTCGCTATGGGGTTCCAGTCCGCGTTACAGTCCGTCCAGACGTGGCTCGCGGTGACGTTCGGCGTCCGTTCGTTCCAGGGAACGCAGGGGCTCGCGTACATCATCTTTGGGCTGTCGCTCGTCGCCTACGCGGTCGACTGGTATCTCAACGCCGGCTCGCGCGACCGCGACTCGCGCGACCGGTCGCGCGACGACGGCACCTCCGTGCTGGCGATCCTCGGCGCGCTGGCGCTGGTGCTGATGGCCACCGCGACGGCGGCGATGGTCCTCCCGGCCGGCACGCAGGAGTACGGCGTCGTGAGCGCCGAGTTCGAGTCCGAGAACCCGACCGTCATCGAGCGCGGCACGAGCCAAGAGATCGAGTACGTCGTCCCCAACGCGGGGCTCGTCCCCGTGTACGCGTACGTCACGCCGGCGAGCCCGGGCGTCGACGTCGAGCCGGAGCGGCTCTCGGTCGCCAGTCGCGGCGAGGCCTCGACGACGGTGACGCTGTCCGCGCCCGACGAGACGGGATACTATCGGCTGTTCGTCGTCGAACACCGCTACCTCGCCGTGCTGCCGCCCGGCATCGTCGACGAGCTGTACGGCGTCCACCCCTGGGCGCCGCTCGTCGTAATAAACGGGCTGCTCGGCGGCGGTATCGTCGGCGTCGGCCTCCTGCTCTTACGCGGCGAGCCCGCGCGGATCCGGTCTCGCGACTCCCGCGAGCGCCCCCCGCTCTACAAGCGACTCCTCCGCGAGCTCTACAGGTAACACATGTCTTCAGAACCAAACGAACGTCGACTCAGACTCCGCGCCGTGCTGAACGCACAGTCCGCCGCGATCCTCGCGGTCTGCCTCCTCCTCGCCGCGGCCGGCGCGGGGCTCGTGTACACGACGCACGTCGACCCCGGCACGGAGACGGAGCGCCGGACGGTCTCCTCGCTGACCGTCGAAAGCGAGTACCGCCACAGCGCGACCGTGACGGAGCCGAACACCGTCTTCGAGACCGGCGCGGTGCTGGACGGCCGCGACACGTACTTCACGCGGATCGCGCCCGAGCTCGACGTGAACGTGACGACGAGCTACGCGGCGTCGACCGCGGAGAACGTCACCGTCCAGCTCGACTCCGCACTCGTCATCCGCAACGTCGGCGATGAGGGGACCGTCTACTGGCGCGAGACGGAACCGATCGCGTCGGAGACGGCCGCCAACGTCGCGCCCGGCGAGACGGTGGACGCCTCCTTCGAACTCAACAGCACCGCGATCGACGGGCGCGTGGCGTCGATCGAAGAGCAGCTCGGCGCCTCGCCGGGGGAGACGGAGACGTTCGTCACGACCGAGGTGGCCGTCGACGGGTCGATCGGCGGGGTTCCGACCGCGTCGACGCAGACGCTCGACATGACGGTCACGCACGGGGGCGACACCTACTCCGTCTCCGAGCCCGGCGTCCGGTCCGACACAACCGAGCGGACCGAGTCGGTGAGCGTCGAGCGGGAGTACGGCGTGCTCCGGTCGCTCGGGGGTCCCCTCCTCCTGCTCGCGGGGCTCGTCGGCGCCGGCGGCACCGCGTACGCGACGCGGGAGTTCGACCTCGCGCTCACGCCCGCGGAGCGCGCGTACCTCTCGTACCGCGACGACCGCTCCGAGTTCGCGGAGTGGATCACGACGTTCCGCCTCCCCGCGTCGGTCCACGAGCGTCCGACCGCCGAGGCGGGGTCGCTCCGCGACCTCGTCGACTTCGCGATCGACAACGACACCGGCGTCGTGGAGGACCCCGAGACCGGCGCGTTCCACGCCGTCGCCGGGGAGTTCGTCTATACCTATCGCCCGCCCGAGCCGACGGTCGAGGACGGTGACACTGCCGACGAGGACACGGTCGGCGGTGAGGGAGCGATCGGCGATGAGGAGACGGTCGACGACGCGGGAGCGGTCGGCGCCGCCGACTCGATGACGGCCATGACCGAGGGTGCGGACTCGACCGCGGCCGGCGCGGCGCCCGCCGAGGACGGCGACTCGCCGGGCGACGCGGCCGACTCGGAAGACCCGGCCGACGACTGAGCCTGACGTCCCCCGAACACCCCGGCTCGACCGCGATCCCCCCGCCTCGATCACCCGTCGTCGCGTTCCGCTCCCCGCTCTGCGCCGTCGCGCCACGAGTGGTCCGGTTCCCACCCGAGCAGGCGCTTCGCCTTCGAGCAGTCGAAAATCGACTCGTCGCCGTCGAGGTCGCACTCCGCGGGGAGTTCGCCGCGGACCCCCTCGATCGTCGCCGCGGTGTCGCGACCGAGGAAGTTCTCCGCGGCGACGATCAGCACCGCCTCGTGGCCGTCGACCGCTGTTTCGGGGTCGATCGCGGCCTCGACCGCCGCGACCACGTCGCGCACGTCGACGTACGACCAGCAGTTCCCGCTCGGAGCCGCGGTCGCGGGGTCGAACGTCTCGCGCGCCTCGCGGCGCCGCTCGTCGCCCGGGAACGTGACCCACGAGAGGCGCAGCGAGACGGCGGAGACGCCGTGTCGGCGGGCCGCCGCGGCGGCCACCTCCTCGCCGACGACCTTCGAGAGGCCGTACGGGTCCTCGGGCTGGGTCGGCGTCTCCTCGTCGATCGGGAGCCGGTCGGGCAGCCAGTCGTCCGCCGCGAAGACCGTGCCGTAGCAGCTCTCGCTCGACGCCCAGACGATCCGCGCGCCCGCGGCCCCGGCGGCGTCGAAGACGTTGTACGTGCTCTCGACGTTGTTCGCGAACACGCGCGACCCGGCGTGGTCCTCGGGGTGCGGGATCGCGGCGAGGTGGACGACCGCGTCGGGCGCGGCCGCGTCGACCACCTGTCGGGTCTCGCCGTAGTCGGTGAGGTCCGCCGCCACGTAGTCGACGCCGTCCCGGCGCTCCTCAGTCGGCGGCGCTTCACGGTCGACGGCGACGACCTCGCGGCCCGCGTCGGCGAGCGCGTCGACCGTCCACGCGCCGACGCCGCCCGCGCCCCCGGTGACGAGTACGCTGTCCATGTCTCGGCGAGCGCGCTCGGGCGAAAAAAGTCGGCGGTTCGGGGTGTGCGGTGCTCCGTCCGCACGTCGGGTCTCCTACGCCGACGCCTCGTAGCCGGCGTCCTCGATGGCGGCCACGACCGCGTCCACGTCCACGTCGCCCTCGACGGTCGCGGTGCCCGCCTCGTGGTCCGCGCTCGCGGACTCGACGCCCGGCAGCTCGCCGAGCGCGTCGGTCACGTTGTCCTCGCAGCCGGTACACGACATCCCGTCGACGTCTATCGTCGTCATGGGCGCCCGTTCGCGTCCCGGGCACAACTGCCTTTCCGTCGCCCCCGACGCCGACCGGTTTCCCCGCCACCGTCCCGTGTTCCCGACGCCGACCGGGTCCCGCGACCGCCCGCCCCTCCCGGACGCCTTTTGCCCGCGCCGGGTGAACGCTCGCCCATGCGAACGCTCGACGAGACGGACCGGGAGATCATCCGGTTGCTGCTGGCCGACGCGCGGCGCCCGTACAGCGATATCGCCGAGCGCGTGGACCTCTCCGCGCCCGCGGTGTCGGACCGGGTCGACCGGCTACGCGAGGTGGGCGTCATCGAGGGATTCACGCTTCGGATCGACGGTGACGCGCTCTCCGACGGGCTGCGGGTCCTCGCGACGCTCGCTGTCGCGCCCGCGGACGCCGAGCGCGTTCACGCGGCGGTCGCGAGCCACGAGCGCGTCGAGCACGCGTTCCTCACCGCAGACGGCGAGGTGACGGTCGTCGCACGCGTCGAGGAGGGGACCGCTCGTGACCTCGTGGACGACGCGGTCGGACTGGCGGCCGTGCGCGACCTGTCGGTGCGGCTGCTCGACGCCCACGAGTGGTCGCCCGCGGTCGGCGACGCGGACCTCGCGGTCGAGTGCGTCGAGTGCGGCAACACCGTCACCGCCGAGGGGGAGTCGGCCCGGATCGACGGGACGCTGTACCACTTCTGTTGCGGCTCCTGTCGCGAGAACTTCGAGGAGCGGTTCGACCGGATCGAGGAGGGGGCGTAGCCGGGGCCGTCCCAGTCTCGTCGCGGAGAGTAACGTACTTGAGTGCCCGTCGGTTAGCCGAATACGAAGTCCCGTGGTGTAGTGGCCAATCATAATGGCCTTTGGAGGGAATCCGTCCGCGTCTGCGGCTCACGCGCGGCTGTCGGGTGTTCCATCAAGAACGCCCGTCGGATGCCCGAAGTCAGCCATTGACGGCGGTTCGAATCCGCCCGGGACTATCCTGCGGCGAGCAACTCCGCGAGCCGCAGGTGTCCGAATTGATTCGAGCCCAGAGGACGAGCGAAGCGAGTCCTCGCGGTTCGAATCCGCCCGGGACTATCCTGCGGCGAGCAACTCCGCGAGCCGCAGGTGTCTGAATTGATTCGAGCCCAGAAGACGAGCGAAGCGAGTCCCCGCGGTTCGAATCCGCCCGGGACTATTTCCGTCGAGAGAAACCCCCGAGTCGCACGGATACGCGGCCGGAGCCGCCTACTCCTCGTCAAAGAACTCATCGAAGAGGTCGCGCACGCGCCCCTCGACCTCGTCGCGGATATCCCGGACACGATCGATATCCTGCCCGTGCGGGTCGTCGAGCGCCCAGTCGCGCCCCTCGACGCCGTCCGGGAGCGTCAGCGTCGAACAACCCATCGTCGCGACCACGTCGCACGCGTCGAGCTCCGCGGTCGAGACCTCGCGGGGGACGCGGTCGGAAAGGTCGATGTCCACCTCCGCCATCGCCGCCACGACCTCGGGGTGGACCTCGTCCGCGGGGTGGGTCCCGCCGGTGACGACCTCCACGCGGTCGCCGAGGTCGCGCTCGCGGCGCTCGCGTTCGGCGAACGCGGCCGACATCTGGCTGCGACCGGCGTTCTGTACACAGACGAACCCGAACGTGGCGACGTCGTCTTCGCTCACACCTGCGCGTCCCGTCACGCCCGATTAAGGGTTTCTAAGAGGGATATAGAGTGGTATATACCCGACGCGGAAGACGCCGGGTCTCGCGGACGCCTTCCGCTCCGGAGCTACCTGTGTCATTTTTTACCATGCGGATCGTGGACGACCTATGGACATCCCAACCTACCGGGAGGCGGTCGCCGCGAACCGCCGCCGACACGGCTTCGAGGCGGTCGACGCGGACGTAGACGGACTCGACCACCTGTGGGAGAGTCGCGAGACGGACGACACGCTCGGCGACGTGGCGGTGTTCGCGGCGCTCGTCGAGGCGGACGAGACGGACGCGGAGACGCTCGTCGACACCGCGTCGGCGTTCCGCGACGTGCTCGTCGACCGGATCGACGCCCGACCCGAACGCGCCGACGGCGGCGAGTCGGCCACCCCGATCGGCTACGTGACGTTCGCGACGCCGGACCCCGACGCGTCGCTCCTCGGGGCGATGTCCGGATTCACGGTCGCGAGGGGGCGGACGAACGTCTTCCCGCTCGTGTACGACACGGCGGCGGAGCGGCTCCACCGCCACGAGGTGCCGCGGCTGAAGGGGCGCGGGATCTACCGCCGACAGGCGGACGACGCCGAGCGGCTCTTCGAGGCGTAGCCCGGCCGGTGCGGCGCGGACATCCGTCAGCGACCGCCGCCGCTCGCGCTCCTCAGAACAGTCCCGGGCTGGCGAGCAGCCCCGCCGTGACGATGAGCCCGACGGAGACGGCGGACGCGCCGTAGAGGAACGGCTTGGCGTCGCGGGCGGGCTCGCGGAGCTTGTCGACGTCGAGCCCGTCGGCTAGCTTCGAGCCGGCGACCTCGACGAGGCCGGTGCCGACGAACCACAGGCCGAGCATCGTCAACACGAGGTGGCCGCGGGGCGTTCCCGTCAGCCCCTCGAAGGTGTACAGCGTCCCCGCCATGTGACCGCCGGTGAGGACGAACGCGAGGGCGCCGATCCGCGTGATCCAGCGCAGGCGACCGACGACCGAACCGAGCGCGGTCGTGCCGATGTCGCCCCGGAGCGCGGCGGGGAGAATCGCGAGGGTGACGAACAGCACGCTGCCGACCCAGAGGACGGCAAAGCCGACGTGGACCGACCACATCACGGGGTTGAGAACGTCCATACCGCCGGAACGGCCCGATCCCACTTATAAACACGCGAGACGGGACGACCGGATCCCGGCGACGGTTTTTAAATATCTCGCACGTGTAGCCGCGGGCAATGGCCCTACTTCAGAAGCTCAAAGAGAAGCTCGGCTTCGGGAGCGGTTCGAGCGAGCGGGAGTCCGGCGAGACAGAAGTGACCGTCGAGCGGGAGTCGGAACCGGCCGCTGACGCGACGGCTACGGAGCCGGCCGCCGGGAGCGAGTCGGCGGCCGCCGCGGACGAGGGCGACCCCGCGGCGACCGACGCCGACGACGGAGACGCCGAGGCCGACGCGGAAGCGGTCGCCGCCGAGACGGAGGCCGCCGCCTCGACCGGGTCGCTCGTCGACGGCGAGGCGTCCGAGCCCGATGAGGCCGCGACCGACGAGGCGGCCGAACAGGCGGAGGCCGCGGCCGGCGAGGAGGACGCAGTCGCAGTCGACGGCGACGACCGCGGGCCGAGTGTCGAGGAGATCAAGGGCATCGGCCCGGCGTACGCCGAGCGCCTCGCCGGGATCGGGATCGAGACGATAGACGATCTCGCCGCGGCGGACGCGGCCGCCGTGGCCGAGGGGACGAGCGTCGGCGAGAAGCGCGCCGCGACGTGGATCGACCGCGCGAGCGAGTTCTGACGGCCGGGACGAGTCCGGTCGACCGCAACTGTTTCACCGCCACCGTCGAAGAGAGTCGCATGAACCGAACGGTACGCACCGACCGGGGCCGGTTCCGCGCGGTCGCGGCCGCGGCGCCGGACGGCGCCCGGGTCCCGGTCGAACTCCGGGTCGACGTCGACGACCCCTTCGCGGCCTACCGCCGGGCGCGGCGCGGCCCCGGTGGCGTCTTCTACGAGACGACCGGCGGCCAGTCCGGATGGGGCTACTTCGGCGTCGACCCGGTCGAGCGGCTGACCGTCTCCGACGAGGCGGTCGTCGCGACCGCGAGCGGCGAGGGGAAGGGGTCGGGCGGCAACGGGCGGACGGCCTCCACCGGCGACTACCGGCGCCCGTCGCCCTCGCTGACGGCGCTAGAGGGACTCCTCGACGGCGAGACGCTGGCCCGCGGCGACTGCGACGTGCCGTACCCGTGCGGCGCGTTCGGCTGGCTCTCCTACGACGCCGCCCGCGACCTGGAGGACTTCCCGCCGCCGGCGTCCGACGGTCCCGGAGCGGTCGACGACCGCGGCCTCCCGCGGCTCCAGGCCGCGCTCTTCGACCGGATCGCGGCGTGGGAGTGCCCTGTCGACGCCGACGGCGGTTCCGAGTCCGTCACGCTCCGAGTCACCGCCTGTCCGCGCGTCCCGGCAGGACTCGACGACCCCGACGCCGACCGCGACGCGCTCGACACGGTATTCGACGGGGGCGTCGAGCGGGCGGCGGCGCTGATAGACCGTATTGAGGGTGGAGACCCGAGTTCGGGGCCAGTGCCCGACCCGGCCGCGGCCGGCGCGACCTTCGAGAGCGACGTGGGCCGCGAGGGGTACGCCGACGCGGTCCGCCGGGTCAAAGCGTACGTCCGCGAGGGCGACACGTTCCAGGCGAACGTCTCCCAGCGGCTGACCGCGCCCGCCGCGGTCCACCCGCTCGACGCGTACGACGCCCTGCGGACGGTGAACCCGGCCCCGTACTCCGGGCTGGTCGAGTTCGGCGAGCGCCCGAGCGGAGTCGACCTCGTGAGCGCGAGCCCGGAGCTCCTCTTGGAGCGCGAGCCGACCGACGACCCCGACCGCGGCGCCCGCCTCGTCACCGAACCGATCGCGGGGACGCGCCCCCGCGGGGAGACGGAGGCGGCGGACGCCAGGCTGGAGACCGAACTGACCGGCGACGAGAAGGAGCGCGCCGAACACGCGATGCTGGTCGACCTGGAACGCAACGACCTCGGCAAGGTGTCGCGGTTCGGTACTGTCGAGGTGAGCGAGTACCGTCGCGTCGACCGCTACAGCGAGGTGATGCACCTCGTGAGCCTGATCGAGGGGGAGGCGCGGCCCGACGTTGGGCTCGCGGACGCGGTCGCGGCCTGCTTCCCCGGCGGGACGATCACGGGCGCGCCCAAGCCCCGGACGATGGAGATCATCGACGAGCTGGAGCCGACCCGACGGGGCCCGTACACCGGGTCGATGTTCGCGGCCGGGTTCGACGGACGCGCGACGCTGAACATCGTCATCCGGACGCTCGTGCGCCGCGCCGCCGAGTACCACCTCCGGGTCGGGGCCGGGATCGTCCACGACTCCGACCCGGACGCCGAGTACGAGGAGACGCTCGCGAAGGCTCGGGCGCTGGTGAGCGCGGTCGACGAGGCGCTCGTCGCCGGCGAGATGGCGGTCGACGAACCCGCTGAGGGGGTGGCGGAGCGATGACGGTGGACGAGGCCGAGACGGGCGCTGGGCCCGATTCGGAGCCCGCGGCGGCGGGAGCCGGCTGGCGTCCCGGCGCTGGCGACGCCGACGCGCGGGTGCTCGTCGTCGACAACTACGACTCGTTCGCGTACAACCTCGTCCAGTACGTCGGCGAGGTCGCCGGCGCGGTGACGGTGCGCCGCAACGACGCGGTCGACCTCGCGGGGATCCGCGCGCTCGACCCGGACGGCGTCGTCGTCTCGCCCGGGCCGGGAACCCCGGCTGAGGCGGGCGTCTCGACGGCCGTCTTCGCGCTCGACCGCCCGGTGTTCGGCGTCTGTCTCGGCCACCAGGCGCTGTGCGCGAGCCGGGGGAGTCGGGTCGGCCACGCGCCGGAGGTCGTCCACGGGAAGCCCTCGACGATAACCCACGACGGCGAGGGCGTCTTCGCCGGCCTCCCCGACCGGCTCCGCGTCGGGCGGTACCACTCGCTCTCCGTCGAGCGCGAGGCCCTCCCGGACGAGCTGGTCGAGACCGCGCGAACCGACGAGGAGCGCGAGGTCGTGATGGGCGTGCGCCACCGCGAGAAGCCGCACGTCGGCGTCCAGTTCCACCCCGAGAGCATCCTCACGCCGCGCGGGAAGCGCATGGTCCGGAACTTCGTGGAGGTGTGCGAAGAGCATGAGTGACGACACCGACCGCTCGGCGGCGACCGGCGACGGCGAGCGACTGTACCACGTCGACGGCGACCTCGTCCCGGCCGCGGAGGCGACCGTCTCGGTGGAGGACCGCGGGTTCGCCTACGGGGACGCCGCCTTCGAGACGATGCGCGCGTACGGCGGCGACGTCTTCCGGTGGGACGCGCACGCTGCCCGGCTCGCCGACACCTGCGAGACGCTGAAGCTCGACCACGGGATCACCGACGCGGAGCTGAAACGCCGCGTCGACGAGACGCTCGCCGCGAACGACCTCGCGGACGCCTACGTCAAGCTCTCGATCACGCGCGGGACGCAGCCCGGCACGCTTGACCCGCGGCCCGAGGTCGACCCAACCGTGGTCGTCATCGCGAAGCCGCTCTCCCGGGGCGGCGTCGGGAGCGATCCGGTCCACGGCGGGCCCGCCGCGCTCCAGACGACCAAGACGCGCAAGCCCGCGAGCCGCGCGCTCCCGGCCGCGGTGAAGACGCACAACTACCTCAACGGAATCTTGGCCCGGCTCGAACTCCGCGTCACCGGCGCGGACGAGGCGCTCATGCTCGACCCCGACGGCAACGTCGCGGAGGGCGCGACCGCGAACCTCTTCTTCGCCGACGGGACAGCGCTCAAGACGCCCTCGCTGGACGGACCGATCCTGCCCGGTGTCACCCGGACGACGGTGATCGAACTCGCGGAGTCGGAGGGGATCCCGGTCGAGGAGGGGACGTACGCGCCGGACGCGGTCCGCGAAGCCGACGAGGCCTTCCTCACGAACTCCACGTGGGAGGTCCGCCCCGTGGCGACCGTCGACGGCATCGCGGTCGACGGCGACGGCGAGGGGGTCGCCGGCCCGCTCACGACGCTCCTCTCGCGGCTGTTCGACCGGCGCGTCGAAGAGCGGTACTACGACGGTGAGCGGCTGTGACGGGCGGCGGCCGGGGAACGCGCAACGTTCAAGCCGGTCGCCGGCCTCCCACGGACATGGACGAGAGCCGCCGGATCGCCGGCGTCGAGGAGGTCCCGGAGGAGAGCACGCTGCTCGCGACGCTGCGCCCTGTCGACTCCGAGGCGGTCGACGAGGGCGAGGGCGACCTCGGCGAAGGCGAGGACGGCGCGCCGGAGGTCGAGGCGGTCCTCACCCGGGCCGCGGGCGAGGTGCGCGCGTTCCGGAACTACTGCCAGCACTGGACGGACGTGCGCCTCGACAAGGACGACGGGGCCTTCGTGCGCAACGGCGAGGTGTTCTGCCAGAAGCACGGGGCCACGTTCGAGGCCGACGGCGGCTACTGTAACTTCGGGCCCTGCGAGGGGGCCGTCCTCGAGTCGGTGGGCGTCGCGGTGGCGGACGACGCGGTGTACCTCGACGACGACGCCTACGAGTTCGTCCGGCTCGGCCCCTCGGCCGGGAAGGGCGACGGTAGCGGCTCGCGGATCGACTTCACCGGGAACTGAGCCCTCGGCCGGCGAGCGCCGCCGACGCCGCGCCCCGATCAGAAGCGCGTCCGACCGCCGCCGCCGGCGTCGTCGCGGCCGAGCGCCTTCTTCAGGAAGTTCATCCAGCGCTTCCGGTCCGCGGCCTCCTGCCGCTTCGCTTCCGTCTCCGGATCGGGGGCGTCGAGCCCCTCCAGCGCCTCCAGCGCGCGGTCGATCCCGATGATCGACGACGCCAGCGCCTCGCCCTCCTCGTAGCTCACCTCGTTCTCCTCGATCGGTTCGAGCCGGTCGAGGCGCTCGCGACGGAGGTTCCGCTTCGCGCGGTCGACGCGGTCGCGCTCGCCGGGCGGAATCGAGTCGCGGCGCTTGATCTCGAAGACGAACGACCGGAGGTCGATCGCCTCGCCCTGGATCTCGATCGACTCCGGGATTTCGACGCCGACCGTCGAGGACTCCCGGTTGACTCGTTCTAGGAGCTGTTTTCGCTCGTACTCCTTCACGCCCCCTCGGTAGGCAGCGGCCGCACTTCGCTCCTTCGCCCGGAGCGCGCCTGCCACCGAGGCGCCCCGGTGATCGGAAGGGACGAGGTTAACCGCGAGGCGTCGCAACGAGGCGTATGGAATCGCTCGAAGCCGAACTCGCCGCCGCCCGCGACCTCGACGTCGCCGATCTCGCGGACGCCATCGAGTCCATCGGCTTCGAGTGTACGCGCTGTGGCGGCTGCTGTACCGGCTACGCCCCCGACGAGCCGGGCGGTGCGCCCGCGGGTGAGGGAGTCGACGAGACCGAGTCGGGCTGTCACGACGGTGCCGGTTCCGAGTCGGGCTGTCACGACGACGACGGCGACCGCGAGCCCCACACCGCGACCGTCTTCCCGGACGAGGTCCGCCGGGTCGCCGACGCCGCCGAAGCGGATTCCGGCGAGGCGTACGACTGGCGCGACGTGGCCCGACCGATGCCGTTCGGGCTGGAACCGGACGCCGACGGCGAGCCGCGCGGCGAGACGTTCGAGTGGGCGCTCGCGACCGACGGCTGCGGCGACTGTACCTTCTACGAGGAGTCGGACGGCGAGGGCGCGTGTACGGTCCACGACGCCCGGCCGCTGATCTGCCGGACCTACCCGTTCAGCGTCGCCCTCAACGGGACGAGCCAGCCGATGGGCGAGGCCGTCGACGAGGCGGGCGTCGTCCGCGCCCACGAGTGCGAGGGGCTCGGCCGCGACATCTCCCGCGATGACGCCGAGGAGCTGGCCGCCGCATTGAAAGAGCGCGCGGTGCGCGAACTGGAGGAGGCGATCGGCGTCCGCGACGGCTACGACCCGACCGCCCGCGAGCGGACCGACGGCGATGTCGTCGTCTTCGACTCCGAGGGCCCGAAGGCGGCCGACGGGACACTGATCGGCGACGGGTAGCGGGCGAGGTGCGGGCGCGGGCGCGGTCGTTCGGAGGGCCCGTCCGCAGCGTTCTCAGACCACGTCCAGCGCCGCGTCCACGTCCGCGCGGATCTGCTCGCGCTCGGCCTCGTCCGGGAGCGTGAGCGGCGGCCGGACGCGGGGGTCGGGGACGAACCCGCGGTGCGCGGCCGCGACCTTCGTCGCCGGCGCGAAGCCGTGGTCGGCGCAGCGGGCGAAAAGCGGCGCGACCGCGCGGCGATGGCACGCAAGCGCGCGGTCGTCGTCCCCGTCGCGGATCGCCTCGGCGAGCGCGACGAATACCTCCGGGATCACCTGCGAGAGGGCGTGTATCCCGCCGTCGACGCCGATGCTCGCGCTCGGGTAGAGCTGCGCGTCGACGCCCTGGAACACGGCGAAGGAGTCCGGCGTCGCGGCGACCTTCGCTTCGAGGTCGGTGAGGTCGCCGGTCGTGTCCTTCATGCCGACGACCGACTCGCGACGCGCCAGGCCGGCGAGGGCGTCGAGGTCGATCGACTCGCCGACCGTCGCCGGGATGTCGTACAGGAGCACCGGGAGCGGGGCGTCGTCGACGACGGCCTCGAGGAACGCCCGCTGGCCCGCCGGTTCGGTCGACGCGTGGTAGTACGGGAGGGTGACGAGCCCCGCGTCGGCCCCGGCCGCCGCGGCGGCCGACAGGTGGTCGCGGACCCGGGAGACCGCGGTGTCGGCCGCGCCGGCGATCACCGGGACTCGGCCGTCGGCCGCGTCGACGACCGCCTCGACCACGGTCCGGCGCTCGCCGTCGGAGAGGCTGGCGAACTCGCCCGTCGTCCCGCAGGGGACCATCCCGTCGAGCCCGGCCTCGACGAGCGCGTCGACGTGGTTCGCGAGGGCATCGGCGTCGACGCCGCCGTCGGCGTCGAACGGCGTGACGATCGGGGGCGACACGGCGGCGCGCGGGAGGTCCATCTCGTCCATGCGCCCCGGTTCGACGGGGTGAGAAAAAGTCCTTGCCGCCACGGAGGGGAGCGTCGGCGTCGAAAGCGCGACCTGGACCGCGCCGTCAGTCGACGCTCACTGCCCCCGGATCGGGGTCGGTTCCGCGGTCGCGACCGCGGTACCCGTCGTACAGTCCGAGCCCGAGCGAGCCGAGCCCAAGGAGTAGGACGAGCAACTCCGCGATCCCGCCGACCCACGGAACGAGCCCGATCAGCGCGACCGCGACGACGCCGACGAGCAGGGCGAGCCACCGGCTCGGGCTGCCGAGCCGGCCGAGGATCAACGAGCCGAGGGCGTACTGTCCGTAGACGGACCCGACCCAGATCGCGACGCCGTAGGCCGCGAAGCCGACGAGCGCCACCGGGAGCCCGACGATCGTGATCGCGAGGAGCAGGAAGGCGACCGGGGCGACGACGAGCGCGAGGATCCCGACCCCGCCGCTGACGAGCGGGTCGGTGCCGACGCGGTCTCCGACTCCCCGAGAGAATCGGGGGAACGCGAACAGGAGGAGCACACCCAGTACGAGGTTGGCGACGGCGCCGTAGACGGTGCCGACCCACGAGGGCAGGAGGTCACCGCCGCCGGCGATCCCGCTCCCGCCGCCGTCGCCGAGGCTCGGGTCCTCCACGACGCCGCCGGCGACCGACGCGTCCGGACTCCGGGTGAACGTCTCGGCGTCGTACCGGAACTCGCCGTCGACGGCCGCGTTCGGACCGAGGACGACCGAGTCGGCGCCCGCACGGACGTCGCCGCCAACCGCCCCGTCGACCGTTATCGAGCCCGCGCCGACGTCGAGCGAGCCGTCGATCCGCCCGGACTCCGTCAACTCGAAGGAGCCGGCCCCGACCTCGGCGTCGCCGCCGACCGTCCCCTCGACGACGACGGTCCCGGCGGCGGCCTGAACGTTCCCGCCGACGCGGCCCGTCTCGGCGATCCGGATCGACCCGGCCGCGCCGGAGACGTCCCCCTCGACGGTGCCGCGCACGACGATCGTCGCGGCCACGGTCTCGACGCCGTCGACCGTCTCGCCCTCGGCGATGACGACTGACCCGGAGGGGCTCTGTACCGACTGGGCCGCCGCGACTCCCGTCGCGAGCGGCGAGAGGAGCGCCACCGCCGCGAGGACGAGGGCGATCCGACGGCGCGTGCTGCTGTCTGAGCGGACCATACGCGAGGAATCTCTGTCGAAGTACATATGTGTATTTGTCAACTGGTATCGGACGGCTCGTTCGCGTCGAGCGGTTCCTCCAGCGTGCGAACGCGGACGCGGACCGGTCCGTCCGGTCGCGTGTTCACGCTCGCCCGCACCGAGAGGTTGGTCGTCACCGGCTCCAGCCGCAGCCGCCGGAGCAGCGTCGCGGTCGCGAGTCGGAGCTCCTGTCTCGCGAAGCGCATCCCGATACAGTGTCGCGGGCCGCCCCCGAACGGGAAGTACGCGTACTCGGGGCGCTCACCGACCGCCGGACCGGGAGCCTCGTCGCCGTGGACGGGCCCTCCCGCCTCGTCGCCGTCGGCGGGTCCCGCCGCCCCATCGCGCAGCCAGCGCTCGGGGCGGTACGCGGTCGGGTCGTCCCACCACCGCCCGTCGCGGTGGACCGCCCACGGCGAGAGCGTCACGACGACCCCCGCGGGGACGCGGTATCCCCCGAGCCTCACCGCCTCGGTCGGCTCTCGGAAGAAGGTGTGGACGGGCGGATACAGCCGGAGCGCCTCGTCGACGGCCGCGGTCAACGCCGGGCACGCCCCGAGGTCGGCGGGGCGGGGGTCGCCGTCGAGCGCCGCGACCTCGCGCCGGACCCGCTCCTGAAATTCGGGTCTGTCGGCGAGACAGTAGAGCGCGTACGTGAGCCCGAGCGCGCTCGTCTCGTGGCCGGCGAACAGGAACGTCACCGCGTTGTCGACGAGCCGGTCGTCGTCCATCGCCCCGAGCTCCGCGGCCGCGACGAGCGTGCCGAGGAGGTCGTCCGCGGCGCCCGGGTCGGCGGGCGGGCCGGCCGCGCGGCGCTCGGCGACGAGCGTTCGGATCGTCGACCGGAGCGCCCCGATCCGCCGCCGGTACCGACGGTTCGCCGGGGTCGGCACCCATTCCGGGAGGAACGAGGTCATCCGCCCGGTGTCGAACCGCTCGGTGACGCTCTCGGCGGCCGCCCGCACGGTCTCGCGCTCCCGTTCGACGTCGCTCCCGAGCAGGCTCTCGGCGAGGACGGCGAACGCGTAGTCTGTCGCCACGGCGTGGACGTCGACGACTTCGCCGTCGTCCCACTGCGCCGCCGCGCGGCGCGCGTGGTCGACCATCGCGTCGCCGTACTCGGCCACCCGCTCGCGGAAGAACGCGGAGCGTACGGTCGTCCGCTGCTCCCGCCAGTCATCGTCCTCCGCGAGGAACAGGCCGTCGCCGAGGAGCCCGCCGAGCCGGGATCGGGGCATCTCGCCCTTCTCGTACCGGTCGTGGTCGTCGACGAGCACTCGGCGGACGGCCGCGAGATCGGTGACGAGGTAGCTCTCCGTCCCGAACACGTCGTACCGGACGACGCCGCCGTGGGCCGCGGCGCGGCGCCCGTAGAAGCCGAGCGCGTCGCTCGCCAGTTCGTGGACGTTTCCGAGCAGCGGAAGCCCCCCGGGCGCCGGCGGACGCGGCGCGTCGGGTTCGGCGCCGGCGCCGCGCTCGGCCAACGGACCGGAGCCGTCGGCGCCGCGATCGGTCGCGGGGCTGGAGCCGTCGGCGCCGCGATCGGTCGAACGACCAGCGTCGTCGGCGGTGCGTCTCGGCGGCGGTTCGGCGTCGTCGACTCGCGTCGGCTGCTCGCCCATACGGATCGATCCGCGGCGCGGCGGACTGAGTCTTGGCACGCATCTGTCCGTGTATTTTAAAACGAAGCGACCGGCACCGCGTGAGTGACCCATGCGCTACGTCCACGTCGACTTCGAGTTTCCGCCGGGAGTCAGACACCCGATGCACGACTTCCTCGACGGCGGCGACGACCGGCGGAGCGAGCTGGTGACGTGGCGGCGGCTACCCGACGAGACGCTCGCGACGCTGTTCCGGGTCGCGGCCCCGCGCGAGCGGTACCTCGACCGGCTGCGGGATATCGCCGCGATCGAGCGGTTCGAGACGTCTCCGGGCGAGCCACCCTTCTACCTCAAGGCGTACGAGCGGCTGGGCGGGCCGACGGAGACGTTCCTCGACGCGTTCGTCGACACCGAGTTCCTCTCGGTCCCGCCCGTCGTGTTCCGGCCGGCGGGCCGGCTGTCGTTCGGACTGGTCGGCCCGCCGGAGCAGCTGCGCGACGCGCTCGCGGCCGTGCCAGACCGGATAACCGTCGAGGTCGATCGCATCGGGTCGTACGGGGGCGGGCGACGGCTGGCCGGGGTGCGACTCACGGAACGCCAGCGGGAGGCGCTGCGGGCCGCGAACCGCGTCGGCTACTACGAGGTCCCGCGGACCGGGTCTGTGGAGGACGTCGCGGCGGCCATCGACTGCTCGCCGTCGACCGCGGGCGCACACCTCCGGAAGGGCGAGGCGGCGCTGGTCGACGCGTTCGTTGGCCGGAGGGAGTAGCGTCGCGACGCGCGATGGGTATATCCGGTCCCGATCGCGACGCGGGTCGATCCGGCCTGACTGTGTCGGCGGTACAACTATACTGGCCCGCGACTAGCCTCCGATGGAGTCTACTATGGAAATCTCCGAGAAGCTCCTCTGTCTGTTCAGCGCGGAAGTTCGCGAAACGGACGACGGCGAGTACGTCGTCGACGTCCCGAACCGAGAGATCGACGCCGGATCGCTGGAGCCCGGCGAGACGTACCGCGTCGCGCTCGTCGCCCGCGACGGGACCGAGGCGTCGGCTGGCGACGCCGACGAGACCGCCTCGCAAGCGGACGACGGGCCGCAGCCCCCGGTCGAGCCGGGTGAGATGCGGTACGTCGAGATCGAGGACCTCGGCAAGCAGGGCGACGGGATCGCCCGCGTCGAGCGGGGGTACGTGATCATCGTCCCCGACACCGAGGTGGGCGAGCGCGTGAAGATCGAAGTGACGGAAGTGAAGTCCAACTTCGCCGTCGGCGAGGTCGTCGAAGAGGCCGGCTGACCGGCGGCGAAGCGGGGAAGTGCCCCGGTGAAAACGAGACGGCAGGCCGCGGTGTCGTCGACGGGACAGGCCTGGCGCGTCGCGCTCACTCCTCGTCCGTCACCCGAGCGTCCCAGTACGACACCGAGGCGACGTAGTCGCCCGGAATCGTGTCGCCCGCGAGCTCGTCGAGGACCCGGAACGGCCTCGCGACCGGGCCGGGGAGTTCGCGGTAGAAGCCGTACGGTAACACGAAGTCGTGTTCCTCGTTCGCGAGCGTGAGACCCGCCTCGCCGAGCATCGCGGCCACCTGTCGCTCCGAGTAGAGCCGCGAGCCCATCGGGAGCAGCCAGGTGTACAGCGTCCGCAGGCTGCGGCTGTTGAACGTGTCGAAGAACACCTGATCGCGGCTGACCCGGCGCAGTTCCTCCGCGAACGGGACCGGGTCGTCCATCAGGTGGAAGAAGCGCATTGCGACGACCGTGTCGAAGTGGTCGTCCGGGAACGGGAGCCGCGAGGCGTCGCCGCGGAGGAACTCGACTGCGTCGGCGTGGCCGGCGGCGGCGACCTTCTCGCGGGCCTGTTCGAGCATCTCGCGGGAGACGTCGAGGCCGACCACGTCCGCGCCCTGGTCGGCGAGCATCGTCGTGAACCGTCCGGTGCCGCAGGCGACCTCCAGCACGCGGTGGCCCGGATCCATCGGCCCCAACGCGGCGAGGACGGCCTCCTTCTCCCGGCGGTCGATGAGCCGCCCGCCTCCCGAAAAGCGGACGTCGTCGTACTCTTCGGCGACCTCGTCGGCCTGGTACCAGTCCTGTCCCTTCACGTTGTCCGTGATGAACGCCGGACCGACAAAACCGTACTGGATGCGGTCCGGCGCCGACCCCGGTGCGGTCGGTCGGCTTCGACGCGACGGCGGTCGGGGCGAGCGCTCGAACGTTCGCCGAGAGCCCGGACTGTCAGCCGCTCGTGGCGACGTTCTCGGCCGGAATCTTGACGATGACTCGCGCGCCCTCCTCCTCGTCGTGGTGGGGGTACTCGTCGACGCCGAAGTACCGACGCGCGAGCTCGTCGATGTGTTCGCGCGCGCCCTCCTCGGTCAGCTTGGCCTCGCCGCGGACGGAGACGTACCGGTACGGGTCGTCGGGGTCGAGCACGCTGACGCCGACCTTCGGGTTCTCGCGGACGTTCCGCTCCTTCTGCCGCCCGCGGGCGGTGTTCACAAGGACGTACTCGCGGTCCTCGTGGTCGACCCACACCGGCGTCACGTGCGGGAGGCCGTCCGGCCCGACGGTCGCGAAGTGGGCGTACGACTCGGCTTCGAGGATGTCGACGTGAGACTCGGGGATCACGGGGTGAATGACGGGCCGCCCCCGGAAAACTCGCCTGATCGATCGTCTATGATAGCCCGGTGAGACGTGATATTAACACATTATATTATCACAGGCGGATTCCCCTATATGTAGCCAACCTTTACCACTACCCGTGGGATTCGTGTGAGACATGAGTACCAGTCCCGCGGAGACCGCTGACCAAGACCGCCTGTCCGAGTCTGAGTACCGCGACCGCCTGCGCGAGCTCCCCCCGAGCGCGAAGCTCGTGGCGAAGGTGCTGGAAGGGGACGCCCCCCTCTCGCAGGGCGGCCTCGCCGACGAGTCGCTGCTGCCCGACCGCACCGTCCGCTACGCGCTCAACCGCCTCGAGGAGGAGGGTCTCGTCGACTCGCGGTACAGCTTCAAGGACGCGCGCAAGCAGGTGTACTACCTGACCGTCTGAGCGGCTCGCGCGTCGTTGTCCCCGGCCCGCGATCGGTTCGGAGCCGACGCGGACCGGACACACACGCAGTCCTTTTTACCTCCTCGCCCCGATAACGAGACGTATGGACCTCTCGGTCGTCGTCCCGACGCTCAACGGTCGGGACCGGTTGGCCGCCTGCCTCGACGCGCTGGCGGCCGACGCGCCCGACGCCGAGGTGATCGTCGTCAACGGGCCCTCGGCCGACGGCACGACCGGCATGGTTCGCGACCGCGACGACGTCGACGTGTTGGTCGAGATCTCCGACCGAACGGTGAACGTCGCCCGTAACGCCGGCATCGAGGTTGCGACGGGCGACGCGATCGCGCTGGTCGACTACGACAACCGGATCGAGCCGGGGTGGCGCGACGCGGTCGACGACGGCCTCGACGCGGCGCCCGTGGTCTCCGGGCCGGTGACGCCGATCCCGCCGGGCGGGACGAGCGCCGCGGAGCCGGGAATCGAGGCGGACGCGGTGGAGTCGGGGGGCGGGACCGACGCCGCGAAGACCGGGTCGGCCATTCCGGACGTCCCGGACGCCGGCGACCGGAGCGCGCCTGAGCGTAGCCGGATCGCGGGGCAGAACGTTACCTACTTCGAGAGCGGGAACGTCGCGTTCCGGCGGGACGCCCTCGACGAGCTCGACGGCTTCGACGAGTACCTCCGGGTCGGCGGCGCGCGCGACGCCGCGCACCGGCTCGCCCGCATGGACCGCGAGGTGGCATGGCGGCCGGGACTCGCCGCGCGGGAGGAGCTCCCGACCCCGACCGCGGCGGACGGCGGACGCAGCGCGAGCGAGTGGGGCTGGAAGTACCGGGGGCTCGCCTATCGGCTGCTGAAGAACTACGGCGCCCGCCCGACGGCCCTCCTCCGGACCGGGTCGCACGCGCTCGCCGACGCGGTTGCCGCGGCGAAGGACGTGGTCCGCGGCGAGTCGACCCCCACGCGGTGGGCCGCGACCGGGCGCGACGTACTCTTAGGCCTCGCCGGCGGGACCTCCGACGGGCTGGTCGCGCGGCGCCGGGACCGCGGCCCCGCCCGGAACCCGAACGGCATCTCGACGCGGGCCGACCGCGCCGTCGCGAAGTACGACCGGCGGGCGGAGCGGGACCGCGGCGAAACGGAAGGAGCGGAGGACGGCGACGAGCGGGCCGCGATCGACGACGCCGAGTGAGCCCCGCGCATTTTAACCGAGGGCGCGGTCAACGAACCGACAACGAATGGGACTCACGAAGCGTATCATCCCCTGTATCGACGTCGACCTCGACGAGGACGGCGACGCCGCGGTGTACACCGGGGTCAACTTCGAGAACCTGGAGTACACCGGCGACCCCGTCGAACTGGCGAAGAAGTACAACGAGGCGGGCGCCGACGAGTTCGTCTTCCTCGACATCACCGCCAGCGCCGAGGGGCGCGAGACGATGCTCGACGTGGTGAACCGGGTCGCAGACGAGTGTTTCATCCCGCTGACGGTCGGCGGCGGTATCCGCACCAAGGCGGACATCAAAGAGACGCTCCGGGCGGGCGCGGACAAGGTCTCGATCACGACCGGCGCATTGGAGCGCCCGGCGCTCATCGAGGAGGGCGCGGCCGCGTTCGGCAGCCAGTGTATCGTCATCTCCGTCGACGCGCGGCGGCGGTACGACGACGCCGGCGAGCACTTCTACGAGGACGAGGACGGGGAGACGGTGTGGTTCGAGTGCACGAAGAAGGGCGGCCGCGAGGGAACCGGGATCGACGCCGTCTCGTGGGCGAAGGAGGCCGAGGAGCGCGGCGCGGGCGAGCTGTTCGTCAACTCCATCGACAAAGACGGCACGAAGGACGGCTACGACATCCCCCTGATGAAGGCGGTCGGTGAGGCCGTGTCGACGCCGCTCATCGCCTCCTCCGGCTGCGGGAGTCCCGAGGACATGTACGACGTGTTCACCGAGGCGGACGCCGACGCCGGCCTCGCGGCCTCCATCTTCCACTTCGGCGACTACTCGATCGCGGAGACGAAGGCGTTCCTCGACGAGCGCGGCGTGCCGGTCCGGCGCTGAACGCGGCCGGTGCGACGCTAACTACGGTCGTAGTTTCTATTTTTCACCGATTGAAACCAACAGCTATTATCCGACCGCGAACCAAGCGTAACGTATGTCCACGTCCACGTCATCCGCACGTGTTCGCGACGGGTCGCCGGAACTCGTCTGTAAACGGACCGACGACGGCGACGGCGGCGGCGAGGTGACGTTCTTCGAGCGGGACATCGACCCGGACGAGCGGACCACCCGGTGGATCACGGTCCGGGAGGAGGACTGCGTGCCGCGTGACGACTGGCGATAAGCGGCTTTCGTCGTCCTTGTGTTTTTATTTATAACCCGCTGTCAGCGGAGCGACTGCGATCACCCCGGAGCCTCAGCCGATCGCATAGCAGTCGTGAGTTGACGACCGACGGAGGCGACCTCCAAAGCTCCGCCCCGCACAGCGACCGCACCTCACGCCTCCCCAGCCTCGTCAGTCGCCTCCGCTTCGCTCCGGCGACTGACTCCCTCGCATGCGCACCTCGCGGCCGCCGGTGGCGGCCGCTCGGCGGCGCGCGCCGCTCCGCAGATCTGATGTGTAAATAGTCGCCGGGGTTCGGTCAGTCGTCCGCGGTCGCAGCGTCGGCGAACTGCGGCAGTTCGTCGTCCAGCAGCGCCACCGTGGCCAGTCGGATCGCGTGCGGCCAGCCGAGCGGCGTCGCGCTGTCGGGCGTCCCGTCGTCGAAGTACTGCTCGGGGAGGTACGTCGTCGGCTCACAGAGCGACCCGCCGGGCGAGACGTGCGCGAGCAGGTCGCGGGCCCGGGCCGTCATCTCCGCGGCGCGCGGGTCGTCGTGCGCCGCGAGCAGCGCGGCGAGCTCCGCGCAGGCGTTCGCGCCCCACGCGGTCGAGACCGTCCACACCTTCTCCGAGAGCTGGTCGGCCCGCCGCCAGCCGTCGCCCTCGTACCGGATCAGGCCGGCGATGTCGTCGGTCTCGTGGGAGAGGCCGTCGATGACCGTCTCGACGTGCGAGACCAGTCGGTCGAGGCGCTCCTCGTCGACCGCGCCGCCGGCTCCGGACCCGTCGCCCGCCGCGCCGAGCGCGTCGAAGGAGCGGTGCGCGGCCGCGAGTCCGAGCGTCGCCGAGTCGAGCCGGTCGTCGATCCCGCCGTCGAGCGTCTCGCGGACGGCGTAGCAGCCGCGCTCGGGGACCCAGAGGTCGTCGAGCGCGTCGTACACCTCGCGGGCCCGGTCGCGGGCGTGCGCGGCGAGGTCCTCCGGGAGCGACGCCACGCCGGGGACGGCGTCGGGGTCGTCGAGCGCGTCGACCGCGAGCCCCGCGCCGTGGCGGCCGAGCTCGCTGTACGCCTCGAGGAACGTCGCGGCGGTGTGGGCGAACCGGCCCGCGGAGTCCTCCCACGCGTTCTGACAGACGACCGGGCGGCCGTCCGGTTCGAGCGTGCGGTCGAGCCCAGCGAGCGCGGCGACGAGGGTCGAGTCGAGCCCCTCGACGTCGACGCCCGCCTCGCGGGCCCGCGCGAGGTACGCGACGACGCTCCCGGTCTGATCGGCCTGATAGTCCACGTCCGGCCCGTCCTCGATGCGAGCGTTCGCCCACCCGGGGGCGAGCGCGCCGTCGCGGGGCCACACCCGGTGGGGCCACGAGCCGTCGGGCCGTTGGGTGGCGACGTACATTTCGGCGGACCGCGCGTGCCAGTCGTCGAGGTCGAGGTCGACCGCGTCGGCGGCCCCGAGCAGGAAGCCGGATATCTCCGCGTCGTCGCGGAACCACGTGTAGCCGTAGCCGCCGGAGTGCTCGTAGTACGGGTCGAAGTCGGGGCCCGCGATCCGGAGCCCGGACGGCGCGGAGAGCAGCGAGAGGACCCGGAGGTCCGCGACGACCGACTCGCGGGCGGGAGCCGACTCGGGGACGGCTGGGAGCGCGTCCGCGGCCGCGTCCGCGAGCGCGTCGACGTCGTCGTGGTCGGCGAACAGCGCGTCGAGGCGCTCGCGGGCTGCCTCGCGGTCGGTCTCCGCGCGGTCCGTCAGGAGCGTGGCGACCGTCGCGACCCCGTCGTCGAACGGCACGTCGGCGATCACCTCGCCGGAGAGGCGCTCCTCCTCGTACCGGTCGCCGTCGCGGTCGCGCGGGAGCTCGGTCGGGTCGTCGGCGAGCAGCTCGGGGAACGTGGTCGGGAGCTGGCCGCGGAGGTCGGCGAAGCCGGTCGCGCTCGCGAGGAAGTCGTGCTCGTCGGCGTGGTACACCTCGACGGCGTCGTCGTAGCGGAGCTGCCCCACGCGGTCGTCGCGGCCGTCCGGCGCGAAGCGGGCGTAGACGACGAGCGACGCGTCCGCGGGGTCGACGGCGGCCCCGTCGTCGCCCCCGTCTTCCGCGCCGTCGTCCCCGCTGCTCGCGCCGTCGAACTCGACCGCGGCCCGCGTGAGGTGCGCGTCGCCGAGCGTCACGTCGTGGCGGGTGACCGTCGCGCGCGGCGTCTCGTGGACCGTCTCGACCAGCGCGGTGTCGCCGACGTACCGCTGCGTCGTGTCGGCCTCGTCGAGCCACGTGACCTCGTCGCCGACGGCGAGCCCGATCCGGGACCGAACGAGCCCGGTCCGACCGGTCAGCGGGTAGCCGAAGTCGCGGAGTTCGCCGTCGTCGCCGACGTGGACGAGTCGACCGTCCCCGCCCGAAAACCGGCCGGAGACGGTGCGCCGCTCGCCGGGGAAGCGCGTCCCGTCGCCGGCGTGGCGCTTGTAGTCGTCGAGCGCGTCGCGAAGCTGCATTACGCGAACACACGCCGCCGCTCCGTATGAAGCTTTGGTGTAATTATTGTTCACGCGTTTGCCGAACGGAAACCCTCAAATCGCGCCGCGCCGACAGGCGGGTCGTGTACGAACCCGGCCCCCCGCGAACGACGAGCGTCGGCGAGTCCGTCGAGCTGGCGGCGCGGTCCCCGGACGCCGACGGCACGTACCGCTGGCGCGTCCGCGACGCGCCCGCTGACAGCGCGCTCTCCGCCGGAGACGGCCCGGACCCAGACGCGACCGGCCCGCCGAGCACGGCGACGGCAGCGGGTTCGGCGGCCTCGACCGCGGTGCTCCGCGCGGGCGAGACGAGCCGCGACGACGACCCGGTCGTCCACCTCGCGCCCGACGCTCCCGGCACGTACGTCCTCGCGCTCGACGCGCCCGACGGGACGCACCGACAGCGCGTCCGGGCCTTCCCGGACGAGCGACGGGAGACGGAGATCCGCGTCCCGGCCGCCGACATCCCGACGGACGGCGACGACGAGGTCGACCGCGTCTCCCTGCTGTGGCCCCACAACGAGAACCGCCTCGGGCTCGACCGGGCCGAGCGCGACGGCGACGAGTGGGTCGCGACGGTGCGGGTCCCGCCCGGACGCCACGGCTTCGGCTTCGTCCCCGACGGCGACCGCTCGGCGGCGTACCACGGCGACTGCGAGGTCCCCGGCCCCGGGCGACCGCGGATATCGCTCGACGCGGCCGTCGTCGAGGGCGACGGCCCCGAGGAAAGTGACCGGCTCCGCCTGACGGCCGAGATCGAGCCCGCGCCCGCCGTCGACGACGTTGAGCGCGCCGGCGATCCGGACGCCCTCGACGTGACGTTCCTCGTCGACGACCGCGACGCCGACCCGGAGACGGTGGCGGCGATCGAGTCGCGCGCCGACGGCCGGACGCTCTCGGTCCCGCTCGACGAGCTCCCGGACTCGGTCCGGATCCGCGCGGCCCCGCACGGTGAGCGGTACGGGGCTGCGGAGACGGTGCGGGTGGAGACGGACGCGAGCGACGGAGACGCTGCGGAGGCGACGGCCGCGTCGGTCGCGGTCGCCGACCCGAACCCGACGCCCGAGTGGGCCGAGTCCCCGACGATCTACGAGGTGTTCGTGCGGTCGTTCGCGGGCGACACGCTGCCGACGACGTTCGCGGAGATCGAGCGCCGAGTCGAGTACCTCGACCACCTCGGCGTCGACGCGCTCTGGCTCACGCCCGTCCTCGCCTCGCTGACGGACCACGGCTACCACGTCACCGACTACTACGACACCGCCGCGGATCTCGGCTCGCGTGAGTCGTTCGAGTCGCTCGTCGACGCCTGCCACGACGCCGGCATCCGGGTCGTCTTCGATCTAGTGATCAACCACACCTCCCGCGACCACCCCGCCTTCCAGCTCCACTCGGCCGGCGTCGACGCGTACGCGGACCACTACCGCCGGACCGACGCGGCCGCCGACGTGACCGGGATCGACTGGGCCGAACTCGGCGACGGCGACGCGCCCGACTACTACTTCGAGTGGGGCCGCATCCCGAACCTCAACTTCGACAGCCCGGCGGTCCGCGGGTGGCTCCTCGACGTGGTCGACGAGTGGGCCGGCGTCGTCGACGGCTTCCGCGCCGACGTGGCGTGGGGCGTCCCGCACGGCTTCTGGAAGGAGGTGGCAGACCGCGTGCCGGACGACACGCTGCTCCTCGACGAGACGCTGCCCCACGACCCCTTCTACGGCGAGGGGGAGTTCCACCGCCACTACGACACCTCGCTGTACGAGACGCTCTGCGCGGTCGGCGCGGGCGAGGAGCCGGCCGACGCGGTCGAGGCCGCCCTCGCGCGCGGCGAGTGGCTCGGCTTCGACGACGGCCGCTCGCAGATGCGGTACGTCGAGAACCACGACGAGGACCGCTACCTCGCGGAGTACGGTCGCGACGCGCTCCGCGCCGCCGCCGCGGTGACGTTCACCCTGCCGGGGGCGCCGATGATCTACGCCGGGCAGGAGCGCGGCAACGAGACGTACCGCGGGCCGATCCGGTGGCACGACGGCGACAACGATCTCACCGACTTCCACCGGCGGCTGGTCGCGCTGCGCGGGGCCGAACCGCTCCTCCGCGACGGCGACGTGACGTTCGAGGGTCGCGCGGCCGACGTGCGCGTCGTCGAAGGGGACGCGGAGCGGGTGACCGCGTACGAGCGGACACCGGCGGGGGGAGACGGGAGCGAGGCCGATCCCCTGCTCGTCGTCGTCAACTTCGCGACGGAGCCGGCGACCGTCGCCGTCCCCGACGGGGTCGAGACGGACCTGCTCGGCGACGGAAGCGCAGTGGACCGCGACGGCGGCGGCGACGGCGATGCCGGGGTCCGGGTCGCGGTCGACGCCGCCGCCGTGCTCCGGTGACCGGTCGCCGTCGCCGCCGTGCTCCGGTGACCGGTCGCCGTCACCGTCGCCGCCGTCGCGGAGCGGCGAAGCCGCCCGGTACCGACTCCTATAAGTGTCGCTCGCCAGAGGCGTGCGTATGGACGACCGGACGCTGACCGACCTCCTCCGTCGCTTCGGACTCTCTGATAAGGAGGTCGACACCTATCTCAGTCTGCTCGAACACGGCGAGGCGAAGGCGAGCACCGTCGCCGACGCGGCGGGCGTCTCGAAGCGGTACGTCTACAGCGTGAGCGAGTCGCTAGCGGAGCGCGGCTTCGTCGAGGTGAACGACCACGTCGTGCCGACGACGATCCGGGCGAACCCGCCGGACGAGGTGATAGACCGGCTCCGGTCGGACGTGGACGCGATGCGACCCGGGCTCGCGGAGCGGTACTCCCGCGTGGAGCGTCAGGCCGAGCAGTTCGAGGTGATCAAATCGCGGGTCACGGTAATCAAGCGGATCCGGTCGCTGCTCGCGGACGCCGAAAGCGAGGTGACGCTCTCGATCACCGCGAAGCAGCTCCCCGAGGTGCGCGAGGCGCTCGCCGACGCGGTCGACCGCGGCGTCCTCGTCCTGCTCGTCGTCTCCGACGCCGACGCGAGCCTCGACGCGGACGACCCCGCGCTGTCGGGCGTCGCGAACGTCGTCCGGACGTGGAGCGAGGCGATGCCGACGCTGCTCACGGTCGACTCCGCGGCCGGTGTCGTCTCCCCGCCCGAGCTCCTCCGGCAGTCGACCACCGACCGACAGGCCATCGCCTTCGCCCAGGAGCAGCTCGCGCCCGTGATCGTCGGCTCCTTCCTCGGGAACTACTGGCCCGCCGCGACCGAGATGGCCGTCGCCGAGCCGGCGCCGCTCCCCGTCGAGTACACCGACTTCAGACACACCGTCCTCCAGGCGACCCTGCGGCTCCGCGCCGGCGACCCGCCGCGGGTGACCGTCGGGGGGCGGTGGACCGACGACGACGAGGCGGCCGAGATCGTCGGCCGCGTCGTCGAGACGAAACAGGGGATGGTGGAGCCGAGGAACAACGAGTTCCCGGTCGAGCACTCGCTCGTCGTCGAGACCGACGACGGCGAGGTCACCGTCGGGGGACAGGGCGCGTTCGTCGAGGACGTCGAGGCGGACCTCGTCCGGATCGAGTCGGACGAGGAGTAGGGCGGCGACGCGGGGTTCCGGAGGCCCGGGACGCGGACCCCGAGACGCGGAGATCCGGAACACGCGGCGGAGCGACGCGTCCTCCCGGCGGCGGTCAGCTCTCCGAGGGAACCGACGAGCTCGACGGGCCGCCGTCGAGGGAGGGAGCGTCCGGATCGACCCTGAACCAGCAGTCCGACCCGGTCGCGTCGCCGCCGCCCCCGAGCAGCGCCACGCCGGCGAGCCGACCGCGCGGGTCGCGGCGGCACACCTCCAGCGCCACCGGCAGCGTCGGGACGCGGCCGTCCGTCGGAGACAGCGCGTACCCGGAGACGCGGACGGTCGCGCCGCGATCGGCCTCGGCGGCCCGGTCGGGGTCGTCGGCGCGTTCGGAGCCGCCGACGCGCTCGTAGTCGTCGACGAGGCCGACCGCCGCGAGCCGGTCGAACGCGGCCGCGACCGGGTCCGCGGCCGGCGTCGGCCCGGGGTCCGGGAGGCGCTCGGCGGCCGCGGACAGCACCGTCGCCTGCGCCTCCGGATCGAGGTGGCGGTCGAGCGCTATCGCCGTCGCTTCGAGCAGGCAGAGACAGAGGTCGTCGGGGTCGGAGAGCCGTTCCGCGAACGCGAAGTACGCGTCCATCACCGCCGACTCGACGCGGTCGTGGCCCGCCGCGGAAAGCGCTTCGAACGCCGCCGCCGCCGCGGCGTGACAGAACTCGACGCGGTCGCGGCGCGGGCCCCGTCCGGGCGGTCCGGACCGGGTCGGTGCGTCGGGGTGCGGATCCGCGTCGCCATCGAGGGCGCTCCCGTCGCTGCCCTCGGCGTCGCGGTCGCCCTCGGCGGGACGGTCGTCGACGGCCTCCACCACGCGGTCGGTCAGCTCGTCGGCCGCGCCGACGTCGAGGTCGGGGACAAATCGGTCGAGGCCCGGGTCCCCGGTCGCCGTCCCGGTCGTCGGCTCCGCGAACTCCTGTCTGACGATCACGTCGTAGAAGGGGAGTTCGGGGTCGTACCGACGGAGCGTGTCGCGGTACTGCTCCGTCGCCCGGGCCGCCGCGCGGGCTGTCTCGCGGCCCTCGAAGCGCAGCCCCGCGGCCGGGACCGGCCGGTCGCCGTACCGCGCGCAGACGAGCGAGAACTCGCCGTCCTCGCCCGCGAGCGATTCGATGTGGTCCGCGATGTCGAGCAGCGTCGTTCCGATCACGGCCGTGTCCTCGGTATCGGGTCGGTCACTCCTCTAGGCTCGGGTGCGTCTCCTGTGGGTCCGGGTGCGGTTCGGCGAACCGGTCGCGCGTCGCGTCGAGCGCGGCCGACTCCCGCGCCTCGCGCTCGGCGGCGGCGATCTCCTCGCAGCCCGGCGGCACGTCGCGGTCGCGGTCGGTGAAGTACCCCTCCGGCGCGACCCAGTCGTGGTAGAACGGCTCGTCGGACTCCTCCAACAGCGTCACGGCGACCTCCGCGCCGTGGCCCGCGCACACCGCCGCCTGATGGGGTTTGCGGGCGAGCCGTCCCGCGGCGTACAGCCCGTCGACGCCGGTCCGCCCGCGCTCGTCGGCGTCGACGTACGCCTTCCCGCGGTCGACGATATCGACGCCGTCGAGCTCCGTCAGATACCCCACCTCGTTCTTCGTCGCCGCGACGACCCGTCGGGCACCGATCCGGTCGCCCTCGTCGGTGGTCACGGCGAAGCGGGCGCCGTTCGCCGCGTTTCCGGCGTCGGCCGCGTCGGGGTCCCCGTCGGCGAGCGAGACCCGCGTGACGCGGGCGTCGAGCCGGTCCGCGCCGGCGGTCTCCGCCTGCTCGCCGAGCAGGTCCAGCAGGCGGCGCGGGTCGACGCCGAGCGGGAAGCCGGGGAAGTTCTCTAGGCGCGCGTTCCGCCGGAGGATCGACTCGCCCGGGTCGACGACGAGCGTGTCGAGCCCCTGCCGAGCGGTGTACACGGCCGCAGAGAGCCCGGCGACGCCGCCGCCGACGACGACCGCGTCGCGCTCGCGCGGGCGCTTGTCGGTCGGGCCGTCCGGGCCCTCGGCCGCTCCGGTCGCGCCCGCCGTCATCGCTCGATCACCCGTCCACGTCCGAAGGCGTCGCCGGTCCGATCGCGGTTCGAGTCCATACCCGTTGACGCCGCCGCGACGAGATACGGGCTTCGGTCGCGGGTCGCGTCCCCGGCGCGACCCGAGCGGGCCGAGGCGTCGATCGGGCGCGCCGGAGCGGCCGACGATCCCGCGGTCATCGGCGAACTCGGACCGGCCGCTCCGCGGCGATGAAGGGCTCGTCGCGGTCGGTCGCCGCGAACGCGATCCCGCCGCACTCGCCGCGCTCGACGCGCCACGTCGGCAGCGCGGGCACGTCGTAGTCGGTCGGGTCGCCGTACGTCGCCGCGACGGTCCACTCGCGGGCGCGCATCTACAGCTCTCCGTTGATCGCGTCGGCCACCCGTTGCCGGTCGAACAGCCGCTCGTCTTCGGGGATCTCCGGGTACGGGCCCTCCTCGTAGCGGGGCCACGCGCCGAACGCGTCGGGGTACAGCTGCTTCGCGGTCATCTCCAGCTGGAAGAGGTTCAGGATCGGTCCCTGATACCGCGCGCCCTGCGGGTGGATCCGGTCGTTCTTCACCGCGGTGACCTCCGAGCCGACGGGGTCCTCCTCGAAGGCGGCCCGCCGCCCGGCCATGTCGGTTCCGGGCTCGAAGCCGCCGAGGTAGAGGATCACGTCGGGGTCGGCTTCTAGTATCGTCTCGAAGTCGACGACCGTGCCGGACTCGACGCTCCCTCCGAAGGCGTCGCGCGGCCCGAGCGGGCGCGTGTGCGACGTGAGGAAGCCGGGGTTGCTCAGCGTGTACGCGTAGATCTGCTCGATGTCGGCGGCCGCGACCATGATCGCGGTCGGGCGCTCCGACTCCGGCGGGAGCCCATCGTCGATCGTCGCGAGGAGCTCCTCGCGGACGGCCGCGAGCGCCTCGTAGCGCTCGCGCTCGCGGAACGCCTCCGCGACGATTTCGAACTGCTCCCAGAGGCCGTAGTACTGGTACCCGTCGGCCCACTCGCCCGTCGGCTCCTGGTGGCGGTCGGAGAGGGAGTTGCCGAACCACGGCGAGACGCGCTCGGCGATCTCGTCGACGTCCTCGCGGCTCCACGCGTCCTGCCGGGTGATCCACGCCGGGTCGGCGAGGTGGACGTCGCTGTCGAGTTCGTACAGCTTCTCCTTGTCGGGCTGCCACGAGGAGTAGAGCCCCGACCAGTCGAGCGAGACGCCGGGGAGCCGCTCGACGAACTGGTTCCAGAGCCCGTCGTAGTAGTCCGGCGCGTGCATCGCGGTGAGCCCGTCGCTCCGTCCGAGGGCGAACGCCATGCCCGCGTGGTGAGTGAGCCGCGTGAACACCGTCTCGGGCGGCGACTCGAACGTCACCTCGCCGGTCGGCGAGATCGACGCGGCGTAGCTCTCGTCGCCGCCGTCGGACCCCGACGGATCGGACTCCGCGCCGCCGCCGGCACAGCCGGCGAGTAGTCCGCCGAGGGCGACCGTCCCGCCGTACTTCGCGAACGCTCTCCGGGTGTGTCCGTCGACTGCCTCGTCGCTTCTGCGCATACTTTTAGGCTAGCCTAAACCAATTTAACCGTTCCGATCTTTAGGGCGACCTAAAACCGTGTCGCTCCCCCGCACCGGTTCCGGTCACTCTTCGTGGCGCGCGCGGATCGGCGTGACTCGCGGCCCGCGGTCGGTGCCGACCACGTCGGCGTCGACGCGGAACACCTCGGAGAGCAGGTCCTCCGTGACGACCTCCTCCGGCGGGCCGCGCGCCCGGACTTCCCCGCCCTTGAGCGCGACCACGCGGTCGGCGAGCCGCGCGGCCTGCTCGATGTCGTGGAGGACGACGACCACGGTGACATCGCTCTCGTCGCGGAGCGTCTCGATTACCTCCATCACCTCCATCTGGTGGTGAAGGTCGAGGAACGTCGTCGGCTCGTCCAAGAGGAGCACGTCGGTGTCCTGCGCCAACGCCATCGCGATCCACGCCAACTGCCGCTGCCCGCCGCTCAGGCTCCCAACCTCGCGGTCGCGCAGGTGGCCGCAGCCCGTCAGGTCGATTGCGCGCTCGACCGCGCGAGCGTCCTCCTCGGTCGTCCGCTCGAAGAACCCCCGGTGCGGGTAGCGACCGTGGTACACGAGGTCCTCGACGGTGATGCTCTCGGGCGACGTGCGCTCCTGCGAGAGCAGCCCGAGCCGCTTCGCGAGCGGCTTCGCGTCCATCGACTGGACGTCGCGCCCGTCGAGCAGGACCGAGCCGTCGTCGGGCGCTATCTGGTCCGCCAACCCCTTCAGGAGGGTGCTCTTCCCGGAGCCGTTCGGCCCGACGAGCGCCGTCACCGCGCCCGGCTCGGCCGCGATCGACTCGCCGTCGATCACCGGCTCCGGGGCGGTCGGGTAGCCCACCACGAGGTCCTCGGCGTTGAGGTCGCTCGCGTCGGTCGCGTCGCCGGCTCCGGTCGGTCCGGTCGCGTCGCGCGGGCCGTTCGCGCCGCGCGTTTCGGTCTTGCCGCTCGATCCCTCCGGTTCGGTCGCGTTCGCACGGAATATGCACACTCAGAGCTCACCCACGTTCTGCCGCCGCCGCATCAGATACAGGAAGTACGGGCCGCCGACCAGCCCGGTGACGATCCCCACCGGGATCTGTGCGTCCGCGCCGGTTAGGACGCTCACCCCGAGGCGCGCGCCGACGTCGGCGCCGACCATCAGCGCCGGGCCGACGAACAGGCAGCCGACGATCACCCGCTTGTAATCGCTGCCGACGAGGTTCCGGACCACGTGCGGGACGATGAGGCCGACGAAGCTCACGATTCCCGCTACCGCGATGCTGGCGGCGGCCGCCAGCACGGCGACGCCGGAGAGCGCGAACCGGACCCGCTCGATCGACATCCCCAGCGACTTCGCCGTTTGCTCGCCGAGGAGGAGGAGGTTCAGCTGCCGCGAGCCGACGAGCGACAGCACGACCGCCACGAGCGTCCACGGGAGCGCGGTCCGGACCTGCTCCCAGTCGGTCCCCGTCAGCGACCCCGTCGTCCACTGGATCGCCGACTGGACGACGCCGATGTCGTCGGCGAAAAAGAACAGCCCCGTCTGGAGGCTGTTGAAGACGGTCCCGACGATGACGCCCGCGAGCACGAGCCGGACCGGGCTCGTCCCGTTCTTCCACGCGATAGCGTAGACGATCAGGAACGCGACCGATCCGCCGAGCGCCGCGATCAGCGGGAGGAACGCCGAGAGCCCGCCGAACACGACGAGCGTGAGCAGGATGGTCAGCCCGGCGCCCGAGGAGACGCCGAGGATGAACGGGCTCGCGAGTTCGTTGCGCGTCACCGCCTGGAAGATGGCGCCGGAGACGGCGAGGTTCATCCCGACGACGACGGCGACGAGCACTCGCGGCAGGCGGATGCTCCAGACGACGAGCGTCTCGCGCGCGAGCTCCGGCAGCTCGCCCCGGAACCCCGTGACCGCCCGCATCGGCTCCTCGCCGAGGAGGAAGTTGAGGAACCACCGCGGGTCGAGCAGGACGGCCGGGTCGAGGACGGCCCGCCACGCCTGCTCGACCGTCATCGAGTATGCCCCGAAGCTCACCTGAACGAGCCCCGCGAGGACGACTATGAAGAGGCTCACCGCGGCCACGGTCGCGAGCCGCGGCTCGAAGAGCCACCCGAGCCGACCGCGCCCGCCCGGTCGCCTCGCGGTCGACTCGCCGCTGACCGCCCGAC
>NZ_SGUB01000021.1:0-58705 GCF_005435235.1 Halorubrum sp. GN12_10-3_MGM
AGCGCATTGACTATTCGTCGGGGGTTGAGGTTCGGACGATTTTCACGTCTGCACCACGCCATCGCTTCGGAACGAGAACGTGTGCGCCGTTGCCGGTCGGCTTCACCTCTCCCTCGATGACTTCGTGACCTTCTAGTTCGTGTCTATCCATCATTTGTGTTTAAACATTATTTCAACTTAACTCTATCGGTGAGGTGGTTAGGCAGCGAGTACGAACGTGTTTGAGACGTGATGACGGCGGTGTATCCCCTCCCTACTCGCTCCCGCTGGTCGCTCCTTGAGGAAGGGGGCTTACCGCCTGTATTCTGCTAATACCGAAGATATGCTCCGCTACCGACACAGATCGTGGCGATGAGTAATAATCCACCACTGAGAACACCCCTCAGCCTACCTGAAACTCCAGAGCTTTCGACGATGTTGAACGCCCCTTGAAACACGATTAGTTGGAATACTAGTAGAAGACTTCCCCCGGAGACCAACAACTGGCTCTTCGAGCTTCTGTCCATAGTTCAGCCAGCATCCGGCAATTGTATAGGTGTTACCTGTACTCTCTGGCTCAGAAACAGATAATGTTCCTAGGTTTAACGCTTACTATTCCTGATCAACAACGAATATATTCTGCTCCACCCCCACGGATTACCCTCAGCGCAGTTCCAGCGTGCTAGAGTTTCCTTACGGCGGAAACCGCGGCGAAGAGGGTGAATAGTCCACCGAGTACAATCGCAATGATCGGTGCGTTCGACGTTTGATTTTTCAAAAACGCATCTCCCGGCTCGTCGGGAGAAACATATGCGGTTGTCTGTGCCCCCTGTTCGTACTCCTCAATGGCTGATTCGGCGCCCGATTGCGTCTCGTAGTTCTGTTCAAGATCTGCGGGGTATATTTTTGTCCCAGTATATTCATTTCCGTTATACGTGTACTCAAACTCAACCACCGGATCGAAATCGGCGCCCGGATTTGATGACGTTCCGCTATCAGCCTCGATATCGAGTTCGGTGATAGTCGCATCAACCTCGACTGATTCTCGGACTGCCTCCGTCTGTTGAACGTAATCGTATCCTCCGTAGCTGGCGATAGCAATCCCAATGAGGATGTACAATAAAGCACCCTTGAGGCTATCGGGACCCTTAACATTCACACCTGAATCGTCGTTCATACTGTCAATCACCACGAGGCCGCGTACAATGAGGAGAATGTCGGACGTTGCTGCGGGGTTCAGCTGACTGTAGACGCATCTTCTCACACCACCGAGAGCGGTATGACAGACGAAGTAGCGATACCCGCTGTATGCGTCGTCCGAATGTCCGAGTGTTCTGTCGGAGGACTGAATACATCAAGTCGTCTTTCAGACACCTAGTAACTAAAAATGCTGGCTCTGTTAAAAACCATTCAGCAGATGATATATCGTGATCCAGTCGTTGTCAATTTGAGTTGCTAGGGATAGCAGCCCCACTCTGTGAGCGCAGAGTGTGGGCTATGTGCCAAGAGCGGAACGTTTGTCGGCCTCGTATAGGTATCTCGATAAGAGAGACGGACACCGTGGTCCAGGTGGCCCAGGCTGCTACGACGCTTGATACACCTCACCCGAATGCTCTCTTTTCATTGTCACACGTCGGAGACTTCCACGTCTCTGAGGACAACCTCAACGGCTGTCCCGCCGAGATCACTCTCATCGAAGGAGAGTGACCCGCCCATGCTCTGGACGGCCCAGTTGGTCCCCCAGAGGCCCAAGCTACTGGCGTGTTCGAAGGGGGTCTCGACGCCCCCCTCGATCACTGCCCGCTCTGACTCTGGTATCCCTGGACCATCGTCCGCGACGACAAGACGGACGTCCGCCCCGGTCCGTTCTACACGAACCACGACGCGTGGGGACTCCCCGTCGTTGTGTTCGACTGCGTTCTCGACGAGGTGATCGATCACGTATCGGCACCGTTCCGGGTCGATGTTTACCGTCACGTCGGGGGCAGTGAGGGTCACGTCGGCGTTTACACCAGCCGTTGCGTCGGCGACAACATCTTCGAGAAGCGGCCGTAAGCTGACTTCGGTTCGATCGGCCGCGGACCGCTCCATGAGATCTTGGACCCGCCGTGCCTCCGCGCTCAGTGCGCTCAGTCTGTCCGCGCCGTCGACGGCCGGGGCGAGGTCGGCCTCCTCCGCGTGCGCCCGTATCACGTCCAGTTCGTTCCTGACGTTGTGACGGAGGATGCGGTTGAGTACCGCCAGCCGCTGTCGCCTGATTTCGCGGTTCGTCACGTCGATCAACATGACGGTGTAACCGAACGTCTCCCCGTACTCGTCGACAAGCGGCGAGACGCGCGGTTCGAACTGTCTGTGGCCCGTCGTCGTCCGGCAGGTGATAGTATTGAGTTCGGTCAGGGATGTCACCGAGTGATCCGTGACATCGGCCAGCGTCTGTGCGCCGCCGAACATTCGTTCGGCCGGTTCGTTCACTCGGACCACCCGTGCCCGGTCGTCAAGGACGAAAATCGCCTCGTCGGTCTCTGTCAGTGCCGCCCGCTCACCCAGTCTCCGGGTCGCGGGGACGCGAGTCACGACATCATAGCGAAAGATCCCCAGCGTGAGGCTGGCGGCGACCACGAGAAACGTACTCCCGATCAGCACGTCGTTCAACAGCGGCGTCGTAGGACGGGTCGTCTGAACGGTAAAGATGAATCCGGCGATCGGTATTACGACGAGGAGACTCTGTACCGTCGACAGTCGGTCGTGTCGATACGTCGCGACGACAACTCCCCCGATCAGTGCGAACACGAGGGTCAGGAGTACCAGTGTGGCCACCGACTGTGCCGTTTCGAGCGTCTGGAGCGCCTCAGTACCCACCAGCGAGGTCGTGATCCACCCCTCCTGTATCAGTCGTCCCAAAAGGTTCACACCGACGAGGATAGCCACGGCCAGCGTCACCGCGAGTACTCGTCTAGGTGTGATGTACCGCCCGATCCCGATGTATCGTGCTGCAAACGTCATCCATGGAACCGCCAGAAGTAGGACTGCGGACCCCAGTGGCAGGTTCTCGAGTGGCGTCACTGCGTGTAGCCCGGCGTATCCGACCCCGAGGAGCGACACCACCCCGGCGAGGACGACGAACGGCCTAGCGAGCCCGGTGCGGGCATCCCCCTGCCGGAGTCGTCGGTACGCCGTCACCCCCACTGCCCCGGCGACACCGCCACTCACCGCTGGAATACCGACCCTGAACAGCCCCAGCGGATCGAGTTGAATCACCGTACTGTGTTGGGTGGCTTCAGTATCAAAGCGGTTGTGGACCGACCGTCTCCGGACGAAGCTCAGCAACGCACAGATTATTCGACGACGCAATCTTTCTGGTCGACGGCGCGCTGTGGTTACACGCGCCCTGTCATCGTCACAGGCTTCGACTCCAGCACGTTACACATGGGAATCGCAATGCCGTTGAACGTATGTTTAGTGAGGTAAAATAGGGTGACAGAAGATTTGCCACAACATTTATTTTGTGAATTCAGATCTGAATCACCCGGAGAAATGTGCCTGCGCATTGAACACCGGGAGTTCTACTAATTCAGGGAGACATTCGGATCGTCGTGCGAGATACAGCGCGCGAATCTCGCAATATTTACCTCTCGGTTCCTGCGGTGGAATCGCGTAGCACAGAACACGTTCCACTGGGATCATACTAAGTCATTATTTTGTATCTTTAGCAGGTACGCATCAACTATGGTCCCCTACATCAGCAACGTTCTGTTTAACGAGCCACAAGGTCGCCCCAATTCACTCATCCAGTTTGGCGCGTCGCTCGCCTTCTTGTGTATATTCGTGTATGGTTGGAGTGTCGGCGAGGCTGGAGGAGTCCCGTGGATGCTATTTTTTATCGTCGGAGCTGCGCTGTCCGGAACTGCTGAATCTCTTCCAAAAACTCGACGACGGGCGGCTGGTCTATTGCGTCTCACAGCCATTCTCGTATTTGTCTGTCTTCTCGCCATTATCTTCCTCGCTCCGGAGTACATCATTGGGTAATGGAAGGTCGACTTTTGAATTCACAGTAGTGAGGCTGATTGTTAGATTACTGCCGATACGCTAAGCCACGTGGGGTTATCCTACTGAATTCACCCTCTGTATCTCGCAAGACGTTCTTGACAGCATTAGGAGAGGTATAGTCCGAATCTGGTCTGTAAGTACCCTTTACTGAGCGATTCTGAAGGATTCTACACAAACTAGGACCCAGTACAATATACTACCTTCTGAAAGTTCAAATAAAGCCGCGGTCGGCTAAGGCTCCAGCATCAATACGCCTGTCACCGATTATGGCTGCCGTCTGAGTCTTGCGGCATCGACTCTCTGTTCCGATAAAAACGAACGACTACGGTAGTGCCTGTGGTACCAGTAGACTGGAACTCAAGTTCAGCGCCCAGTTGGCTTACGGCCCAATTGACGAACCAGAGTCCGACACCCAGTCCGTGCTCAAGTTGTGTTTCGCTCGATTCGGTCAACAAGTCTCGCTCTCGGTCCGGGATCCCAGGACCATTGTCTGCGATGCGGAGCTGTGGGATATCATCAGCTGTCGTTTCGACCTCGATATCGACTCGTGCGGGGTCGTCTGAGTGAACAATAGCGTTCTCGACGAGTTCTGTCATAAGCCGTCGCACAACAGTTCGATAGGAGGTCAATTGTAGCCGCTCCGGAGCAGTGACTGAGATGCTGCTATCCGGGTAATCATCACGGGCCGTTGCGGCGACTTCGTGGGCGACCGCAGCAATATCGACCGTTGACGGGGCGCTAACGCTATCGGTCATAACTGCTTCAGCCTCTCGTGCTTTCCGGCTGACCGAGGCAAGCTCGCTGGCACTATTTTGAATCGCTGTCCGGTGCGTGTCGTCTTCTACGTGATCCGCATGCGCTAAGATCACGTCGAGTTTGTTCCGGGCGTTGTGTCGAAGCACGCGATTGAGTACTGAGAGCCGCTGTTCACGGGTTCGCTGATCGGTCACGTCCCGGAAGACAATTGTCCGCGCCACGGGTTCCCCGTCGCTGTCACTCGTGTCGCGTTCGACGTCGGAGACCGTGTACTGAAACTGACGTCGGCCCTTTGTCGTTTGGAGCGAGACAACCTCAGTTGTACCAGCTGATAGATTTGTCACATCGAATCCGTCTACGGCCGCGCTGACTGGTGTCCCGATCACGTCTCGTGTCGCCCACCCAAACAAGCCTTCAGCTGTCACGTTGGCATCGAGGATATTTGCTTCCCAGTCGACAACGACAACCGCCTCCTGGAGCGATTCGACGACGCGTGACCGCGCGACATAATCTGCTTTCGGGAACCCCGTCAATACCGGATAGCGTTGAATCGCAACGGTAAGTAACACTCCCGAAACTAACAACCCGCCAGTGACTCCGTCGATGATCAAACTCCCGTCAAGCCAGCCCCCGATAATGTATGGTGCTGAGATTGCTCCTAGCTGGATCCCAACCTGTGTTCTTGAAACACGGCCGTGGTTCCAGCCGTACCTGAGGAAGAGAAACGCCGCGTAGGCGTAAATTATGAACAATAATAACAGTTCAGTACCGACGAGTGACGCGAGTGAGCGACGGATCTCCTCCCGCGTTGGGTCACCCTCGAACGTGGCTGCTGCCCCAATCAGCGGGAGCGCAAGGAGAACAAACAAGCCCCCTCGGAGGGAAGTAAAGCCTGTCTCTCGGCCGATATACCCAAGGACATAGACCAGCCATATCGCGGGGAGAAACACGACCGGGACAACCTGCGCGATAGCAGCCAAATTCGATCCGACCCCCCATGCGTTCGGAAATTCAGAGATCAGCGAGAGCAGTGCCCATAGTAACAGACTGCCGCTCATGAGCGCAAAGGGGACCGCATTTGGGGGGGACCGATCCTTCGCAGTTTGCCACGTTACCCACGCCAGGAGGCCTACGGCAACGAGATCAACGGCAAGTGAGGGTCCTAATGAGAGCAGCATTGGTGGAGGGGATTCGCTTTCGGATTTTTAGATGGAACAGCGTTGAACCGCTGGGCAGTTACTGATGTCATTGCGCTCACTCACGCTGGTTGTTCAAGCGATTCATCCATAATTTCATCATACCCGTTACTGGCCCGGAAACACAGATATGTCGAGTGGTATAGCCGGCTGTGAACTACCCTACCCAACTCGCTCACGGCGCTGCCGTTCGCTTCGTTGAGCGTAGGGCTTTCGCGTGGACTCCCGTTCTGGCCATCGCTGGCAGGCTCGTAATCCCCGTTCACGTTCAATCTCCCGCGATTCAAGCGCACGTTTACGGGTGCGCCTCCGCCCGACGACGTTTGCCCCGAGCGGAGATGCTTCAGGCCGATGTTCTTTGCCGCGTTGTAGTCGGCGTGGGGTGAGTATCCGCACTTGAGACACTCAAACACGTCCGGTTCGTTCGAGGCGGGGCGGTTATCCTCGTGAGTGAACCCGCACTTGGAACACCGCTGGCTCGTGTACGCGGGACTCACCTGTTCGACCGAGATACCGACCATTTCGGCTTTGTACTCCACATACGCGCACAGCCGGCGGGAGGCCCATACGTGGAATGTCTTGGCATTCGGCATTCGGTCACGAATCCCAGTCAGGTTCTCGAACGCGATCACGTCACAGTCGTGTTCGACGGCTTCCGCGACGAGTTCTTTCGAGACGGTGTGTAAGAAGTGGTCATAGCGCCCCGTCTCGGTACGTCCAACCGACTGGATGGGTTCGTGGGCGGCCCGGGTTCCACATCGTTGGAACGACCCGCGCCGCTTTTCAAACTCGCGGTGCCAGTGGTTCAGCTCTGCCCCGTTCCAGAACGTGCCCGTGGAGGTGACGGCGACGTTTTCGATGCCGAGGTCAACGCCGAGGACTGTGTTGTGCCCGTCGTTACCGTCATCGGCAGTCTCGAACTCCGCGTCCGCCTTTGTGCGGGCGTGAAGGTGGAACTCGTCGTCGCGGTAGTGTAGTTCTGCGCCCGTCACGTCGTAGTCGTCGTTGAACAGAAACTCTGAATGAGGCGTCTCGCGATCCCCGTCGGGGAGAACATATCTGGCGGTGATACGTCCCGCAACGGTCGAGAGCGTCGCGTGGTCGTCGTTGAACGTCGCACATCGCTTGTCGTAGACGAGCGTCGGGGCGGAGAAGTGCGGCTTTCCCGCGTAGTCACCCTGTTTCCAGCGTGCGACAACGCTCTGGACGGCGGCGGCGGCCTTGTTGCGAGCGTTCTGGACGAGATTCGCTTGGAGCCTCGTTTTGGCCCGCACGTCGTCGTAGGTTTCACGCTGGAGTTGGGCTTTGCTCGTCGTCTTGTACTCACCTTGCCAGGCGTGGTCAACGACGTAGTTGGCGGCCCACAGGAACTCGGAGATGGTTTCGTGGAGGAGGGCGGCGTCGCTGTCGGCCACGTCGAGTTTGACGGGGACCGTACGACGTACCTCCATCCGTAATTCAGATGTTACGCTAAGTCTTTATGACAATACTGTTTTTGGAGGAGAGTTAGCCACGTGTAGAACGTGGTAATGACGGAATCATGTCGGTTCCCTTCCCGACCTACTCACTCTCTTCGGTCGCTCCTTGAGGTCGGGGGCTCCATCTTGAATTACGCTGACTGCTGTTGCTGCTGTTGAAACACTCCGTTCAGGCTTATTGGTTCCAATAAAAACAATCAGGTGAAATGCAGTTTACTCTCCGTGGGGTGGCTGTCACGGTTACGCCGCTGATCCTTCTCGCGCTCATTCTCGGACTCGGCATCGCTGGGTATGGAGGATATGACTACGTCCAGCAGTCGGACGCTGTTGACGATGCTGTCGCTGTCGAAACAACTGTTGTTGGCACCGATATCAGCAGATCTGATGGGCGTCGCTTCTACTACCGCATCTCAGTTGAGCACACCTACGAATATCAGGGGCGTGAATATACGAGCAAACAGGTGTTCCCAGGCTCAACGCGGCCGATATACACCGTCCGGAGTGACGCTCAACGTAGTATTGAGCCATATGAGCCGAATGAGACAGCGACAGCCTACGTTACCCCCGACAACCCTAGTGGAGCGTTTCTCAAGCGACAAACGGTATTTGCTCCATTCAGATTCATTGGTTTTGGGAGTCTTCTGGCGCTCTTGACAGCACTTCATGCGATTGGGGCGCGTAATCCTGGCCAAAATGTAGGGATCAGTCAAACAACTGGGCGCGAGCCAACTCGATATGACACGGTGTTCGGGTTTAATCGAGACACACTGTCTCGAGTTACTCAGCTTTGAACGTTGTCGTGTTGACACTATTTGGCCCGAAATCGGAGGGAAAGACGTTCTACGAGGAGTTTACGGTATCGGCCGAACTGGAGAGTGATTCACAGAGGATAATGAAGGCAGCGTTCACGGCGTTTGAACCTCTAGTGGAGAGTGGAGCGTCTCCGGCTGAACTCCCTTTTCCATGCTCACACCGTCTCAGCCGCCATTTTCGGTCGATTAAGTGTTAGATACTCAACGTTCAAAGCTGAGGAGTTAGTAAGCGTCTCATGTTGTTTACACCAGCTGTGTTTTTCGTTTCTCTCGTGACTATAGTGGTACTTCTGTTGAACTCAGAGGGGTCATCAATACAGGTCAGTGTGGCTGATCCAGTCGGATTCGCGTTCCTTGCGGCGCTTCTATCTGGTTTAGGATTTGTCTTTGGGCTTACACTATATGGCATTTGGTCATTTACCGAATACAGACGACTGCGTGAACGTATTCCAGACCCACGGCCACCGAGTCCGTTCCGACATCCGTCTCGCCTCGTTACAATCATGTACTCCCGAGACGAACTCAACGCCTATGGCCGTCGAGTGAAACTGACCGGCTTCGTGTTCACACTCATCGTGTTCCTCATCGGTGTCGTCGGGTTCGTGCTCGTGACGGCGTCGTAATAAAAAAAAGAATTAGCTCGATCGGTACAACGAGAGGAGAGAGGATATAAATAGGAATGTACCGACGGCGATTAATGCGGCCCCTATTCGTATTGACTCTGTAATGTTTGTCGCTCCGACAACCGTCATCGCGATCCCGACCACACTCAGCAGAACCTTCCATACCGCGTTTGGGACCAACTCCAGCAATAGTTCAAAAATGAACTCTAAGATATCATCTATCATGTCTATTAATCACCACGACGGTGCCTAGTCCGTCAGTTGGCAATAGTGCTAGGTGGTAGATCCAGTTGCTTGTTTTTAATTCTGTGTTCACCATTTCAACCTCTCGGCTCTGTTGAAATTCTTAGCAGTTGGTACAAACGGGCTGTTAAATACAGGGCGCGAGTCTGTCACCCATCTACAGACTGGGTGGTATGACGGTTGTACAACCACCATGGAATATGGAGTACCATTGCTAAGAGAACTGCCACGCCAAGCTCCAAGAGAACTCCATCAGTAACTTGGGACGCAAGAAAGACTGTAGTGCCAGCTATGACGGCAGTTATGATCCGACTCGGATTCCAATTGAGGAGGGCAGACTGAAGCGCGGACATTACTTCCTCAGTCGAAAGCTACGAACATATGTGTTCTGGAAGTTTGGGTTCGGTATGATAACTATTCCAATGGTCGTAATTCAGAGTGTGAAACGGTGACTTGGATTTTTATTAATATGGAAGAATTCATTGACTGATGCGATCAGCGTTGAGTTCATCAGTTTCGATACAAGGAGCCAGTAGTACCAATATTGAATTGTTCGTTACACTAGGACTCATTATTTTGATTTTTGCCGGATTGTGGAAAGTATTTGAGAAAGCTGGGAAACCGGGCTGGGCTGCGATTATTCCGATATACAACCTCTACGTCTTAGTCAAGGTGAGCGGAAACGCATGGTATTGGTTTGCTCTGTTCTTCGTCCCAGTGATCAATTTCTTCGCCACGCTGAAAGTTAGTATCGATGTCGCTGGCAAATTCAATAAGGGGATTCTGTTCGGCCTCGGACTCACGTTTATTTCATTCGTCTTCTACCCGCTTCTCGGATTCGGTGGCTACCAGTATAACGATGCCACTAGCTCAACGGAGAGCATGGCCTAACACTCAAAATCTCATTTAGGCCCAACTGCGCCGTGTTTCTCCCGATGAAACGCTGCTACGGGCTTGATACTATTCCCAGTATTAGATACAGGTAGCCGCCGGCCGGAGGCGGTCTTGAACAAATATCCGGTCGCTGGGCCTCTCCCATCGCTCACCTCCCCCCCAACGGATGGAAGGCTCACCTACTCCCCCCGCGACGCTTCATTGATCACCCTCCGCTGGAAGGACGGCCCTCCACCCCGTCCACCAGTACTATCATTCGTCAAGTAGATGTATCTAGTACCGACACACCACCAATAGAGGTTAGTGTCCCAAATTGGTGGAACCGCAGCCTAACACTGGAAGGCCAACAGCATTAGTTATTGCTGATCTGGTAGATTATAAGTCCGACGAGCGGAATCACAGTGAACAGAAATACGAAGACACCCGCTGCTGCGCCGCCTTCAAACTGAGCAGCTATCACCAACGCAATCAGTGAGACGACTCCGAACAGAGTCATCGACACAAGCGACATACGGGGTGCTGTACTGTCTAACCGCAGCAGTTCGATACTAACTTCCACCATGGTGTCTGGCTCGTCTGTATTCGCATTCCAATTGACACCAGCGTCACTGTCAGCGGTACTCACGTCGACAAGAGAGTCCGTGATTGGGGTCGTATCTTCGAGTCGTGGTAGCTTGGTCGGTCTGTCACCGCGGTCAACAAGTACCGTCGAGGTGTCTAACCACCTGTCGACGGCGTCACGTTCGATTCGGACCTCATGATCAGCTAGCGATTCGTACCGCCAAAGAGGGGTTTGAAACAGGGTATCAGTCGCAACAATGGTGTCCGAATCTAGCCGGTATTCAACACCAGCGTACCGGATCCAGTAGTCAAGATGGATGAGACTAAGCGGGACGCCGGTCCCGAGAAGCATGATGCCACCCGCTATTTGGGTAGCACCATCAAATACAGCAAGTGATGCGGCGAGAAAGGCGAGTGGTGTCAGCAACCATAGTCCAGGGTGTGTCCGGAAATGTGAGGCCGTAGGCAGTAGCCGTCCCGACAGCGACGGCCGCAAAACTGTGGAATTTCCTGATAGCGTTGTCTCAATTGTCTCACGCTCCGGGGGACTGTATGCGTCTCCACGACCGACAAGTGACCACAATCCCGCACCGAGACGGCCATCGTAGTAGTATTCTGCGAGATCGGTGAGGAGCCTAATTGAGACTACCACTGCGACGAGTGGTCCCGTCGCAACCCGTTCAACCGCACGAGAGGTCTCTCCACCCCCGCCGTTAGAGACAACCAGAGCTGCGGTGAGCAGCGCGATGATGCTCGCGAGGAGTACTGTTGCGCCTTCCGTGACGACACTCTGAAGAGCGGTTGCGACGTTGTGATCTTGGTAATCACCATCTCGAAAGTACGTAGTGGCTGTTCGCCATCCTGCTGTGATGAAAATTCCAAACGCACCAGCGATAAGCCACGACGAGATGTTGGCATCCGGATTCACATTTGCTACGGGGCCGACAACTAATGCCCCGACGAATAGCCACAGTCCGATGAGGATCGGTACCACGAACAAAAGTGTCGGAATCGTCAGTAGTCGGACGTTAGCACCGATCAGCGGGACTGAAATAGAGGTCTTTTTTGTGGCAATCGCCCCCAACAGGATTGGATCCCCATTCCGTTCCATTGGCCGCCCGGCAAACGTCGCTCGAACAACCGCCCAAAAACAGACAACACCGAACTCAAGCCAATATAAGGTCAGCAGTTCTAAAACCGATAGGTTGAACACAACAATCCCGACAACCGGAACCAGATTCGCCACAAGGAGGGCCGATAGTTCGGGATCCGGGAGGCGACTATCCCCCGTATTGTGAGTTGTGGCTGCTGAGCTCATCTACGGATGTGGTGACAAAGCGACCCGCTGCGCGTACCCTGGGCGTGGAACACAGACCCCTCAGGATCAATCACAGTTCTGTCTCGTGACTTTTGAACAGATGCTGTGGAGGGCATTCATGTACCTAACCGGTAGCGGATATAATAGTAGTAAGCCATTGTTGCTCGAGTCAGTGTTGATCACTGAGTACGGATTTATATCGACTGAGAGTACTCCCAATTGAAGTGAGGATGACAAAGGCCCCAACCACGACGAGCAGCCCTCCGAGGATCGGCTCAGATGAATAATAAAGCAGCCAGCCTATCGCAATGTTGGTACTGGCCAGTCCGATCGGATAGAGTGTCTGTTGTAAGTACATGGCTCTCAACGCTATTGTTACTGAGTTGCCACAGGTAGCACTGAAATATCTGTACCGAGGGGGCGACAAGCAGCGTGATTTCCGGAACTAGCTCCTAAATGACCTCTCAATCGTCGAATTGAGTGTTCTGTTCCCGACAACAGCCTGTCGAGGGCTCTTTCGCGCCAGTGCTCACAGATGCTGAGTTCGGGTTGCTCGTAGAACCCGTGCCTCACTGGGATTGAATACTGAAATACGCGCACCATCGTCTTCTGTAGTATCTGTGCGCTGGTTCTCCCTGTAACCAAGAGCTGATAATACAGACCCGACGAGAAGTACCGGTCTAAGCATACAGAGTGACGTGTTCCCTCTGCTGATATCATGGGATCCCCCTGATCACTATGTTACTCCCGTTGATTCGGGTGGTTGAGGATCTAAGCTTTGTGGACTGTCGATCTCTGGCTCTGCCACGAAGCCGTTACTCGTGCCCAAAGGGGATATTAGAATACGAATACATTTTTCAAAATAGAACGACAAAATTCTTGGCCATAATTAGTTTTACCAATGTCGCGTTAAAGACAGGTCGAAATTGGCCGGGGGGCTTCGCTGTCTCCTATATCTCACACCGAGCTTAATCCGACCGGCTAGTGACCGCCTAGCGCGACGGTCCGTGGCGCAATACCTCTACTTTCCGGGTACAAACTCTCCTTTGTGCCCGGAAAGTCCGCCTCTGTGAACGCAAGATTCTCGGCGCTGCTTTACCGGTTGCTACGCTAGGCGGGTGTGTGGACATGACGCCACAACTACGCGAAATCGTACGCACGGAACTGTTACGAAGTATCGTCTGGTTCGGAGCCGGACTCGTCGGCTGGCCGCTAGTGACGATGGAAGTCAGTTGGCTCAACCCGACACCCCTGACGGTCTTCGGACTTCCCGTGATCACCTGGGCCGTGTTGACGGCAAGTGCTATCGGAGTCCGGAGCGTGACCGAATCGGATCTTTGTGTCCAGACGACAGGCGGAATATCCGTGAGCCTCGCCCTCGGGATCATGCTCGGGGGTGTCGCCGCGGTGTATCTCGTCACAAGAGGTGGTTACTCCGCTCAGTGGATCACGCTCAGTTACGTCGCGGTCGCGGCCGTGACTTCCCTCTGGTACTGGTACGTTCACCCGACGGACAGGGGCTCGACAGCGACTACCTGACGCTTCGGGCCAGTCTCAGGGTCTCCGAAGCAGTTTCAATTGCTGAAACAGCACCGCACCGCCCTGTGGCCCCAACAGAGCAAAACATACAATTTGACTCGATAAGATGTTGTGCGTGACTGACTGATAACACATGGCCCTCCCACCTTGGATAACAGAAAAGCTGCCTCAGGACAAGCGGGTAAACACCAAACTCACCCGCCGCCACGTCGTCGAAACGATGTATCGAGCAGATCGGCCGTTCTTTTCGCTCCAGCAAATCCAACAGCAGATCAAGCCAGACGTCTCTAAGGTGACGCTCCGGAACCGGTTAACAGAACTCGAGGAAAACGGAGTCGTCACGACGGAGTCGTTCGCTGATTCACTAACCTTGTATTATCTCAACCACCCTGAGTCGGAGTGGCCGCTATCGCCGGAAGGAAAACAAGCGCTGACAGCCGACAAGACTACTTCGACGCATCCCCTCCACGAATTCCTTAACCACCCACGCGTCCGTTCAATCTTCCGCGAAGAGCTCTTTCGGAGCATTGGCTGGGTGGCACTCGGGATAGTCGGGTGGCCAATACTGCTCAGTGAGTCTCCACAGTTACCGGTCAATATATGGACCGTGTTCGGGCTCCCAGTCTTGACCTGGGCGACACTTACTGTGGCGATGGTCAGCGTCCGGCTGCTGACAGGGAGCGACATTCAAGTTCAGTCACAGGAGGGATTACATGTCGTCTCACTATGTGGGATTCTATTAGCCGGATTCTGGGTAGCGTTCGCGATTTTTATTTTGAACTGGCCGCCACTGCCGACAGTCGGTGTGTATCTGCTTGCGACAGTTTCCTACTTGATCATTTATAAACGGGTTGTCCTACCGGAAACTAATCTTCCGGTCACCACGTGATCTCTCGCCGACGCTGCTCGCGCTGGCGACGTACAGTAACTGACTGCCTTCAATATTGGCGACAGACCGTTTGAGACCCAATGTGAACTCTCTTATTCTCCGGTCACAGGCTCACTATCATCTCTGGTGGGCGCCACCGTGGCGCGGATTTCACGGACAAGGCTGAGGACAGATTCCCACTGCTCTCGAGACCCGGGGATTGCGTACTCTTCATTACCCATGTACTCCGCGAGCGTCGTCTGGACGTTCTTCGGGTTATCAACCCGCCGAAACTCTAGGTCGCGTCCTCCGGCGACCTCAACGGACACTTTTCCATAACCGAAAAACGAGCCTGTGACGGACTGAGAAAACGAAGTGTTCTGGATTTTATCGACATGGACACGACGAACGGTTCGTCCGAGGACGCCCCGCTTTGCCCATACTGCTCGGGTTGTCAAGAGATACTGCGTCCGTCGTACCCTGAGTAGCCCCCAACTGAGAACCGCAACGCCGATGGGCACCCCCGCTAACAACCAGAGGTCGACGCTAACAGCGCCGACAAGGGCAAACACAGAGATGGCGGTTCCGACGATTATGTCTGGAAGAGCCGCTGAGAGACGCGGGCGACCCTTCCAGACAACGCGTTCATCGTCGTGTTGATACCACCAGCTGTCACTCATCTGTGTTACTTGTGTCAGTATGGATTGCCTCGTCAGTAGACGGGGCAGTCGAATCGGCCTGGGACCCGCTCTGGTCGTCGGCGACCGCCTGCCGAATGACGCGCAGTTCCGCAAGAATCGAATCAAGAACATCCTCTTTCGTCGAGTCAGACTCGGTCTGCTGTCGGCTGTCAATTTCCCTAGCGATCAGTTCCTGAACTGCTGCTGGGGCAGGGATACTTCGAAACTGAAGTTCGATCCCGGACCCGCCCGCTGTACTAACGTCAACGGAGCCGTATCCAAAGTACGAGCCGAGCGCCGACTGTGAGTACGAGATGTTTTGGACTTTGTCGAACCCAATCTGTTGGACGTCACGTGAGAGTACCCCACGTTTGCTGTAGAGGCCACGATTGGTGACCACGTAGTTCGTATTGGTGTACTGAAGATAGGACGCAGCAACGATCGGGATGCCAATAAGGACGAGTGACAGCGGAATTCCGATGATAAACGCAGGAAGGACGCTGTACTTGTGCGGGGTACTCGACCACTGGATAGACTCGCCGTCTTCAAGCGTGAGCCAGTCGAGATCCAGGTCTGAGGAATCCGTTGAACCGTCTCCCGATATGTCTTGGAGGGCCGTATCAGACATACATTATCCCAGATCACCGACCCTCAAAATAGTGGGGAAATCCACGGTTCGGAACGCAGTGTCGCAAGAGGTAGCTGAACGGGTATCGAGGAGACGGAACACGACGCCAAATGCCTGGCCCCATCGCTGGCGCCGATCGGTCAAAAACCGTCCCAGAAGCCAGTGGAGAGCGCGAGAAGTGATGGGCGATCCCACCAGACTATGCCACGGCGATGGGATATGCTCATCAGTCGGATACTTATCTGAATACCGCCTCCGACCGGCGGCACCCTCAACGGTGTACCCTTTCGAATGGTGAACTACCCTACCCTACTCACTCACGGCTGACGCCGTTCGCTCCTTGAGGGTAGGGCTTCCTGTTTCCATGACGCGCTTTGCAGACACAACGGTGTCCACAGGGAGCGCAGTCTCCACAGGCGTTGATTCGGAGTGAACCACTCCTACGTCTTCGAGGCCGCGAGAAAGGACGTTCCACGCCGCATTCGCATCTCTGTCCGCCTCAAACCCACACGCCGGACAGGAGTGTTCACGGACCCACACCGGTTTGTCCGTCTTGACACCACAGGACGCACACTCTTTCGTCGTATCTTTCGGGTCAACCGAGACGAAGTGCGTTCCTTCACGCTCGCACTTGTATTCGAGCATCCGTAGAAACGTCCCCCACGCCGCACCTGCTCGGTTCCGTGAATTACCGGGGAGTTCGACCAGCCCCTTCGCATCCAAGTCCTCAACAGCCACCAAGTCGTACTCGGTGGCGTAGTAGTTCGACAACTTGTGAAGGAAGTCTCGTCGCTTTCGCTTGAGATCGGCGTGTCGCTCGGCTACGATCTGCCGTTGTTTCTCCCAATTCGCAGAGCCGTGTTCCTTCTGCGAAAGGTCACGCTGTCCGCGTTCGAGTCGTTCGCGCTCATTGCTGAAGTTGGGGCTTTCAATAGCGTACCCATCGGTGTCGTGGGCGTACTTGAGAATCCCCACGTCGATACCAACGACCTTCTCGGGCGTCTCTGGTTTTTCAGGTGTGCTTTCCCCCACATCGATACCGAACGTGGCGTACCACTCGCCCGTGGGTTCTCGTTTGACCGTGACCTGTTTGATGGTCGCATTCTCGGGGATGTCGCGGTGGAGATGGATCGGAATCTCACCGATCTTGCTCAACCACAGGACAGACCGACCACTCGTATTCTTGAGTTTGGAGCCGGACTGGTTGTAGGTGAGCGACTGATACTCCCGAGGAGATTTCCACTTGAGCATCCCCACGGCGCGTCCGTTCTCCTTCTGCGCTTTGAGCATGGAGAGGTTGTCGTAGACGCGCTTGACGACCATCTGGAGAACTTTCGAGTGAACGTCCCCGAGGTCGTCCCACCACTCTTTGAGGGCGGGGAGCTGTCCTTGTATCTTGTATCGGGTGGGGATGTCGTCTGCCTCGTTGAGCAGGTAGAGGACGTGGTTGTAGAGTTGCCTACAAGTATCAACGTGGTACAGAAGCGTCTCGGCAACGGCTTCCGGCGGGTCGAGTCGATACTTGTAGTTGTATTGCATGGCCTATTCGTCTGGGTCAGGGTTGGAGACGCGGACGACTTTCACGTCGGCCCCGCGCCAGCGTTTGGGCACAATGACGTGGGCGCTATTTCCTGACGGTTTTGCGGTTCCGTCGAGGACTTCTTCGCCTTCAATTTCAAATCTATCCATCGCTAATGTATAGACTTTGGATAAACATAAGAGTAGCGGTGGGCCTGTGGGCCGAGTGTCGGGGATGTATGAGAACTGTGCGGCGTTGACGAGACGCCCAGCGTCTCGTTCGCACACCAGAAATCTCCGATTTCTGGGGACGCTGTATCCCCTCCCTACTGCGCTACTCGGTCGCTTCGCTCCCTGCGTTGCTCCTTGAGGAAGGGGAATTAGCGCCTAAATCCAGGTAATTGGAGCTTCAGTAGGGGGGCCAGCGGTAGGTTCGCTCATCGCTGGCGATCATAGCATCCCGATACTGCTCATGGCGATCGGTGGGGCTGGAATGCTTGCCACTGCCGGCTACGAATTGCTCCGAACCGACCCAGAGGAGTTTAGTGCCTCTGCCATCGTCCTTCTCGTGTTGGCTGGTTCCGCCTGTCTGTCCTTTCTCGGAACAATACTCTCTGCGATAGGCAGTTTCTGAGTGGTCTGCACTAACCGCGGCTGGTCAGAAAATATCACTTTGTAAGGATTTTAACAGAGTCTCCTCACCGTGTTTCTCCGCCCGAGACACGGACTAGGAAGTATACGGGAGACGACCGATATGCCGGTATGACAGACGACGCCTCAACGGGTGGGCCTAGCTCCGAGGTTGACCGAGCCACGTCACACTCCGATACTTACTCGGATCGGGCGTACACGTGGCTTTCACGGAACGGGATCTACGTCTGGGCCGGGATTTCCGTAGTGGCAATAGCGCTCGCAGCACTTGCCGTCCCGATTTTGGCCTTCGGGTCATTAGCAGCGATCGGCGGAGAAGGGTCGATCCTCGCTGGCGGAACCGCCATCGTTCTCTTCTGTACTGTCTTGCTACTCGGTTTGGCAGTCGTACTACTCAGCTACGCATACTTAGAGGTAGATCGTCGGGGGATCCCGTTCGTCGGAGACCGCAGTACGCGGACGCTAGCATATGATAGCATCCGAACGATAGAGACGGTTGCGGCGGGAACGTTCATTGGCGGACTCCTCACAATGGTCGGACTAGCGGTTTCAGTGGGTAACGTTCCGACAATACTCTCAGTTACCGTGCTAGCTGCCGCAATCGGGCTTCCAGTAACAGTGTTAGTACACGCAGCCGGGCGCTTTGTGTTGTTTGTAGTTGACGCGAGCTAGGAACCCGTTATCAAATGAACCTTCGCGAAACTCCTTTGCCTCGGTTAACCGGTCTCGTTCATCTGCCCGAGATCCGAGAACGACTCTCCGACTCGAAGCGCGATTGGTTCACTTTCATCGCTCGAGCCAATTGAAATAGCGACAATTTCTTCTTCAGTACTAGTAATCGAAAATCGCTGATTCAGCTCTGAAGTACCTGCGATCACGGTATCGGCGAGCTCCAAGTCAACTTGGTACTCGCCGGTGGTGGTCCATACGTCGGCGTAGGCGACGATATTACTATTACCGTCTGACTCGGTCGAGGGAACGTCGAACGAAGTATCGAGGACCGTCTCGCCCTCGGGATCTACGACTTCGATCGACCCGCTGACCTCCTGATTCAGCTGGTTGAGGAGGTTGACCTCTTCGAAGATTCGGTTGCCGATCGCATTAAGGACTGTCGAGCAGCCGGCGGTGGACGCTACAGCGGCACTGGCACCGACTGCGAGGGCTCGACGTCGCGTGACGGAGTCGAATGACGAACGCGTGTGTTGATTCATCGTTGAAGGGCGTATCATCGTTGGCATTGTTGTAAATTAAAGCTGTCCGGAGTGTTTCTAGCGGTGAATCGGTCGATGAAGTGCTTTTGGGACACCGCTGTGATTGCGTCCGAAAACAGGATCTCACGGTTCTGCTGCGTGTAGATACCGGTGACCGTCAACGCAGTACGTTTGGCAAAGAAAGGTGAACGACAGTTCCGCCATCGGCGGGGCGCTCGAACTCGATACCGCCACCGAGTTGCCGAACACCCCAGTTGACAAGCCAGAGGCCAATTCCGTGATTGTGCTGGAACGGCGACTCACCGTCGGCTCGGAACGGAGTAAGTACACGGTCGGGGATGCCGGGTCCGTCGTCACGCACCGTGATTTGCGTCTCGTCATTGGCCGTAGACGGCGTCGTCTCAATTTCGACTTCCGGGGAGTCCCCACCGTGTTCGACGGCGTTCTCGACGAGCTCGCTCAAAACTAGCCGAAAAACAGCTGTATCAGCCGGTGCGGGAGCCTCCGCGGAAGACAGTTGAATCGCCGCTTCGTCGTGAGACTCACGGAGGTCGGCGACGATAGACTCCAGTACCGTTCCGACCCTGCGATCTTCGGGGTTGTCGTTGTCCTGAAGCATCTGACTGGCAGCACGCGCCTTACCGCTCAGTTCCAAGAGGCTGTTCGCAATGTCGTGAACGCTTTCGGCGTATTCTCGGACGACCTCGTCTTCCGCCGTCTCCTCAATTGTAGCCGTGTATCCCAAGACCGCGTCCATGTCGTTCCGGACGTTGTGTCTCAGTACACGGTTCAATACTTGAACCCGCTCTTCGCGGTCGCGCCGTCCGGTGACGTCCCGAGCGATAGTGACCACACGCTGCTCGCCGCCAATCTCTGTCAAGGTCGCGTTGACCTCAAGCCATACGACATCGCCGCTGGCGGTCCGCAACGCCCACTCGATGTCCCTCACCGGGTCACCGGATTTGGCCACGTCGCGGACAACCTCCCCGATTGTGTCCGCGTCGAAACCGAGTGCCGTCGCCGTCACCTCTTCTGGGTCCATATCGATGATCGTGTCGTGGTCATATCCCAGGAGCTCACACATGGTGTCGTTGACGTCAACCAGCTCCGCAGTCTGCGGGTCGTAGACTCCGATTACGTCCGTCACACCGTTGAAGATCTGTTCGAACTCTCGTTCGCGGCGCTTCCGCTCCGTGATATCACGCTGGATCGACAGAACTCGCTGTTCACCACCGATCTCGGCCGTCGCCAACGTGACCTCGATCCATGACTGCTCTTCGTCCGGCGGGGCGAGTTTCCACTCGATGGTCTTCGGTTCACCCGAACGGGCCACAGTCTGAATCAGTTCTTTACCGCGTTCCGCTGTGTACCCGTCCTCAGTTTCGCTGAGACCCTCGATACCGAGGTCGCGAATACGCTCGAGATCGTCGCACCCCACGAGCTCGTGATACGAGTCGTTCACACTGTCGAAGGAGAGCGTCTCTGGGTCGAAGATGGCGATAGCGTCGTTGACTCCGTTGAATATCTGCTCGTACTCCCGCTCGCGGCGTTTCTGTTCTGTAATATCACGCATCAGCGAGAGGACACGTCGCTGACCACCTACGGTCGCGACTGTGAGGTTCGCTTCGACGAGACGGTTGTCGCCCTCAGCGGTCTCAATTCGCCACTCGACTGTTTCATCTTCCTCGGTTTCGCCGACGTCGGTGATAAGCCGTCTCGCGCGCTCATCGGTGTACCCCTCCTCGGGAACACTGAGGTCATTGATTCCTTGTTGAAGAATCGTGTCGTAGTCGTATCCGAACAGTTCGACGTAACTGTCGTTCACGTCGACCATTTCACCCGTGTCAGGGTCGTGAACTGCGATCGCAGTGGTCACGCCGTTAAATATCTGCTCATACTCGCGCTCGCGGCGTCGCGTATCGGTAACGTCCCGAATGACTCCGACGATCCGATCGACGGCACCGCCTGGACCGCGGCTCGGATAGCCGCGTACCTCAACCCAACGTGTCTCACCGCCAACGCGGAGTCTGTGACTGAATGTGTACGGACCCGACTCCTCCTCGCGGATGTGTTCGCTCATAGCGATAAGATCCGAGCGGTACGCCTCGCGGTCCTCCGGATGAACGGCGTCGAGAACGGCCATCGGGTCGTCATACAGGCGTTCGACCGGTTGGTCGAACAAATCCGCGTAGGCCTCGTTGATAAAGAGAACCTCCGAGAGGTCCGCACGTGCCAGATAGACGACCTCATCGATATGAGTCGATATCTCGCGGAACTGACGACGCTGGCGTCGACGGTCGGTCACGTCCGTGGCGGTCGCCAACACCAGTTCCTGATCGTCTATCGTGACTGTCGTCAGCGTCGCTTCGACCCAGACGTGTTCGCCGTCAGCCGTCTCAAGCGGCCATTCGATTGGACCGACCGTTCCGCTCTCCGTCGCGGAGGTGATAACCTCCATGGCAGCGGCCTGATCGTACCCGTCGATACTCGCAGTGTAATCGCCGACCTGCATAGAAATGAGTTCCGCTCGATCATACTTCAGCAACTCACAGAGCCGCTGATTCGCATGAATCAACTCTCCCGTCTCGGGGTCATGAAGTGTGAGTGGCTCAGAGACGTTGTCGTAGATGGTCCGATAGTCGGGAGTCGGCTGTACCTCTGTCGCGGTAACCGCTCGCTTGAGCACGGTCGTCGGAGATTGTGCGAGCAGTTCCCACGGGAGATACTCCGTTACACCGGCCTCAAGCGCCTCAGCGATTGATGCCTCTGTAGGGGCGACGTACACCACCGGTGGGGCGGAGTCACGGGTGGCGTTCTGGACCACCCAGTTGCTGACCCCGGTCAGTGACGCGGCTGTGTCAGCGTCTGTCCGGTCGGCGCTGCCCGACTCAGGTGTTACCGCGGCAACCACACAATCGAACTCCTCAACTGAGCCGGGAGCGTCACGTCCGGCAGGCACTATTGAAACAGCCACGTCAAGCGAATCCTGCGCGTCTTGGAGGGTCGTTTCGACCGACGCTGGCCCCACCACGCCAATTGTCGGGTGTCGTTGCGTGAAGCCCTCGGCCATTTTCTCTGTGAGTTGAAGTTTATAGAACAATAACGCTATGGTCGTGCTACCGGTTGGTTGGGCCGGTAGACGGCTAATTTATTGAACCCCTTGGCCGCTGATAGTTTGTCGAGGCTGTGCTACATACAGAGCGCGTATCTACCCCGAGACGCCCTTTCGATAGCCTTTCCGAAGAAGTTGCCCCGTACCTACGACAGTAAGTACTACTGCGCCGGTTACAACCGCTGAGTGGACGATTTTATACGATGGAAACGGCGTGTATCGGCCGAGAATGAGCAGCGTTGTCGCTATTATCCACAGAATATACAATCCGATACTAGTTTGATGAAGCGTCTTGCGGATCATTGGTCTTTGGAAAGCAGTACACCTCTTTTTACAAGTGTCGTGGACAGTTGTCGCCAAGATAGAAGTAAGACAATCGCCCAGAACACGGTCCAGATGTTCACAAAGAGCGGTGAGCCGAGTAGCCCCTCACTAGCCAAGAACCCAGATGCGAGCAGTGGGTTTGCGATTCGCAGTACGACAATTAAGAATAGAACAAACGGAAGGAGAAGCATCCCGGTAAAAATGATCCACCGCCGTTGCTGTGAGAGCACACTAGCGGCTCGGTATAGTGGGGGACCGATAAGCAGCAGAACGATGCTGAGGCCGATAGCGAGGCGCACAGTTGGATCAACAGTCGGGAAGGCTCCACGCAGGATGACCATTTCGTCACCCCCGGACTGCGCCACAGTATACAGCCGACCGAAGGGCATTGTCGCGAAAAGAAGGCAAAATCCTGCGGACCGTTTGGCCGGTGACTCTGCCGGATTCAGTAACCGATACCCGATCCACATCAACCCGTAGCTCCAGAGGAGTCCTGCGAGCGGTGCTAAAACAATCTCGGGCGTTTTCGAACAAGCGAGCTGCCAACTGTTGAAATTTCGTGGGCCCCACGCACCACAGATGAGACGACCGACCCCCGTGTGCGCGATCTCGTGGATCTCGTTGTGTACGAAGAGCAACGCCACGAACGCGACTGCCCAGCGGCTATCTCCGTTGAAAACTAGTGGTTGCTCAGAGTTCATCGACGGTAGCCGACCCACGGCACTGTTCCTCCGTTAGAAACGGTCTGTCCATACCGAGCTCATATGATCTTCGGGTGACAGCGGCACAGTAGTTAGCTCGATTGGAATCACAGCGACCCGCGTAACTTATCAAGTAAAACACTTTTTTGCGGAGAGGCGATCGCTGATGATGTTCCAGCGCCATGTGTTTCTATACGATGGTTGGGTTAATAATGGCTAATAGGGTGTTTCAGGAGCAGAAACGTACGATTCGGTAGGTGAATCTGACCTGATAAGAAGCGGGGTGAGCGAACTGTAAACCTGAAGTTCCTACCGGTCGGGATTCCTCCGCGTTCACGCGGAGGAGGATGTCAATAACAACGCCAGGAGCAAACCAGGCGAACAACGCAAATCAGTTGATCACGATGGTTGGTCGACTCCGAAACCACCGACACTGCTTGCTGCCCAGCCACCAATCCGACCGAAAATCAGACCGAACACCGGCGAGAGACACAGAAGCATCACGACGGCGATAAGGAAGAACACTGTCGTGTTGAGTGACCATGCTACGCTCGTGGCTTCTGTAAGCATAAATCCAGATACCGCAACTATACCGCCTAGAAAGCCAGCACGGAGCCCAACAGCGTCCGGTTCTACCGACCGCTTAGCTGCGATCGCGCCAGCGATCATTGGCCCAACTATTATCGCCCCGCCACCGGCGGTCGCTTCAGAGTTCGGAAGCCAATTTATTACAGCAGTTGCGGGTAGTGAAGCTATGGTTCCGAGAATCACAACGTGCCAGACCTGAGGAATTCGACGGCCCCGGGTGTTCGAGGGCATACGCTGTATTCTACAACTGTACGTATAATCCACTTCGTGAGTTGCTGACTCTGAAACGGCGACAGAACAACACCGATATTAGTGACCGGGATATAAGCTTGTAAACTGCGGTTCAACCGGACGACACGTATATACTGGCTGACGGGAAAACATCGATAGAACGAGGAGGCCCCTACGTGAATGGAGTTGGAACATCGTCTCGCAGAAGCACCGATAGGAGTTATCACCGTCCGAGACGGGATGGTGCGCGCGTGGAATGATCAGGCGGCCGATATCCTCACAACCGACACGCCTGACGGTGAGCCGATTGCTGAGGTGTTTCCCCAGTCGGTCGAAGGGTCGCTCACAAAGGCGTTTGAACGGACATCGGTATCTGATGTAGCATTCGAAGAGTACTATCCAGAAGTCGACCGCTGGCTGTCAGTGTCAGTTGTTCCTGATGACGATGCGGCAACTGTCTACATTACCGACATCACTGAAAAACGCACCAACAAGCAAACGATCGAACGGCTTCGTTCGGAGTCTGAGCGGGCCGAGATGGTCGATACTCTGATCGCCGACGTGCTTGAGGGGTTGGTCGGAGCTACGTCTCAAGACGCGATCATGGAGACAATCCGGGACCAACTGGGGACATCGGACCAGTATCGGTTCGTATGGACTGGTGAGTGCGCTGTCGACAGTGACGAGCTGGTCATCACCGGTGTTGGGGGTGAGCAAGGAGAGCTGTTCCCGGCTCTCCGTGAGGCGGTGAAGCAGGGACAGGCTACCCCCGAACGGCGAGCAGTCGAACAACAGCGCCCCGAGTTGGTAGAGTCGTTAAGCGAGAATCCGTCAGTCCCGGACGCGGTTCGTGCCGCTGGGTTCGCGGACGGAGTCCAATCGGTGTTCGCGCTGCCGTTGGTCTACGGCTCCAGCGTGTACGGCGTCGTCGGTGTCTACGCGGGAACCGAAACCGCATTCAGCGATCACGTACAGGCCAGCTTTGAGACGCTCGGCGAACTGGCCGGGTACGCGATCAACGCGACACAGAATCGGAAGCTGTTGTTTTCCGACACCCTCACCGAAGTTACGTTCGGACTCACGGAGAACTCCCCGCTGGTACGTGTGAGCGACACCTGCGACGCGGAACTCGCGCTTGAGGGGACCGTAATGCCGAGTGATACTGGTCTCACGTGTTTCTTATCAGTCACGGGTGCCGATCCGGACACCGTCGTTGAGACCGTCGAAGCGGTTCCGAGTGCTCAGGCCGGTCGTGTGGTCCGTCAGTCGGACACTGAGCGCGGCCGGATTCAGGTGACGCTGGGTGAGGAAGTCCCGCTCGTTGCGGCAATCAACCGTGGTGCGACGATACAGACGGCGGTGTTTAACGGCGATGACAGCCAGCTGATCGTCGAACTGTCTCCCGACGCGAACGTGCGTCGGCTGGCAAACGTGCTCGGTGATGACGGACCGACACCCGTTCTCGCACGACAGGACAAAACCCGCTCACCGACGACCACGCGAGAATTTCGAAACGAACTCAATGAACGGCTTACTGACCGACAGGCGACCGTCTTGCGAACGGCCTATCTCGCGGACTACTTCACGTCCCCGCGTGGAAGTACGGCCGAGGAGGTTGCGACGTCGCTCGGCATTACCGGATCGACGCTGCTCCACCATCTCCGGGCGAGCCAGCGCAAGCTGTTGGACGCATTCTACAACGAACACGAGGATAGTAGCGGATAGCGGTCGCAATTCGCCGTGTCACGCCCGATCGACATGCGCCCGATTGCTCTCACACGAAGGCGAGTCTGGATAGTTAGATATCCTCGCTGCGGAGACTCTGAATACTGAGCATATTCCACCAAGTGTGTTCCGTTACATCGTCATCACATGGCAGTGCGACACAAGTCGCGCGGCGAGCAGACTGAGGAACCGACCGACGAGCTATCGACGGAAGAGCTACTCAACCTCTTCGGCGACGAATACACCCGGCGAGTGTTCGAGGCGGTTTCCGAACAGCCTCGCGGCGGGCGCGCCGTCGCGCAGGCCGCTGATGTTTCTCGGCCGACGGCTTACCGGCGTCTCAACGAGCTTCAGGACGCCGGATTGGTCACGAGCGAGTGTTACGTCGCATCCGACGGCCATCACCGAGAGCAGTTCAGCGCCTCCGCACAGCACCTCTCCGTGTCGCTCGACGGTGGCGACATCGAGGCGTCGATCAGTCTGAGCTGCTAGGACCGAAGGAAACGCTTGGTCTGCCCAGATGAGTACACGCTTGCGGCCAGTCAGTCGTATCGGGTCTGAGGTCTCGATCAGCGGGGCGGCGGTGCGCGTAGTTGTGACAGCGGTAACGTTCATCGCTACACTTGCTGCTGTGGGGCTGGTACTCGCGCAATTCTCAACGCCGGACGTGTTGACCAACCTCCCAAATCAACTTCCCACGCTCTGTGGGGTAGCAGCGGTGATACTCGTCTTATACTATCTGTTCGGAACCAGTCCCGCCGCGTACGGACTCTCTCTGGGTCGACGGTGGCTCGGTGACTTCGCCGGCGGTGCCGTAATCGGCGTGCTGTTTCAGGCCGTTTCGACGGCCGCGATTCTCGCTACCGGGAGCGGGAGGATCGTTGGTTCGTGGTCAATGGGAGTCTTCAACGACCCCGTGACCGTCGGACTCGCGATCGGAGCGACGGCCGCTGCGTTCGTTATCGTCGGGTTGTGGGAGGACTTTCTCTTCCGAGGCGTACTGATCCGTGAGCTCGTTGTCGGGTTTACGTCTCGCAGGGTCTCAAGGCCGGCTGCCACGGGGAGCGCGGTCGTCGTATCGGCTCTCGTGTTCGGAGCGCTTCACTTGAACGCTGGCGCGGCGGGACTCTCAGCGTCGGTCGCCGTGACACAGGCGGTGGTTGGGGGGCTGTATTTCGGCCTCGCGTACGTCCTCACCGACAGCCTCGCGCTCCCAGTCGGCATCCACTTCTCGACCAATCTCTGGACGACGGTCGTGTTCGGGCAACCGGAAAGCGGATATCCAGCGGCGTTTCGGCTCACCCGACCGTTCGATCTCAGCGCCGACCTCATCGTCGTCTTACTTCTCCCGACGGCCGTACTCGTCACGGCGGTTGTTTTGTGGGTTCGCGCAACGCGGGGGGAGATTTCAGAAGCGTCACTCCAGAGAGTCGGAGAACAGTGACATCAATTTCGAACAGACGATTTGTATGACGAACGAACAAGCCGCACTTCGGTCATATCTCCGTTCAGTTCGTACAGCACTCCTCGCTGTGGCAACCGCAGTTCTCACAGCAGGGCTTGTCATCGCCGGTGAAGACGGACTAGGATTTCCGATGTTTGTTCTCACGCTCTGTATCTGTGCGTATGCTTTTGTTTCGCCGCTACTTGGTAGAGTATAAGCGGATAGCACGCCGTGTGCTAACCGGATAAGGTTTCGACAAAATAATTTCATCAAACGTATGAATTGATCGTACCATGCTCGCCACGGTCGGGGGTGTAAATGTTACTTTGGGAATAGTGCTGCTACTCATCGCAGCTCACACCAGCCGACAGTATTCGGGGGTGGGCACACGGAGTTTTGTTGCTTGTATAGTTGGGCTGGGAGTGTGGACAGCCGCTGGCGGCGTCAACGATATTATAGAGACGGCAAGGCGAATACACCCGCCTTTAGGCGGGTGATGAAGCCGACATGGTGGGAAGCTATCCACTAGCCGAACGTCTGTACAGAGTTTCACAGACGGAGATTTAATTGACAGGCCGCTCTATGCGAAGGTAGGAATCGGTCGGAACGGAGCGGATTCCGGACCGTCCTTCAGAGGCGGCCTGTCCGCCCGCGTAACGAGACAGTATCTGAAAGGGTAGTCGGTGAACGCTACATCCTCGAAGGGTGTGTCTGTGCCGACCGCTCAAAGCACGCGACACGATATCCCCAACTCCGCTGACGCCTGCTGGCGCCCCCGTGGCAAAAACAACATTGGGACGCCATACATGGTCGAGGATAGGGGTAACGGCGGCTTGGCACCGCCAGCAGTCCACCACATCGACGCTGTGGGACTACCCGTGCCCGAAAGGTGTGGTAGTCCGGTGATCGGACTGGAAACCTGAAACTCCCACCGCTCGGGATTCCTCCGCGTTTACGCGGAGGAGGATGTCAATAGTGTCTACGAATTGGGGGCGTCCAACGGAGACGGCATGTCGTCGGCGGTGGAGTCAACGCCGTCGATCATCGCGTTCGGACTCCAAGGGCCCAGGATCGCAGAGTGGGTGCTTCAAACGGTAGTTCCAGTGTTGTATGCTCTGTTTATTCTCGCGTATACGACTCAAACGGACCGCCGCGAGCGGCTATTGTTGTTCGTGCTTGTTCCATTCGGACTACTGTACACTGGTGGAACCATGTCCTCTACACTAGTCTCACTAATACTTGATAACCTCCCAGCTGGGTTCAGCGAGATGCTACTTCCTCTCCTACAGTTCGCTATATCAATCTCCTTCTTTGTAACTGGATCAATCGTGCTGCTCAGCCTTGGACAGTTGTGGCGAACGCTACACCGATATCAGCACGTCTCAACGCGATTGACACTAGGTCTAGCGGTGATTGTGCCGCCGGTATGGTTCGCAGAGAGGTTCTTCATCGCCTTGGCTGAGACTCCGCTAGCGAGAGCAGCCATTCCCGTCCCGTTTGTGATCCTGTCGACGTGTACAGCGTGGCTGGCAGTCACCCGATTCGGGCTGTTTGAGGAGATACCAGCGGCCTTGGCCGTCGCTCGACAAGACATCGTCGCCGAAATGCCAGACGCGGCCATCACAGTCACGGATGGACATTCTATCCTTGACTGGAATGCTGCTACAGCAGATCTGTTTGAGCGGGAGTTTAATACAGTAGTCGGTCAGGACCTTGCCACCATACTGCCGGATACATTCGACATCAAGCGGTTACTCGCGGGGGGACAGACAACGTGTCGGCTGCCAGGCAGCGATCGCGTGCTAGAAGCCTCATCAAGCCGGATTACCGACAGCGACGACCGCACACTTGGGCACACCCTGATCTTCCGCGATATAACAGACAGCCGACAAAATGCACGTCGTGCGGAGGTTCTGAGTCGCGTGCTTCGGCACAACATACGAAACAGGGCTGACGTGGCAACCGCGCACCTTCGACAGTTGACCGACAGTCCCACTCCCGACACGGCGGACAAGATAGCGACGACGGTCGAGGAGGAACTGTCGGCGTTGCGTGATCTTGGAGGTACTGCCCGCGAGATAGAGTCAGTGTTACAGGCCGACAAGCGTACGGGTAATCGATCCGTCGAGGAACTCATCCGTCACGCCATCGAGGAGGTCCAGCACGCAGAGGTCGTCAACGATGGCCACGAGTGTGCTGGTGGCGTCTCGTCCGTCCCCGTCGTGATAGACACACCACCGGCAGAGACACGCGCTAACGGGGAGATTCTGATACCAGTCATTCGTGAGCTGGTGTCGAACGCAGTCGAACACGGGGGGTCCGCTCCGGAGCCGCATGTCAGCGTACGGGTGAAGGAGACCAGCGATACCGAGAGAGTAGATCAATGGTGGATCGATGTCGCTGACAGCGGCGCCGGGATCAGCAACCACGAGGTAGAAGTGTTCGAAGACGCTGAAGAACAGCCACTACAGCACGGCAAAGGCCTCGGGCTCTGGCTCGTCTGGTGGGGCGTCGACCGGCTCGGCGGAGAGGTCTCGTTCGATATCGACAGGGGGACGACCGTCACCGTCGAACTGCCGGGATCGCTGCTCAGCTACGAGTAATATTCTCTGACTAGTTGCGGTCAGTACAGGCCACTCAGAAACTGCCCATCGCAGAGAGTATTGTTCCGAGAAAGGACAGACAGGCGGAACCAGCCAACACGAGAAGGACGATAGCAGAGGCAGTAAACTCCTCTGGGTCAGTTCGAAGCAAATCGTAGCCGGCAGTGGCAAGCATTCCAGCTCCACCGATCGCCATGAGCAGTATCGGGATACTACGATCGCCAGCGATGAGCGAACCTACCGCTGGCCCCCCTATTGAAGCTCCAATTACGACGAATGAGCCAGTGTAGATGTACAGATCTTCCATAGGTGGTATAATGACACGTGACTAATTGTAGTTTGGATACGATGTCCGTCTTGTTACCTTTACGGTTCTCATCGACCGGCTGTTTTAGATAAACATCTATCTGAAGAATAGGGTCTCAACAAAGCCGGTGAAGTCGTTACGGCTCGTCACGAATGGGAGCTGAGCAGTTCACCGGCACGCTCGGGATCCGGAACGAATGCGATCGATGACCTCGGTTCCTGGGCGGAGTCGCCGTCCTTAGAGTTGTAAGTCCGATCGAAAAACACCGTTCCAGCGTCCAGCCAGAGCGGACTTCCGAACAGCCCACGCTCGACCGAGACGTCCCGGACACCGTCGTATGACGCCGACCACTGTGGTCGTCCGAGGTATCGGTCGTACGCCACCACTTTGGACTCGTAAAATTCGTATTCGACGCCGCCGAGCGCCAACAGCAAATGTACCGCACTTATTGTCGAGAGGCTTCCAACGAGACCGAAGAAAATCGCAGCCAGGCTCGCGGACACGACGATAGCACCGTCCAACAGGGCATAAAGGGCGAGAACGATCAACCCCGCTATACCCACCCGTATCGTGAGCTGTCTCCAGTGGCCGAAGCGGTTATCGACGACACCACCAGTCGTCATCGCGTTCACCACTCCTGCGGCGAGGATAGAGGAGCGAACCGGCGCCATCGTCTCGCGAGGTTCTCCATCCGGGATCGACGACTGAGACGGAACGGGTACGTTCTTTTCCGGTTCGGAGTCCAACCACCCTTGAGATATCGTTTCATCGTTGCGGTCGGACGTCGAGTCCGACTGCCAGCCCTCGGGGCGAGCACGCGCCGCGTACCAACCGTAGGCGAGCCGAGACACGATTAGCACGGACGCGGAAACCGTCATCCCAGCACGTGTTATCTCCAATCCCTCGCCGGAGAGGGTCGTAAGCGTCCACCGAGAGACGAGCCATAACAGCCCACCGTAGACAGCGAATATCAGTACTCGCTTCCGGGGGACGACCGCCGAGGCAGAGATGATCTCGTGGCCCTCTGAGGCCACATATGCCCGCAGCACCAGCCACGATTTCGTCGCTGCCGCGACGAGACCCCCACCTAATAAGAGCAGTGTAGCCGGCGAGCGCCACAGCTCTCTGGGGATGTCGACGGCGGCGACGTACGCCGTTGTGCTCGCTGAAAAAACAAGTATGAACACGGCTCCCCAGACCACCGGAATGTTTCGAAGGTGAATTCCCGGAAGGCGGTCAGTAACGGCGATTGATCCACGCTTGTGGGATAGAAGCCGGAACGGACGTTGAAAAAGAGTCGACTGACGATCCGGTTCGGGCTGCGAGAGCAGCTGTTGTACCGTTGTCCGGAGGGTCAGAAGGAGGAGATCAATCCAGTACAAGACGGTGACGGCTAGCAGCGAGAGGTGTCCGTACAGGAGGACGAGCACTGCGGCGACGGCCTCGACGCAAGCTGACCCGAAGAGTATTCTGCGATCCCCGATCAGACGCATGGATGGCATGACCCGAAACGTTCGAAATCGCGTACAGACCCGCGTTGGCGGGTGACGTGTGAGTCGGGCGTAACGCGCGATATCGGTCGAACGAGCAAGCGAGTGGCGGCATCGTTACTCGAATGCGCACCGACAGACGTGTCGTCGGTGGAGGGTGTCCTGATACCAACGACGGGGTCACAAAACGGTACAGCGATACTGGACAGCAAGTCGGGGGTGAAGGGCGCTACCGGTAACGCGTCTCGCACGGACAATCATAACTCGACGAGTCAAAATAAGTGTGGGGGCATGTCTCGCGACCCGAAACATCGAATTGTCCAATATGACGAGACCCTGCGAATTTTCCTTACACGTGAATTTAATCCCACTGTGGGTGAACCCCACGACTTTAGCCGTGAGAAGAGGTCAGAGCAGCATCTGATCACTCCTCTTTTCGACTAATAAGCTGTGGAATAAGCACACCAACGACAATCACAACAGCGATAGTTATCCATGTGGGCAAGTCGGTGAAGCTACTCATTGACACGAGAAGGATAACTGTAGCTACCCCAAGCAGAATCATCACCTCATTTTCGTGCGAGATCATACCAGTTGAGTAGCGATTGGCTGAGAAATACAATCATTCTACCGGGTATGATTCTAATTCAGAAACACGCCAGTATCAATATATAATCGCATACTGATGGTCTGGTATGTCGCAATCAGCGAATGTATTCCGCAGTCCGGTCGTCCGTTGGGGGATGCCCGCTATGACGGCCGCTATTATTGTAGCTATCGCGTTCCTCGTTATTGAAGATCAGACACTTAGATTAGCGATGTTGGGGGTTGCCGTCGCTGACTTCCTTGTCACGCCACAGATACTGAAACGCGCTGCTCAGAGCGCATAGCTGGCTCCCAACAGAAAGAGGGTCACTTGATTATAAGAGCTAACATAAAAAAGAGTGTTTCTGGCCTAGAAGCAAGAAATAATGTTAAACAGGTAGCCGGGCCAAAGTGATGATAGGTGTTGTATCGGGTGGTGGTCCAACCAGTTACCATGCGTACTCGCACGGAGAAACGGGCGCGGTAACAATGCCAAATAGAGATGTGAGCAACCGATGAGTGATGGTCGTCACACGGCGATTCCGTTACGTGAGTTTCCAGACCCTGCGCTCGCATACATCGTCGACGGTGACGATGCTCGCGTGACCGCCGCAAATGACGCCTTCGAGCGGCAGTTCGAACAGGAGCTGGTGGGCGGACGCGTGTCGACGATATTCGACCGGTTCAACAGCTGCGATACGACCGGTGACCGGGAGCCAGTCTCGCATCTCGTCCGCGGCGATCGGATCGGCATCCGGCTGGACGGATACGGCAACCGAGGCCCGTTCTTCGCTCGCGTAATCCCGTCGGATGACGACACCGGGTACCTGGTGTTTTCAGACCTCCGCGAGTGTCCCGACGAAGGCTATTCACCGGGTGTTGATCAAGTGAGCAGCGTTATCAGCCACGACCTTCGGAACCCGCTCGACGTCGCGAAGGCCCACCTCCGGGCAGCAGAGGAGACCGGCGATCCCGAACACTTCGAGTCGGTCGCAGACGCACACGATCGGATGGAACAGATTATCCGTGATGTCCTAACGCTGACGCGCGACGAGGCTGTCGTTCAACCCACAGAGGAGGTCGCAATCGAGACCGCTGCGAGAGACGCGTGGGAGTCGATCGATACCGAACAGGTCGAACTGACGGTTTCGGAGTCGCTGCCGACGGTTACCGCGGACTCCGATCGGCTCCAACGGTTGTTTGAAAACGTGTTCCGAAATAGCGTTGAACACGGTGTCTCAACCGATGAAACGGGTAGCGAACAAACCACAGAGTCACCAGCAAACGGCCATCCGGGCGCCCAAGGCGAGCAGACAGGCGAGAGCGCGACTGTAGTTGTTCACCCACTGGAAGGGGGGTTTTATGTCGCAGACGACGGCCCGGGAATCCCGCCCGCGAAGCGTGACGTCGTCTTCACTCCCGGATATTCAACGCGGAGTGGTGGGACCGGCCTTGGCCTGGCGATCGTCGACCGAATCGTCGAAGCACACGGCTGGAATCTGACGCTCACAGCAGCGGATGACGGCGGTGCGCGGTTTGAAATTACCTTTTAATTGACGGGGGAGCCACCGGAGGCCTCCTTGACTGGTGTAGTTGGGAGACGAGTCGGGTCAGCGATCAGCCCGGGTCGCGGCTCTTGCCGGAGATCAGTACCCTTCGCGCTCGATACCGGTGAACTGATCTAACAACTCGTCTGCGTCGGGAAGTAGCCGACAGATGCGGTCCCGCAAACTGTCGGCCTGCTCGTCAAGCGACGAAAACTGATCGTGGTCCTCGAGACGGTCCTGTGGCAACTCAGCGGCGATAACCGCTCGCTTCGATTCGACTCCGAAGTACTGACCGAGGAGTTCGTATGCGAGGACCTGACACTGCTGGTCGACGGCGGCTCTGATATCTTCACGGTCGACTGGTTTACAGAGGTAGTCGTCGAACGGAAGTTCGAGAAGTTCTAATCCCGGGTCGATGGCGGTCACCATGATAACCCGAGTGTGAATGTCGTGCTCTCGTAGCTCACGGAGGATGTCGTCACCAGATCGATCCGGCATGTGCCGGTCAAGGAGAATTACATCCGGCGGGTCAGACTCGTCGACCGCAGACAACGCCTCGGGACCGCTGTAAGTGACTGTGACATCAGCCACTGCGTCCAGCCGGAGGGCGTACGCGTCGGCGACCTCCTTCTCATCGTCAACGAGCAGCACCCGCGGCCTGTCAACATACATGTCGGCCGTCACGTGGTGTTAGTACTCACTACAGCATTTAATAACCCGGCTTCTAAGACAGTTTCTAGTGGGTGTACACGCCGGGCGACGGTCTGCTTGGTTTCTCCCCATCCCGAAGAGATGACCTTCTACTGGCTACGTGTCACCGACCGGGGGGCGGGGCGGAGGCGAGGTGGGATCCCCTCATCACCCGTGGGAGCGCTCAGGCGCGGATTGTGATATCACCGTCGTCCGTTCTCGCGGTCAGTCGGCTGGTACCTCGTTCGACGGTAGCGTGTAGCTGTGTCTCTGTTCGTCGGTGAACGCGGAACTGTGGGGCTTGCTTCGGCACAGAGAACTCACCAGTGCTAGTGTGAGCAGAGAGGGTCGCGCTGAGCTCCTCACTGAACCGGAGCAACAGATCGCCGGCAGACGACTCAACGAGAGCGTCGTCGGCCACAGCCGGGACATCGGCGGTGATATCTCCGGTCTGTGTCTCCAACGCTGCCACGCGCATTGGGTCACGCACCTGAATCGTTCCCTCCAAAGTCGTTGCGGAGAGGCCGCCTTCGGTCCCATCGACAGTGATGTCTCCTTTCGTTGACCGAGCGGCGACCTCACCGCGCGCGCGATTGACGGACACGTCACCCTCGGGAGCCTCCAGTGTCGCCCCGTCGGTGACTCTGACGCTCGTCACGTCCCCATGATTGGTGTGAAGCCGATGAACCGCGACGCTGGGTGGCACTCGGAGCTCTAGGGCGACGCGGCCACCGCCTAGACCGAGTAACTGCGGTTCGTCAGTTGTGATCTCCAACCGATTCTCGACGATCTGTACACTGGTGTCGAGCTCGTTGAGGGAGACGCCGCCGGTGGCGTGTTTCTGCGAAACGATTTTGATATCGTCACGAGGCTCACCGATGAAGGCGATATCGCCCGTAGCCTCAGTCACGCTGAGGGCCGCGACTCTGGACGGATCGACCGTCCGAGTATCACGGGTCTGTTCTCGTTCCATTTGGCGGACGGATCCGCACCCGGCAAGAACGCTGCCCACACCGACACCAACCGCACCCAGCAGTCCTCGGCGTGTCGAAATGATGTCCGCGAGTCTACGTTCGGTCATGGTGGTAACCGATCGGAGCAGGGAGGGGATCACGGCGCAGGGGAGCGGTTGGCGATCCAACGCACAGCGGGTTCTCTTCGGCACGGGAACGCGAGGACCAGTCGGAAGGCCACATACAATAGCCGACATTCATCACTACAATCAAATATAGAATCGTATCCGTTTCTGGGCCTGAAACGGTCCCGAAATGTCATACAAGATCTGTCGGTTTAAGATGACTTTCCGAGCGTCTACGGCCATCATGCGAAATATCAACGTCGTCAAGCGTTGGCGCTGGCGACTCGTTTTGTGCGGTAGCAGGTTGAACAAACGGAACAAAGGCACTTGTCGTAATCACCACCGCTAAGAACACGGCACTAGTCGCTTGCTGTTAGGGGTCTATTTTGAGAATACCTAATTACTATACAAACCAAGATTTTTCTTCTTAAACGACACTCATAACGAGTGTGACAGGAATCACCGGTTGTGATCTGCGATTAAGAGAAGTGAGTCTAGTGTAGCAGGTTTCAGCTGTCGTGAGTGATGTACTCAGCCTCCCAGTCGGCTCTCGCCTGGATTTCTCTTTCGCCGCGGCGGGTGAGTGAATACTCATTGGTGCGCTTGTCCCGCTGGCTTTTCTCAACAAGCCCTTTCTCAACAAGGGTGTCAAGATTGGGGTAGAGCCGGCCGTGGTGGATCTCTTCTTCGTAGTAGTCCCCGAGCTCATCTTGAATTGCCAGCCCATGTGGGTCATCAAGCCCGGCGGTTATGTACAACAAGTCACGCTGAAAGCCCGTAAGATCGTACATACCTTGATATCTGTGTTCTACATTTAAAAAATTATTATTCCATATAAATCTATCAGTCAAACTATAGCTGCTGGGCCGTTTCCTTGCCGATTGACTTCCTCCCACGGCTGAAGCCGTGGGATTCCTCCGGTGGGGATGTTGGCTATGCCGAACCCACGGAAGCAAGTTTCCCGTCGTCTGGGCTCCGGTTTGTGCGCTCCTCGTTGCGACTTGCCCTCTCGGGAGAGTGTGATACTCCCGACCAGTTGTGGTCGTCCCACCTGAGACGCACGGGCCGAACTATCGACCCAGCTTCAATTTCGTCAGCCTGTTGTTCGAGGAAGGTGCGAGACGCGCACAGGTCTGCGTGGGCTTCGTGACTACACGGACACCGGAATACGTCACCGCCCCGGTCGGTGTCGTCCTGTTCACCATACGCCGGGCAGGTCCGGATTGTATCGGCTTCTGACCGCATCTCGACGGTGATACCGTATTCCCCGGCTGTGTGTGACAGGCGTTCGATTGAGATTGATGGCGCAAAGGCCGAGCTCGATTCCTAAGGACTCCTAGAGGGCGTCAGCACGGAGCAATCCCTAGAGAACGCACCGGTCCTGTGACGGAACCTAGCCGCGCGCAGTCCAAATACTGATTAGCATGACGATTCCACATATACGGAAGAATGCCCGAGAAGCAGACGGATCCCGACTGGAATATCTCCGAGCGGGACACGCTTATTCTACGGGAGCTTGCGCGCGACCCACAACTCACCTCCCGTAGCCTCCGAGACCTCCTCGAAGAAAAGCACGGCATTGACGTCTCCCATGTGACCGTTAGCGAGTCAATCCGGCGAATGCGGAAAGACGGCGTGTTCCGCGAAGCACTTGTTCCAAACGAGGAGAATCTCTTCTTTTCGTTGTTCGAGTTCCAATTTAACCCAGAAGGGTTCGAAGAGAATTGGCGAGAAGCACTCGAACACGTCCGATCAAGCCGCCATACCTTCATGTACTTCCTCTCGGATGGCGATTACCAGTGGAAGACGATCATGATGTTCGAAGATCGCGAACAGGAGTCAAAGTGGATCCACGATTTCTACAAGGAGTACGGAGAACTCATAAATAATCTTCGTAATTCCGTCGTGACGAACGTCCTCAAGTTCGGGACCGACCCGGAGTTGTTCGAGGTGTTCCAAGAAGACAACGGGGAGGAATGACGACCAACGCTCGTTGTCAAGTCAGTCGAATTCACCGAACCGAGTGACAGGCGCTAACTCCTCAGTGGGTGGATCCTCAAAGGCATCACGCGCGATCGACCGCCGGTGGACCTCATCGGCCCCATCAACGATCCGGAACTGCCGGACGTTCTCGTGGAACCGGGCAATCGGCAGGTCGTAGGCGATCCCGTTACCGCCACAGAATTGGAGGGCGTCGTCAATCGCCTCCTGGGCCACGTTCGCTGCGAAGGTCTTAGCCATCGCCACCTCGATGCGCGCTTCGTGACCATCAGCGATCCGTCTGGCGGCGTGGCGCACCATCGTCCGGGCGGCGTGAAGCTCGGTGCGGCGATCAGCGATTCGGAACCGTGGCCCCTGTTTCTCCGAGAGCGGTTCACCGAACCCTTCCCGTTCAGAGAGATAGGCGGTCGCAATGTCGAGCGCACGGTCGGCCATCCCGCCGTATCGCATACAGTGAGTAAGTCGAGCCGGACCAAGCCGCTGTTGTACGAGCTTGAATCCCTCATTCTCTTCGCCGAGCGTATTCTCAACCGGCACTCGAACGTTGTCAAACCGGATTTCGGCGTGTGTTGTTCCGACTAAGTCTTCGCCAAGGTGCGGGATATTCCGAACGATTTCAACGCCGTCAGTGTCAGCGGGCACCAAGATAACCGAACAGCCGGCGTATGGATGTGCCTCCTGGTCAGTACGGGCGAAGGTCAACAACAGGTTGGCCTCAAGACCACCAGTTGTCCACCACTTGTGCCCGTTGATGACCCACTCATCGCCGTCCTTCTCCGCAGTTGTTCCCAGCATCTTCGGATCCGATCCCCCGCCCTGCATCGGCTCGGTCATCGCGAACCCGGAGTCAATCTCGCCAGCCGCAAGCGGACGGAGCCAGCGCTCCTTCTGGTCGTCAGTGGCCGCGATCTCGAGGGTATGCATGTTCCCTTCATCCGGTGCCGCACACCGAAGCGCGGTTGGGCCGAGTAGGCTTCGCCCCGCCTCCTCGAACACAGGGAGCATCTCACGGAATCCGAGACCAAGTCCGCCGTACGCTTCGTCGACTTGCGGAGCGTAAATCTCTCTGTCGCGTGCGGCGTCACGCAACGCTTCGATTTCAGCTGGTGGGACCGGTCCCCTACCAAGCCACTCGCGCTCGACAGGAAGCACCGTTTCCTCAATAAATTCCCTGACGGCGTCGGCGACCTCGGGTCCACGTCCGATATCGTTGTACTCCATACCAGATATTGATTAGCAATGTAAATAGTGGTTCCGGCTATTACCCCAAAAAGCTATAATAAGCGAAGCTGATCTCCAAGTCAGCGAGAAATTAATTTACAATGTTAGTCGAATATCCCGTTACCAATAAATCCGTTCGCTTGGAGAACAGGCCAACGCAGTCATCGCTCGCCACGCATCGAATGGGGGTAGAACGGTCGTGACTGATACTAGCTATCTTGACCGGCTGGTTGACGATGACGCGCTCAGTGAGTACCTTACCGAGGAGTTCGGGGAGGTGGATACGTTCGACGTTGAGCGACACGCAGAGGGGCACTCAAATGAAACGCTGTTCGTCACGTGGGGCGACCACGAACTGGTGATCCGACGACCGCCGCCCGGTAAGACGGCTGACACCGCCCATGACGTACTCCGCGAACACCATGTCGTCGACGCACTTTCCGGCACCGGCGTTCCGGTACCCCGGACGTTGCGCGCTTGCGACGACCCCTCAGTGCTCGGAAGCGACTTTTATCTCATGGAGCGTGCCGACGGCAGCGTATTGCGAGACGCCGAAGCAAGTCGGTTTGCCAATCCCGACGCACGCAAGCAGATCGGAACCGAACTTATCGACACGCTTGCGGCTATCCACGCCGTTGATTACGAGGCAGTTGGACTTGCCGAATTCGGTCGCCCAGAGGGATACACAACTCGACAAGTCGAGCGGTGGACGGAGCAACTTGAGTGGGCCTTTGGGACAACGGAGTCTGTCAGAGAAGTTCCTGACCTCGTGGCTGTCGGTGAGTGGCTCGCCGACAATGTCCCAGATGACCATCCAGAGACGCTCGTCCACGGAGATTTCAAACTCGACAATGTGATGTATGGGCCAGGGACACCGCCAGAGGTCGTTGCTGTGTTCGACTGGGAACTGTCGACGCTCGGTGACCCACTTGCCGATCTCGGATGGCTGCTGTTGTTCTGGTACGATGAGGGTGACCCAGACCCGGCGATGCCAGATTTAATGTCGACGTTCACAGCTCGCGAAGGGTACCCGACTCGCTCGGAGGTAATCAATCACTATGAGACAGCAACGGGACGTGAGTTCGTTCACGAGCGGTTCTACCGCGCACTCGCAGCGTACAAGATGGCTGGGCTCGGCGAGATGTTTCTCGCGAGGCACCTAAATGACGATAGCGACGACCCACTGTATCCAAAGATGGAAACACAGGTTCCCGAGCTCGCGTCGCGGACACTCGCGTACATCAACGGAGAGACGGAGCGGCTGTAGTCCCCATTGACCATTGTCACCCAGCCGTCTCACCGTGCGGTCCAGCCACCGTCCGCAGCGAGTGTTTCGCCGGTAATGAAACTCGCTGCGTCGCTTGCGAGGAAGACGACGGGGCCGGCAATCTCCATGGGGTCGGCAAACCGGTCAAGCGGTGTCCGGTTGAGGATCGACTTTCGAAGCCGTTCGTTCTCCTGTAGCGTTTCAGTGAGGTCGGTTGCGACGTAGCCGGGGGCAACCGCGTTGACCCGCACATCTGGTGCCCAGTCCATCGCTACGCTCTTTGTCAATCCTACGAGGCCGTGTTTCGACGCGACATATGGATGCTGTTTCGGCAGGCCAACCTCTCCCGCAACGCTCGCGACATTGACGACACTGCCACCTGCTTCCCGGAGATGGGGGCCGGCAGCTCGGAGCGTTCGAAACGATCCTCGCAGGTTCACGTCGAGAACACTATCGACCGCAGCGGACTCAATTTCAGTCGGGTCACCAAGCGCGTCTCCAGGGTTGAACCCGGCGTTGTTGACGAGGATATCGAGCGAATCAAACGCTTCCACCGTCTCTTCAAACAGCGTTTCGACGTCATCACCATCGGTCACATCGGCGGTGATGCCGCGGGCTTCGACACCTAGATCGCGGGCTTGGTCGGCAACAGCCTCAACCTCAGTAGCTGTCCGCGCCGAGGGGACGACCGTGGCTCCCGCAGCAGCCATCCCGAGAGTTATGCTGCGTCCGATGCCGCGCCCGCCACCAGTGACAACAGCAACCTGGTCCGAAAGGTCTGGAAGGACATCCACTGGTGCCATGTCAGCTCCGGCCGCGGTCGTATCATCAGTGGTCATTGGCCACCCCCATCGCCAGGCGCATACGGGAGTTCCGGCTCCTCGATGGTTTCTCGAAGCGTCTTCTTATCGAATTTCCCGGTCGCAGTTTTCGGAATCTCCTCACGGATCTGGACGTCGTCTGGAAGCCACCAGCGTGGGAACTCCTCTTGGAGGAACGTCCGGACAGACTCTACGTCAATCTCACAGCCCGCTTTCGGAACGACAAACGCCAACGGCCGCTCCTGCCAGCGTTCATGTGGCGCCGCAATGACGACCGCCTCGGCAATGTCACTGTGTGCCATCAAGGCGTTCTCCAGTTCGATGCTGGAGATCCATTCACCGCCGGACTTGATGACATCCTTTGCCCGGTCAACAACTTCGATGTAGCCGTCTTCGTCGACGGTGGCGATGTCCCCAGTGCGGAGCCATCGGCTCCCGCCGTCATCTGCTTCGACGAAGTCCGTCTCGTTGGCCTCCGGTCGGTTGTAGTACTCCCCAACAACAGTTGGACCGCGAACAAGCAGCTCACCGAACGCCTCGCCGTCCCATGCGACTGACTCGCCGTCATCCCCGACAACTTGCATCTTGAGGCCGGGTGAGAGTAACCCCTGCTTCGCTCGTTTGTCGAGAGCCGCTTCGCGGCCGTCGGTGGCAGTCCCGGATGTCGGCCGGGAAACTGAGCCGATACTCATCGTTTCGGTCATCCCCCACGCGTGTTCGATCGTCACCTCATATTCGTCTTCGTAGCGTCGCATCACCTCCCGTGGGGCAGCACTGCCGCCAACGATGATACGCTCAAGCGAGGATAGGTCACCGCCGTGCTCATCTAGGTGATCAAGGACATCGATCCAGACTGTCGGGACCCCCGCAGTGAGCGTCACCTCCTCAGACTCAATCAGATTGACGAGGTCAGCGGGATCTGGAGACGGCCCTGGGTAGACCTGCTTTGCGCCGGCCATCGTCACAGCATATGGGAACTCCCAAGAGTTCACGTGGAACATGGGGACGACCGGCATCACAACGTCGTCCTCAGCGACGTTGAGCGCAGCGGGCGTCATCACCATCATAGCATGGGCGTAGAGCATCTTGTGGGTGTACTCAACACCCTTCGGCTTCCCTGTCGTCCCAGAGGTGTAACACATCCCGGCTGGATCGTCTTCCGAGAGCGGTGGCCACGACGCTATGGGATCTGTGTCCGCGATCAAGTCTTCGAAGGCCGACAGCGGCAAGTCTGCCTCGGTCTTCGGCACCGTGTCATCCATGACGACGACCTCGCGTACCCCCTCGATACGGTCCCACAGGCGATCGAGGATCGCCACGGCATCACGGTCAACAATCAGTACGTCGTCGGCGGCATCGTTGACGATGTACTCGACGTTGTCGTCCTGTAACAGGAGATTTACCGTATGGAGCTGCGCGCCAGAGAGCGGAACCGCATAATACGCCTCGAGATGTCGGTGGGTATTCCATCCAAGCGTCCCGACTCGATCGCCGGACGTGACACCGAGATCGGCCAGCGCGGCCGCAAGCCGCCGGACACGATCGCCAAAGTCGGCGTAGGTGTAGCGATCGATCCCATCGTGGGTGCGTGAGACGACCTCAGTCTCGGGGAAGAGCCGAGTGGCCCGCCAGAAGAACGGACGGAGTGTAAGCTCCTCAGGCATCGGCAGTCCCCACAGAGAGGTACGTCTCAAGCAGGTCCTCTCGGTCCCGAATCTCATCGACCGTCCCATCGAAAACAATCTCTCCAGTATCCATGATATATCCCCGTTCGGCAAGTTCGAACGCGAAGTCGACGTTCTGCTCAGTCAATAGGACGGTCACGTTCTGTTCAACAACAGTCTGGACGATTTCTTTAAGATCGTCAACGATCACCGGCGCGAGCCCCTCCGTCGGTTCATCAAGCAGCAATACATCTGGTGACTGGACAAGCGCGCGAGCGACCGAGACCATCTGCTGTTCGCCGCCACTGAGGTTCCGTCCGTTGCTATCACGGAGATTGTCAAGCGCAGGGAACAACTCATACATCTCTTCAACCGGCCGCGGATCGCTTGCTAGGTTATGTGCCAAGCGAAGGTTCTCTTGGACGGTCAAAGTGGGGAACACCCGGCGATCTTCCGGCACGAGCGAGATTCCCAGTCCATTAATCGCATCAGATGAGAGTCCCGTAATCTCCTCGCCACGATACGTAACAGAGCCGGACCGTGGGGGAGACGCACCAATGATCGAGCGCATGGTGGTCGTTTTCCCTGCGCCGTTGCGTCCGAGTAGTGTCACTACCTCGCCTTCGTCGATCTCTAGCGAAACCCCGTGAAGGACGTGGCTGTTCCCGTAGTACGTGTCGATTTTGTCGACTGTGAGTATCGTCATACGCTATCACTTCCGAGGTATGCTTCGGTTACCCGTTCATCCGCCAGCACATCTTGTGGTGTCCCGTCTGCGAGGATCGCTCCCTCGGCAAGCACGACAATTCGATCAGAGATGTCAGTGACGACATCCATGTTATGTTCAGTTACCACGAATGTTGCGTCGAGGTCCGCATCGAGTTCCCGGATCAACGAGACAATCTCCGTGACTTCAGTCGGATTCATGCCTGCGGTGGGCTCGTCCATCAGGAAGACGTTCGGCTCGATAGCGAGCGCCAAGGCGATCTCGACGGTCCGTTTTTCGCCGTGACTCAACGTGTCGCAGGGTGTATCTGCGATGTCTGTGAGCCCAGTGAGCTCCAGTATCTCCTCGATGTCGGCCTCAACGGACTCATCACCAGTTGCCCGCGAGCGGAAGTCAAGTCGGGTCCCTTCGTGGCTGATCCGAGCCACACGGACATTTTCGCGGACAGTGAGCCCTTCAAAAATATTCGTTATCTGGTACGACCGCGAGAGTCCTGCCTGCGCAACTTCGTGCGGCTCCGCATCGGTAACGTCAGTAAGTTCGTTTTGATCGCCGCTTCGAAGCCAGATAGATCCGCCCGTTGGCTGGAGCACACCAGTAAGGAGATTATAGAATGTCGTCTTTCCAGCTCCATTTGGTCCGATGATACTGGTAATTTTGTCGTCGTCGATCTCGATAGAGACGTTATCGACGGCGGTCAGTTCTCCGAACTGTTTGCGGAGATCGTCTGTCTTGAGGACGGTTGTCACGTGTCATCACCTCTGTCAGTCGCCATGTTATCGTTGCCCGGTTCGTCCTCGTGATCTGACGCAGCCGAGGCCTGTTCACCGGGGTCAACGGTATTCTCTCGTCCACCAGGGTCACTGTCGTCGTTATTGCCGAGCACTCGATCGCGGAGCAGCAAGAGGCCACCAACAGCACCCTGCTTGAAGAACAGCACAACTGCGATGAGCAACGCGCCGAAGAACAGCTCCCAGTAGGCCTCCAGAGCCGGGAAGCGACTAATCGCCCACCGGATGTACAGGAAGATAAATGCGCCCACGAACGGGCCGTAAAAGTAGGTCGCACCGCCGATGACGGTAGCGATAACGGCGATTGCGCTCGTCGACCAGTGGGTCAGTCCTGGAGAGGCAACGCTGGCGAGCCCCGCGCGAAGGACACCTGCAATTCCGACGACTGCTGCCGAAATTATGAACGTCATCCAGCGGTGGTGGCTCGCATCGATCCCGAGCGCGGCCGCCCGGTCAGGACTCTCTCGGATCGCCTTACAGATGGTCCCAAACGGTGAGTTGACGATGCGCCATACTCCGTACGTTGCCGCGACCACGGTAATGGTCGAGATTACGTAGTAGATCCGCCTGCCACCAATCCGAAGGCTTGTACCGCCGAGGTCTACAGTCCCGAGGAGAACAATGACCCCGTCAGTACCGTTTGTCAGTCCCGCCGGATCTTGGATGATGAGCGAGTAGCCCAACATCCCAAACGCAAGGGTGATCAGAGCAAAGTAGATCTCCTGTAACCTGACACTGAGCCATCCGACAGGCACAGCGACGATGATAACGAGTACGAGGCCGACAACGCCACCAATCATGAACGTGACGAGCGGCGAAATTCCGGTACCGACAATATCAGCGATCATCGGTCCTAGGTCTCGCAATACAATTGCGATCCCGTACGCGCCACCCGCGTAGAACAGGCCGTGGCCAAACGACAGCAGACCGGTGTACCCGTACAACAGGTTGAACCCGAGCGCGAACAGCGAAACTACGAGGAAGTCGGTGAACAGGTAGACTTGGAACGGCGGCGCAAAGGTGATCAAGATTAATGCGAGGGCTCCAAGGACGCCAAACCGCTCACGGGTCCAGCCCTCGGCGACAGCGGATCTAAACCGGCTAACCCGACTGCTGGTGTCGGTCGCGCTCATTCGCCGATCCCCCCGAAGAGTCCCTCAGGACGGATCAGCAACACGATCACCATCGCAAGGAATGGAATCGCGATGCTGCCGGCACTGATAAACTGCGGGCCGAGACTCTGCATCATGCCGATGAGCATCGCACCGACGAACGCGCCGCTCATTGAGCCGAGGCCGCCGATGACCACGACGATAAACGCGTCAATGATCACCTGATCACCGAGGGCTGGGCTGGTCGACTGGAGCGGTGCGGAGAGCGCTCCACCAAGGCCAGCCAGCACGCTACCGAGGAAGAAGACCCCAGTGTAGAGCCGCGGCACGTCGACACCGAGCATGGCTGCCATCTCACGATCTGAGGAGGTCCCTCGGACCAGCGATCCAAAGTACGTCCGCGTGATGAACAGCCACAGTCCGATGAGCACCGCGACAGCCAAGCCAATGACGACCAGCCGGTACGCGTTGAACGTACTCCCGCCGAACGTCACAGAGAAGTTGAACACGTCTGGCGGATCGATCGAGTACGATCCCGACCCCCAGATGAACCGGACTGTCTCGTGAATGACGAGTACGAAACCAAACGTGACTATCAGCTGGTCAAGGTCAGAGTCGACACGGTCATACAGCCGCCGGATCGCAGAGAATTCGATCACGGCACCAACGATACCAACGGCTAAAGCGCCCACCACAGCGGCGATCCAGAAGTTGTCAATGACGTTCGAGACCACCGCTAGGGTGACGTACGCACCGAGCATGTAGAACCCGCCGTGTGCGAAGTTGAGCACACCGAGTACGCCGAAGATGAGACTCAGCCCAACCGCAATTAAAAAGAGGCGACTCCCGAGGCTGAGCCCGATGACAACGTCAGAGATACCGATCAGTGGAACGAGTGATGTGAGACTCATAAAAACGGCAAGAGGGTTAGATACCCGTCGGCAGGTCAGAGTCGCCGAGTGCTTCCGACAGCACGTCGGGACCCGCCTCGTATCGGTTCACCGGGTCGAGGACGTTACTTTCCCACTCATCGTCATATGTGACGGTGCCCCAGACTGACGCGACCGTCGCTTGGTTTGTCTCGCTGAACTGGTACTCACCGACTGGGCCCGAGTGCTCCATGCCGGTGAATTCGTCGACGAGCGCGCTGGCCTCTGTGCTACCGGCTGATTCGATCGCGTCTTTGTACAGATAGAGCGCGCGGTATGCTCCCTCGGCATTGTACGTTGGGAGCGTGCCGTACTCCTCGTAGTACGCCTCACGGAACGAGTTGTTCGTCTCTGAGTCAGGGACGAACGGATCATACCGGGTGGATGCGTACTCTCCCTCCGGGAGGGGGCTGCCGTCGCTGGGGTAGTCCGTCCCCATCCCGACACTGAACAGCGTGTGGTCGATCTGGTCGAACCAGCCGGCGTCCTCAGCCTGCCCGATGAACGTTGTGAGGTCAGCCCCCCACAGTGGGGTGAGTACCGCGTCAGGGTCGGCGTCGAGGATGGAGCTAATAAATGGCGTGTAGTCACTCGTCGCCAGCGCCGGGAACTGCTCGGCCGTGAACTCAGCCTCGACACCGAGTCCGTCACAATAGGCCTGGAAGTAATCCCACGTCTCGTACCCGAAGGCGTAGTCTGGCCCAATAGTGGCCCATTCGGTGGCATCGAGTTCCTCGGCAACACGCGCTGCGCCGTACACGTCTTGTGCGAGACTGTTGGAATCGCGGAACACGTACTCGTTCCCAACGGAGTCTTCATGTTCACCCTGCGGCGAGGTGACGAACGGGGTTGCCGCGTGCGTGATCATGAACGGGACCTGAAGTTGGGAGATTTGTGGCGCAACTGCCTGCGCAACGCCACTCGAGTCGAGCCCAAACAGTCCGTCGACGTTGTCCTCTTGGACAAGACTACGGATCTGCTGGATTGCCGTGTCTCCGCTTGCTTCGGTGTCACGGACAATCACATCGACCTCCCGCCCGTCGATACCGCCGTTGTCATTGATCCGCGACTGCGCAAACTCAATTCCCCGTTCTGCCTCTTCGCCGTACAACGAGGCGAACCCTGAGAGGATGTATGCGGCACCGAGCGTTACGGGCCCACTGTCGCCACCACCGCCTGAACAGCCGGCGAGTGCGACCGCCGTCCCCGCACCGGTCGCCTGTAGGAACCGTCGCCGCCCAATCGGCGATTGACTTGCTGAACTCGTCGGTGTCTCCCCAGTCTGCTTTTCCTTGTTTTCGTCATCCCCAATTTCGGTTTCCATTGTTAACAATCGTCCGTGAGTGTCGCTCACTACATAAATGTGTAGGTCCATGACACACCATCCCTTTATCTCGGTTCTGTGTTCCGCTAAACACCCCAGTACAGAATTAGATCGTCAGTTCTGAGTGCCGGGCCGGTTACCTGAGCAGCTATCAAACGTGACCAATGTTAATGTACCTGTGTTGCGTTCCCAGATCGCATGGATGTAGTGAATCCAGCAACGGGGGCTCGTGTTGAGACATACGACGATCACGATGAAGACGACGTTGAAGCGGCCTTAGACCGGTCAGAACAAGCATTCAAAGACTGGCAGACCCGCCCGCTTCGGGAGCGAGAGCAACTTCTGGCGAACGCGGCAGAGGTGCTCAGAGAGAACAAACAGGAGTACGCCGAGACGATGACGCGGGAGATGGGTAAGCCGATCTCACAGGCGGTTGGCGAGGTTGAAAAGTGCGCGTGGGTCTGTGAGCATTACGCGGAACACGCAAGTGCGTATCTCGAAGCCGACCACCATCCGAGTCCTCCGGGGTCGGAAGTGAAAACCGAACACGAACCGCTCGGAACTGTCTTAGCGGTGATGCCGTGGAATTTCCCACTCTGGCAGGTGTTCCGCTTTGCCGCACCGTACCTCACCGCTGGAAACGTGGGGATTCTCAAGCACGCGTCGAATGTACCTGGGTGCGCGCTCGCAATCGAGGAAGTGTTCCAGAAGGCCGGGTATCCTGATGACGTCTTCCAGTCGCTGCTGATTCCATCGGATCTCGTAGATAATCTCCTGACGGACAGTCGGGTTCGGGCCGCAACGCTGACAGGAAGTGGTCCAGCTGGACGTGCGGTAGCCGCGAACGCCGGTGACCAACTCAAAAAGACCGTCCTCGAACTTGGAGGGAGCGACCCATTCGTTGTCCTCGACGATGCGGACCTATCGGCTGCGGCTGAGACAGGCGCTTGGGCGCGGAATCTAAACGGTGGTCAATCGTGTATTGCCGCGAAACGGTTCATCGTCCACACGGACGTATACGATGAATTCCTTGGCTCACTGACCGACGAAATGGATTCGCTCGTTGTGGGAGATCCCGCAAACGAGGAGACCGATATCGGGCCACAGGCCCGAGAAGATCTTATGGAAACTCTTCATGAACAGGTCACCGCAAGCGTCGAGGCTGGAGCGACGCTCGTGACTGGCGGTGAGCCTCTCGACAGAGAAGGAGCCTTCTACCCGCCGACCATCTTGACTGATCCCCCGGAAGGGTGTCCCGTCGACACGGAGGAGACATTCGGCCCAGTAGCTACGGTTTACGAGGTTGACGACGAGGAGTCGGCGATCACCAAGGCTAATGACACACCGTTTGGACTCGGAGCCAGCGTTTGGACGCAGGACCGCGACCGCGGTGAACGTGTGGCAAGCCGTATCGACGCGGGCTGCGTGTACGTGAATCAGTTGGTGAAGTCCGACCCACGGGTTCCGTTTGGCGGTGTCAAGGACTCAGGCTATGGCCGGGAACTCTCCGAGGCTGGGATCAAGGAGTTTGTCAATCGCAAAACCGTTTGGATCGAATAACATCGGACAAGTTGGGTAGCGGCTTTTAGGGGTGCCTTCGTCAGGTGGACAGCATGCCGAAGTCAATAGCGCCCACATTACCGAGCCATTTCCCTAACTGCCGAGGGCTTGAGCGGTCGCGTTCTCTGTACCAACGGAGGTGTTCGTGGGTGTCCGTATTTCGAGCGATTCGTCGTCGTACACTCTCATGGTCTCAATTACAGTACCGTTCTCGGCAACTCGTTGGACGATAACCGTCGGCGTCTCCGTAGGCGTCACTGGGTCTGTTTCGGTAGGATTCTCGACCGGTGTCTCGCCAGCGAGGAACTGCGAGATCGCGTCAGTCTCTTCGAACGAATCGACGTTCCCGGACCGTGCGTCTACAAACGCGACGTACGCGATCCCGCTGTTATCTTCGGGGACGACGCGCACTTGCCAATACTCTCGATCGTCGATGACTGTGAGAATGGGTTCGGCTGGCGAAAAGCGGTCCCAGTCTGTCTGTGGCGCTGATTGCCGCACGAGATCTGCTGCTCGCTGTGGGCCGAACAGCGAGTCAGTTGGGATGTAGCGTTCGAAGGTTCCGGTTTGGCCGTCGATTGTCCACAACTCTTGGAGACCCTGTGCGTCGCCGTACGGTTCGACAGCAACAACGTACTGCGGCCCCGACTCAGAGAGAATGAAGAACGGCTGGTCGTTTCCGTCTCCGGGAAGCGGCGCGATCTCGATTTCATCTTCGTGGCTCGTATAGGTGTTGAGGATTCCATTTCGGTACTTCGTTGCCGCGACCGATTGAAGCGCCAGTTTCTCTGGATACAGTTGCTGAGTGTCAAGGATTGGGCTAGCCGCAGCCTCAGAGGGAGAGAGCATGTCGATCGAACCGCTTGGATCAATGACGGCGACGCCTCCCCAATGTGGTGTCGAGTGTGGTAACGGCGTCAAGTGGAATGTGGGCTCAGTGTATGGGACGGTGATGTATTGAGTCTCATTGTGGATGACCATCTTCGGATCACCGTAGTCCACGAGATACGCCTGCGATTTGAGGAGCTTCCAGCGGTAGTTCCGATAAAAGATCGTTCCGACGCCAGTTTCGAGCTCGCCGTCTACGGACCGTACATTCGCCTGCTGAGTTGTCATATCGACAAGGACAGTTCCGGCTTGACGCTTTGTGATCGTGTTAAATAGGCCATCCGGAGCGAGCGGAGCAGCCCAGTAGGGAGTCCCATTCACCACGCTGATATCGGTCTCCCCGACGCGGTACTGCGGCCGGTTGAGTGTGTTCGATGCGTACCGTTCGGCGACCGCTCGCGTGACAATTCGGGGATTGTCGGCGTCAACATCGTCGAGTTGCTCAACAGTAGCCGTCTGGCTCATTGTTTGGTCGCTTAATGTGACGCCAGCGACTGCGTTAGCGACGGGCATCAGCGCGAACGCAGCGATCACGACGACGACTACACCGACACGAAGTGGGGTAATCGTGTGGTCGCTGCTGGAGAGCGTGTTGATGACGGTCTCAACGCGGTCGCCCGCACGTACGGTAACCCACGCCGCGATACTACCAGCAATGATGCCAAGCAGCAGTAGCGGCGTCGTATACACCGTGTAGATGAGGCCATGGAGCCACGGCCGGAAGAACCAGCCGACGGCAACAGCAAGAATCCCAACAATGCCAAGCGGAATCCACGGTGGCGCCGACTGGTCTTGATCCGAGTCATCTGATGGCCAGTCGGCCAGATCGGTATCGAAGGGTTGTTCGTCTGAATCATCGGATGGAGGGCGTTCTGACATTCGTATGGGGCGTGAAATTATGATCTTGAACCTTGTATGTATGAGTTGCGAACCAACCCGCAAATTAGGTAGTAACTTCGCCGAATTACGAATTGACACAAATTCTACCAATAAGTAAGATCTTATCCTCGCTTGGGAGGGAGGCGATCCACTCAAAATCGGCTCGTGAGATGATCCTTTGATCGTGTACCGCACTTGCCAACCACTGGGACCCCAGCGAAGTGTTCGGAAGGTCTCCCGAAGTCACCAATCACGCACCACTATGTTCCACGCAATGTCCGCCACTTCGCGGCGACGAACCCTGCCACGATGAACCCGAACCCGGCGACGGTCGCCGGCGTCACTTCCTGCCCAAGCACGAGCCAGCCGGCCAGCGCTGCGAACACGGGGATGACGTACTCAATGAAGCTCATCTCGATGGGTCCGAGGTCGTCGAGTAACGTGAAATAAAGCAAGAAGCCGCCGACGCCAGCAACGGCAGAAAGGTACGCAAGTGCGGCGAGTGCGGACGGGGTCCACGTGGCGGCCGCGAACGATTGACCGGGGACTGCGATCACAGCGGCGTGGAGCACGACGGCGCCAATAGCCATCATCCACGCCTGCGTCGAGAGGAACGGCATCGACGGCGACCTGCTGTGCGTGACGACCGCGGCGACGGCGAACGCAAGTGCGGACGCAAGCACGAGCGACACTCCGAAGACGCTGTCCGCGAGATTCGCGGGGTCGGGATCAGCGATGACGACGACGCCAACGAATCCAAGCACGACGCCGAGTCCGGTGGCAGCGGTAAACTCTTCCTCAGTAGAGACGAGCCGCGTGAGCGCAGGTGTCACCACGGGGACGAGACCCAACAGAACGGCCGCGACACCGCCCGTGACGTACCGCTGGCCCGCGAAGAGGAATGCGTGGTGCGCACCGATTGTGAGCGCGCCACCGACGAACACGTAGACGTAGTCGTCCCGAGTATGGGGACGGATATCCGCATCGGAGGCAACCACAGCGACGAACAACAGTGCGGCAGCGATGTCGAAACGCACGGCCGCAAACGGCACCGCAGGGAGATCAGCCAGGCCGACGTCCGTCGCCATGAACGCGGTGCCCCAGACGGCACACAGAAGCAAGAATCGGCCGGCCGTCCCGTAGCGACTCATTCACGAGGAGGTCGCCGCCAACAGCGAAATATCCGTCGGACCGCGCCAACTCTCGAGTGACCCGATGCGCCTAGCGACGGCGTCGACTGCGAAGTAGATGTAGACAAACAGACCTCAACGCTGGGTTAGCGCCCATCAGGGCTTCTAGGGTGATATAAATACCACCAGTCTAGGTGATCAGCAAGCCCGTTCAGATGACCCCGCCGTTGACATCCTCCTCCGCGTAAACGCGGAGGAATCCTGAGCGTTGGAGATTTCAGGTTTACAGTTCCACCGAACTCCGACACGGTGAGAATCCGTGTGGGGTTCACGGACTGTGACGGGTGGGACTGCTGGGAGTGCCAAGCCCCCGGTACTCCTATCCTCTATCGTGTTCGGACTCCCGGAGTTGTTTTTGCCTCGGGGAGTCCGGCAGACTTCGCTGGACTTGGAGTTACTTTCTGTGGTGCGTACAGCAGTCGGGCACTGCGTCGGTTCATTATAAGAACCGACCGTTCACCCAACTGGTTCCGATTACTGTCTCATTGCTTGGGGCGGACAGGCCGCCATCGTAGGACTAACGGGAGTCGCTCTGTTCCCAGTCTGATTCCTATCTATACGTGGGATTGCCTGTCGCTTTAAGATGCGGATTACCAAATCTCAGTGTGGCTATTGTAGTGTAGATTGACTCCGAGTTGTCGGATTCATCCTGCGGCTGAAGCCGCAGGTATTCTCCTTGATCTATATAACGAGCAGTCCAATGATGAGCAGCAGCGCCGCGACCACGCTGCCGCCCGCCAGTAACGGGTTCTCCATCGCCTTCTCGTGAAGTGGCATCTCGGCGTATTCCTCGCGGAACGTCTCGAGATTCTGTTCGCCGTAGAAGTACTTCGGCTTCAACGCGAACCGTTCGGTCACCGCACAGCCCGTACAGACCGGCTCACCTTCCACCCGTTCGGTCTTGATGTGGCTGCGGCAGGCGATCGCCCCGCAGTTCGGACAGTAGGTGTAGGTCTCGTCGATACCGCTCGTCTCGCAGTGGACGCACCGATGAATCCCGTCCTCCAAGGTGACCCGTGAAGGGCCAGCAGCATAGTATTCGTACGGATACGAATACTCTTGTAGCTCGGTCGTCTGCCGAACCTCAGGGAGATACACCGGCTCGATCGATTGCACAGAGATATCCGAGAGATTCGGCTTACACGTCTTGTTGTAGGTGACGTTGTTGTCGCCGGTATAGGTCACCGTCGTCGTGTGATAGTCCTGAAGCCGGTCAACAGCCCACTCCTTGTACTCTGTTTGGGTCTGCCCAAATCGGCGCTCCTCGACGTCGTCGAATACCTCGGTTAACTGTCCAATATCGAGGGGGACCGCCGCGTGGAAGTTCTCGATGACTAGCGTCGCGACGTCGTCGTCGGCCACCTTCGGATGTCCACGGTCAGCGTGGACGACGAACTGTGTGCGATCGTTGATCCGGTGGATGACGCCTACCGATGTCTCGAAGACAGCGTTCGTGTCCGCGGTGACCGCAACCACCGGGCGGAACGTCACCGTCGAATGTGGCTCCGGAAGGTCGGCGGCCTCGATGTTCTCGATGTCACGGAACCTCTCCTTGACGGGGGTGTCGACATCTGTTGCCGGATCGTGGGGACGTAGCGTCTCGTCACAGAGAATCTCAATGCGACCGTTATAGAGATCAAGCCCGATCTCGTCGGCGATCTCCCGGAGAGCCTCGCCGTCGAGCAACTCGATTGGGTGGGGGTCGTCGTTCTGTTGGAGTCGGTTTGTGTACTCCTGAGCAGGGTCCGTGAACCGGCCAGTCGTGACGACCATTCCGCGTTTGGGGCCGTCAAAGTCGAACGTCGCGATCGCCGAGTGGAGCTTCTGGACGACTGGCCGCCCGACCGTCCCCGTGTGCTTACACTCGACGACGATTGCTCTCCGTGTTCCGTCGATGACTTCCTCCATCAGGACATCTCGGCCCTCGTCAGCTGTCTTCTCAGCTTGGCGGACGTTCTCGTAGCCGAGGTTGCGGAAGACATCTTCTATCAGGTCCTCGAACTCGAACCCCGAGAGGTCGTCCAGTATAGCCATCCGACTGTGATTAGACAGTATCTTGTTATAACGCCTCTGTACGCGCACAGTCAGCAGAATCTCACCGTGATCCAAGCCGCACTCGCCTACGACGAGGCCAGCCACCAGCTCGCGGTATGAACAGGGACGACGGTGCCGGCGAGTTCGATCCGATCTGTCTCCCGGCGCTTCAGTGTATTCGTGACTGCTGGCTCGAACCCGAATCGCTCGTCGGCGACGACTACGAGATTATCACGTTCTAAACGGTTCGGCGCGCTCACCCGACACAACGCTGACTCGGAGACGGCGTCAACTCCGCGAACAGCACCCCTATTTTTGCGTACGTCATGTCCTCAATGACCGCCGGTTCTCCTGACTCGCCTCCCCTCTTGCCGGTCGGAACGGACTTATCCGGACATCAGGCTATCTCAGGGTATGATCAAACTCACGCGGGCAGCGTACGATGACATCATGTATCGGGCGTACAAAGGCGGCGAGGCAGAGATCTGTGGCGTGCTCGCTGGCGAACACGGCACTGACGGTGACAAGAGCGTCGTCACAGGGACGTACGCTGCTGAGAACGTCGCGGAAACACCAGAGATCCGCTACCTGATCGACCCCGAAGAGCAGCTTGAGCTGATTGAGACCGTTGAGGAGGCGGGTCTTGACGTGGTCGGGTTCTACCACTCGCACCCGACCGGACCGGCGCACCCGAGCGAGACGGACGCCGCACAGGCCACGTGGCCGGACCACTCGTATGTCATTTGCGCACTTGACGGCTACCCCTTCGTCGGCTCGTGGCGGTGGCGCGACAACGAAGAGGCGTTCGAACAGGAGACCGTCTCGATCCGAAGCGAGCGCTGAACGAACCCCGCAGACGGCGAGTATTCTCACAGCACTCGGCACGCGGTCTCTCAACGGGAAACGGCGAGACCGGCGCTACGAACCATCCGCGTCTCGGAAACTCCCCGGTTCGCGTCGCCCCAAACCGGGTCGGAGGGAAGCCTCTTACTCGATCGCTTCGATCTCCGGTTCGGCGTCGCCACCAGCGTCAATCGCGCAGGATGCCTGTACCCCACGTCGTGGACGGACTCGATGGCCGAGTCATCGCCACAGACCGGGCAGTCGTCCTGCTTGGGGATCTCGACCTTGTCGAACTCCATGTCGAGGGCGTCGGAGAACAGCATCGACCCGTCGAGGGTCTCGCCTTTGCCGATAAGGTGTGTCAACTACCCCACCCTACTTCGCTCACTCTGAGGGGTTCGCTCGTGGAGAGTGGGGCTTGTCCATGAACTCGGCCTCGAACCCATCCAGGTAGGCGGTGAATCCGCCACTCGGCGTCACTGTTCCAGACTTTAGGGCATGCTGACTATTGCCCGTCCAGCGAGACGACTGTTGGCCCCGACGGACATACCGCATCCAGGTGTTCTTCGCCGCGTTGTAGTCCGCGTTCGCTTCCGACTCGCACTTCACGCACCGGAAATCGGTGCGGGTCGCGCGATTCTCCTCAGCTGTGAAGCCACACTCGGCGCACCGCTGTGACGTGTACGGTGACCCGACTTGCTTCACTGAGATACCTTTCGCTTCGGATTTATACGCCACTTTCTCGTACAGCGCTCGGAACGCCCGCTTGTGACCCCACAACGCACCTGTGCGATCGCGGATGTGGGTTAGGTTCTCGAAGGCTATCACGTCGGACTCATATCGGAGGGCTTCGTCCACGATAGCGTTCGACGCTCGGTGAAGTACGTCACGCACGTAGCGAAATTCCCGGCCACTCGACTGTTCGAGCGCCCGATGGGCGCTTCGCGTCCAGGTCTGTTGGAGTCCGGCGCGTACTTTCTCGAACTCGCGGAAGTCGTGAGTCAACTCCCGCCCGGTGAAAAAGAAGGCGGTGCTGGTGACAGCGAGGTTTTGGATACCGAGGTCAACCCCGAGGACCGTCCCGTCCTCGGCGGTGTTCCGCTCCGTACTGTTCTTCTCCCGACGGAAACCGATAGTGATTTTCGAGCATAATGTGAGGGTTCTCCGGCTTCACATCTTTCGCATCGGCGATTCCTTCGATGATTTTCTCAACTACCGTCTTGTCCGTACCGTCACTTGTCTCTCACGTGTCAGAGACCCGTCTAATTCGCAGTTTTCAGTGACCGGCTGTTTCGGACAAAACGTATCTGAAGAATAGAACTTCAACAGAGCTTCACCGCCAGAACCGCGGCTACTCGTCCGGTTCGTCGACCAGCAGCGTGTTCAGTACCAGCGTGGAGATACCGCGCCGGAGGCGTTCGGTGACGGCCTGATCGGAGATGCCGAACGAGTCCGCGAGCCCCTGGGTGGAGATCTGCCGCGGGAGCGAGTAGTAGCCGGCCTCGACGGCGGCCGCGAGGGTCTCGCGCTGCGGAGGCGTCATCCCGTACCACGGACCGGCGTCCGGCTTCGTGGGGTTGTAGATGCGCTCGATCGAGACGTCGATGTCCTCGTCGAGGTAGAACTCTTGAAACGACGAGAGCGCCTCGTGGCTCGGGAACCTGAGTTCGAGCCCCCACGTGTCGGCGGTTCCGGTCGCACCCAGCAGGACCGCGTCCAAGTCGAGGATCCGGCGGAGCAGCGAGGCTTCCGAGGGGTCCCAGTTCAGCGCGTACAGCGTCTCGTCCTCGTGGGTGTCGACGAGCTGGATGTCGTTGACCGAGGGGTGTTCACGGACGGAGCGCTCGAACGTCTCGCGGACTTCGTTCTGGATCCGAACGAACGGCGTGGGTTTCCCGCCCAGCGGCACCATCGTTTCCAGCGTGAGCTGCGTCGGCTCTTCGATCCGGAGGATCCGTCCCAATTCGAATTCGACAGATGGAATAGTCAACTCAACGATAACGCTCATCAGATACAGCACTGTTCTGTCGCAAACGCGTTAAAAACTCGGTAGAAACCTTCTACTGGAGCGCGATTCACCTTGGTGTACCATGTGTTTCGGTAGTATTATCCGTTTAGGAGACCTATCGATAATCGTAGAAACAGACGACTGCGGTCTCTGTTTGCGCGGCGGTGAGTTTCGCGACAGCATCGTATCGCAGTCGAGTGTACGTTTCATCATGACAACTGGCGACTCATCCGAAGACGACATATCGAGTACAGAGGAGTTCGAGGTCGCCCTCGGTCGGGTGCTCTGCGACGCCCTCGAGAACGGCGTCGATCCCCGCGGAACGTGGGAGTATCGGACCGAGGGCACGGGTTCCGACATGGAAGTCCTGGTGGTCGAACTGGCAGACTGACGCCCGCGGCCTCGCCGATTGGTTCTGGTATAAATACCTTGGTAAGCCAGTCCGAAGAGACTGGTAACCGGAGCGTAATCCCCTCGTGTGACAGACGATCCCGACCCCGCGACGAACGCCCTTGATCCTCCGACGAACGCCTCTGAGTCGGGAGACCCCGTGGCCCGTCGCCTCCTCGAAGGCGTCTCCACGCACGCAATCTTCATGTTGAACGCCGACGGGAACATCGTCGCGTGGCCGGCGCCGGCGACGGCGCTCTACGGACACGACGCGACGGCGGTCCTTGACCGACACGTCCGGATGCTGTTCGCCGACGACGAGGGCGAGGCGGACTCCGACTCACTTCCCGGGGACTTCTTCGCGGAGCCGAGAGAGGAATCGGTAGAGTTCGAACACTGGCACCGGCGCGCGGACGGCTCCGTCTTCTGGGGCACCCTGACGCTGTCGCCGCTGCGGAACGGCGAGTTCCGCGGGTACGCGGCGATCAGCCGGGACACGACGACTGCGAAGGAGTACGAGCGGATGTTAGAGCGGCAGAACGACCGCCTCAAGGAGTTCACCGATATTCTCGCGCACGACCTTCGGAACCCGCTGAACGTCATCGAGGGGAGCCTGACGCTGTACGAGGAGGCCGGTGACGAGGAACACCTCGAACGGATCGGCGAGACGACCGACCGGATGGCACGGCTCGTCGACGACCTGCTCCGCGTCGCGCGACAGGGAAACGTCGTCAGCGACCCGGAGCCGACTGACGTCGGCGAGGTCGTCGAGGCCGCCTGGCGGAGCCTCGGTGGGAAGTCGGGAGCGGCGCTCACCTACGAGCCCGTCCCGTCGGTGAGCAGCGACCCCGACCGGCTCCGCGAGCTGTTCGAGAACCTCTTCCAAAACGCGACGGACCACGGCGGCGACGACGCAGCGGTCCGGGTCGGGCCCCTCGACACGGGCCTCTTCGTCGAGGACGACGGCCCCGGGATCGCTGACGGCTGCGAGGAGGAGGTCTTCGACCACGGTTTCACCACGCGCGACGGCGGGCACGGCTACGGCCTCTCGGTCGTCCGGACCATCGTCAACGCGCACGGTTGGGACGTCGTCGCGACTGAGGCAGAGAGCGGCGGCGCGCGGTTCGAGATCACCGGGATCGACTTCCTCGGCTGACGGAGGAGCCGACGGACGCCAGCACGAGCCGCGGAACGAATGCGGCCTCCGCCCCTCGGCGGCAACGGGATCGAGGCCACCGACATATTTTCCATTTCCACCCTCGATTGGTATAAACTGGCTCTGTTGAAATACTTCAGAGCTGATAGAAGCTACGTGCGAGATACAGACGATCTAAATCACGAGTCAGCCGATAGAACGCGCTTGCGTATGTAACAGCCAGCCCGATGGAGTCGAGACGGAATTGACATCCTCCTCCGCGTAAACGCGGAGGAATCCCGAGCGGTGGGAGTTTCAGGTTTACAGTCCAGTCAGTGGACTACCAGCCCTTTCGGGCACGGGTAGCCCCACAGTGTCGGACTGGTGGACTGCTGGCCATGCCAACTGGCCGTTACCCCTATCCTCAACCGTGTACGGCGTCCCAGTGTTGTTTTTGCCACGGGGACGCCGGCAAGCGTCAACGGACTTGGGGG
>NZ_SGUB01000022.1:0-53016 GCF_005435235.1 Halorubrum sp. GN12_10-3_MGM
GCTCTCGGCGTCGTCGATCACGTCCGCGTCCGATCGGAAGGCGGCCACGTTCACGTCGCCCAGCTCCCGGACCCGGCCGACGTCCCCCTCGTCGACGAGCACCCAGTCCGCGCCGGCCTCGATGGCGGCGGTGACCCGTCGCTTGCGCGCCTCCCAGTCGCCGACGGTGCCGTCGGCTTTGACCCAGACCGTGCGTGTCATTGTCGGAACCTCACGGCGCGGCGGCTTGAAAACTGCGAAAGGAACAGGGAGTCCGACCGGATCTCGCACGGTCGACCGCGGGCGCTCGGCCCGCCCTCAGGCCTCGACGAACCCGCCCGCCCGCAGCGCCTCGTCGACGCCGGCGTCGTCGTGGACGACCGCCGACACCGCTCTCGCGATCCCCTCCGGGTCGTCGTGCTGGAAGATCGACCGCCCCATCGACACCCCGGCGGCGGCGCCGTCCATCGCGCCGCGTACCATCTCGACCGTCTCCCGGTCGGTGCCCTTCGAGCCGCCGGCGATGACGACGGGGAGCCGCGTCGACTCCGTCACGCGGGCGAACGAGTCGCCGTCGCCCGAATACCCGGTCTTCACCACGTCGGCGCCGAGCTCCTCGGCGAGCCTGACGGCGTGTCCGAGGGCCTCCGGGTCGGACTCGTCGACGCCCGGGCCCCGGGCGTACGCCATCGCGAGGACGGGGAGCCCCAGCCGCTCCGCGTCGGCGGTCAGCTCCGCGAGGTCCTCGATCTGGTTCGGCTCGTACTCCGAGCCGACGTTGATGTGGAAGGAGACGGCGTCGGCGCCGGCCCGGACCGCGTCCGCCGCCGTGCCGGTGACGCGCTTGTCGCTCTCGTCGGGGCCGATCGTCGTCGAGCCGTTGAGGTGGACGATGTACCCCGCGTCGTTCTTGTTCGGGTGGACGCGCTCCGCGATCCCGCGCTGGGTGAGCACCGCGTCCGCCCCGCCGCTGGTGACGCCGTCGATCGTCGACTCGATGTCGACGAGCCCCTCGACGGCGCCCATCGTGATCCCGTGGTCCATCGGGACGATCAGGTAGCGGTCGTTCGTGGAGATGCGGTCGAGTCGTGCCGAGAGTCCTGCTGTCATAGTGGGGTGGGTCGTTGTGTGAGAGTGTGGCAATCGTAGGTAAGTGGGTTTCGTTCGGGGACGTATTGGCTCCGAGGCGCCGGGATCAGACCGACTCTGTCGCCTCGGCCCGCGAGCGGCGGCCGCGCTCCGCGCCCTCGGTCAGTTCGCGGGAGAGCGCCTCCAGCCGGTCGGCGACCGCCGCGGTCGGGAGGTCCTCCGCGACGCCCTCGGCGACGATGTCGACCAGCGCGGAGCCGACGATGATCCCGTCGGCGCCGCCAGCGACGATCCGCTCGGCGTGCTCGCCGGACGAGATGCCGAACCCGACCGCCTTCGGCACGTCGTACTCGCGGAGCCGGTCGAGGCTCGCCGTGGTCTGGTCTGAGACGTCGTCTCGGGCGCCGGTCGTCCCGAGCCGGGCCTGGACGTACACGTAGCCCGAGACGCGCTCCATGAGCCGGTCGAGGCGGTCCGCGCGCGTCGTCGGCGCGACGATGAAGACGAGGTCGAGCCCGAACTCGTCGCAGGCCTCGCGCAACGGGTCCGCCTCCTCGGCCGGCAGGTCGGGGACGACGAGGCCCTGAATCCCGGCCGCGGCGGCGCGCTCGACGAAGGGCCGCGGTCCCTCGCCCTCACCGTACTGGTAAATGAGATTGTAGTACGTCATACAGACTAACGCGGCGTCCACGTCGAGGTCCTCCGCGAACGCGAAGAACCGCTCCGGCGTCATCCCCGCGTCGAGCGAGCGGACGAGCGCCTCCTGTATCGTCGACCCCTCCGCGATCGGCTCGGAGAAGGGGAGGCCGAGCTCGATCACGTCCGCGCCGCCGCGGTCGAGCGCCTCGACGTACGCCTTCGACGACTCGTAGTCCGGATCGCCGACGACGAGGTACGGGACGTAGGCCGGGCCGTCCGCGAACGCCGCGGCGATCGCCGAGGAGTTGGCGGGCTCCCCCATTCAGATTCCCTCCGTGAACATCGACATGTCCGGCGCGTTCGGCACGTCCCGCTGGTCGGTCTCCTCGATGGCGGCGTCGAGGTCCTTGTCGCCGCGCCCCGAGACGTTCACGATCACGCGCTCGCCGAGGTCCTCGTGGTGCTCCTCGAGGTAGCCGAACGCGTGCGCCGTCTCCAGCGCCGGGATGATCCCCTCCGTGTTCGAGAGCCGGTGGAACCCCTCCAAGGCGGCGTCGTCGTCGACCGCGACCGGGTCGACGCGGCCCTCGTCGACGAGGTACGCGAGCTCCGGACCGACGCCGGCGTAGTCGAGCCCGGAGGAGACGGAGTGGCTCTCCATGATCTGCCCGTCCGAGTCCTGGAGCAGCTTCGTCCGCGCCCCGTGGAGGACGCCCTCGTCGCCCGCGTACAGCGACGCGGAGTTCGGCGCGACGCCCTCCTCCTCGTCGACTTCGAGGGTGGAGCCGCCCGCCTCGACCGCGTGGAGGGCGACGGACTCGTCGTCGACGAAGTCGGCGAACGTGCCCATCGTGTTCGACCCGCCGCCCGCGCAGGCGACCACGTCGGTCGGGAGCCCGCCCGTCTTTTCGATCGCTTGCTCGCGCGCCTCCTCGGAGATGACCGCCTGGAAGTCGCGGACCATGACCGGGAACGGGTGCGGGCCGACGATCGACCCGATCACGTAGTGGGTGTCCTCGACGGTCTCCGCCCAGTCGCGCATCGTCTCGGAGATGGCCTCCTTGAGGGTGCCGCGCCCGGTGGTGACGGGCTTGACCTCCGACCCGTTGAGCTTCATCCGGAACACGTTGGGGCGCTGGCGGTTGATGTCGCGCTCGCCCATGTAGATCGTACAGGGCATGTCCAGGTGCGCGGCCGCCATGGCCGTCGCGGTGCCGTGCTGGCCGGCGCCCGTCTCCGCGATGATGCGCTCTTTGCCCATGTACTTCGCCAAGAGGACCTGCCCGAGCGCGTTGTTCAGCTTGTGGGCGCCGCCGTGGAGGAGGTCCTCGCGCTTGAGGAACACCTCCGTGTCGTAGCGCTCCGAGAGCCGGTCGGCGCGCTGGAGCGGCGTCGGCCGCCCGCCGAACGCCGCGAGCCGCTCGCGGAACTCGTCCATGAACCCGTCCTCGTTGTTCAGGACGTAGCGCTCGTACGCGTCGGCCAGCTCCTCGATGGCGGGCATCAGCGCCTCCGGGACGTACTGGCCGCCGTACCGGCCGAACTTCCCGTCGTCGCGCCCGCGCTCGCGGCCCGGTCGCCGCGAGGGCACCGCGCCGTCCGTTGCTTCCGTCGTCCGCGTGTCGGTCTCGCTCATGTGGGTGTCTCCGTTGTCTCCGTCGCGTCGTCGTCCGCGGCCGCCGCGTCATCGCCGTCCGCGGTCGCCTCGTCGCCGCCGGCCTCCGTCCGCACCAGTTCGCGGGTGTTCGCCGCCACGTCGCCGTCCATGATCGCGCTCCCGACGAGCAGCGCGTCGGCGCCCGCGGCCCGCATCCGGCGGACGTCGGCGGGCGATCCGATGCCGCTCTCGGCGATCAGCGTGACCTCGTCCGGGACGTGGGGCGCCACGGACTCGAAGGTTCCGAGGTCGACGACTAGCTCCGCGAGGTCGCGGTTGTTCACGCCGATCGTCGTCGCGCCCGCGTCGAGCGCGCGCTCCAGCTCCTCCCGGTCGTGGACCTCGACGAGGACCTGGAATCCCCGGTCTCGGGCGGCCTCGAGCAGTGTCGGGAGGTCGTCGCCGACGAAGCGGGCGATGAGCAGGACCACGTCGCTCTCGACGGCGTCGAGCTGCGCCTCCTCGACGACGAAGTCCTTCCGGAGGACCGGTACGTCTACCGCGTCGCGCACGCGTTCGAGGGTGTCGACGCTCCCGCCGAAGTGCCCCGGCTCGGTGAGCACGCTCAGCGCGGCCGCCCCGCCGGCGACCATCCCCTCCGCGAGCGCGACGGGGTCGTCCTCGCGGCTTCCCTCGGTCGTCGGGCTCGTGGGCTTCACCTCGGCGATAAGCGGGACGCGGTCCTCGGCGTCGGCCCGTTCGAACGCGGCCGAGAGGTCGCGCGGCGAGACCGAGATGTCCCCGTCGGCTCCCCGGGCCGCGCTCGCCCGCTCCCGGGCGCCGGACAGGATCGACCTGACCGCCGGCGCCAGCTCGTCTGGATCGTCCATTACTATACACTAATGTACGTATCTGTTCATAAGGCTTGCGGGGGCGGCCGGGACGCCGTAGCTTCTCACAGAGAAGCCGAACACGTTCCCGTGCCGATGACTTAAGTGATTCACCCTTCCAACGAAGGGTATGAGCCTGTCCGGTACGTCCGGCGTCTTCGCCCGGCAGTTCGACGAGATCGGTCGGACCGTCCAGATCGGGTTCGCCGGCGGTCGCGTCATCTCGGTGTCGTTCCCCGCCGAGCACCCCGGCGACGCCGACGGCGACCACGACCTGTTAGACAGGATCGACGCGTACCTCGGCGGCGAGCGCGACGAGTTCGCCGAGGTCGCGCTCGGCCTCACGGTCCCGACGGACCGGCGCGAGGCGCTGGAGGCGCTCCGGAGCGTCCCGTACGGCGAGGAGGTCTCCGTGAGCCGACTCGCGCGGCTCGGCGGGTTCGACCCCGACGACCCGGACGACCTGGAGGTCGTGACGGGAGCGCTCGCCGACAACCCGATCCCGGTCCTGCTGCCGGACCACCGGGTGAGCGGCGGGCCGTACGCGACGCCGAGCGACGTGCGGAGCGAGCTCCGGCGCGTCGAGGGAGTCTCTCGGTAACGGCACCCCGGCGTCAGCGCGCGCGACCGGCGTATCGCGTATAAGAATTCTTTGTTATCGTTCATTATAGATACACGACCGAGTCAGCTCTAATACCGCCGCGCCCGGGCCGTTACAACTGTCGTTGGTGATTCGATATGAACGGTGAGAAGCGAACGGGAGCGGAGACGGACGGACCGATGACTGCGATGTCGCGTCGGGGGGCGCTCGGCTTCCTCGGAGTTGCCGGGTTCGCCGGGTTGTCGAGCACGACCGCGAGCGCGAAGCAGAGGAAGGGTAACGGAAACGGCGGGAACGGAAACGGCGGGGGCGGCAACGGTGCCAGCGCGGAGATCAACGTCTTACCGAACCCGAACTTCATCACGAACGCAGCCGGGGAGGTCCCGCCGTTCGACCCGGACGTTGAACTGTTCGATCCGGCGCCGGTCTCGATCCCGCTCGACGAGATCATCGAGGGAAGCGAGGAGTACGACTCGACGCTCGGTCGCTCGCTGAACGACGGGAAGCATCAGGTCGTCCGACCGCCGGCGGGATACGACCGCGAGGAAGGGTACGACGGCTCGTGGGTCCCGGTGACGTGGGGCGAATACGGCGCGGTCGGCGGAACGGCGACCGTCGGCGGCGTGAAGCCGGACAACGGGAACGGCGGGAACGGCAATGGGAACGGCGGCGCGACCGGAACGCGCGTCAACATCAACGTCGAGAACGCGCTGCCGAACGGTCAGTACACGATCTGGGTCGTCAAGTTCGCCGCGCTCGCGGACGACGGCGACCTCGGCCCGAGCGACCCGTTCGTGACGCCCGCCGGGAACGGGCTGGTCGGCTTCCACAACCTCGGCCAGAAGTTCGGCGGCGACGGCGACTCGGAGAACGACTTCACGGTCGACGAGAACGGCGACGGCGGGATTCGCGTCTTCAACGAGGGCGGCGACCTGACCGGGATCCCCGGGTTCAACGAGCCGGGATACCCGTTCGTCGGCGAGGCCGACGACTACGGGCAGAGCGCGGACCGACTCAGCGAGATCGCGAACGACCTGCGAGAGGAGGACGAGATCCACTTCGTCGGCGCGTTCCACTACGACGACCAGGTGTGGGGCGTCTACCCAGGCCCCTGGCACGTGAACCAGTTCAGCGCGGTCTTCCAGTTCTGACCGCGACGGCAGCCCGGCCGACCGGCCGGCTCAGATCTCGAAGTCGGGCGTGTCGAACGCGCCCTCGTCGGCGTCGACGTCGTAGCGCTCGATCCCGGTGAGCGCGACGTCGAGCGTCGCCTCGGCGTCCCACCGCCCCGTGTTGATCGCGAGGTCGTAGATAGAGCGGTCGGACAGATCGATCCCGTAGTAGGACTTGTACCGCTGCTCCTCGATTACCTCTCGGACCTGCATCTCCGAGGTCATCTCCTCACGGTCGGCCGTGCGGTCCGCGCGGACCTCGTCGGGCGCGTCGAGCCAGATCCGGATGTCGGCGCGGTTGCCGGCGAGCCAGCCCGCCAGCCGCGACTCCAGCACGAACGCCTTGTTCGCGGTTCCCCACTTCTCGGCGATGCGACGGAGCCGCTGGTCGAGCGCCCGGTCGATCTCCTCGGACTCGCCGGTCTCGGCGATGAGCTGCGAGAGGCTCATGTCCCGCTCGGCCGCGATTTCGCGGAACAGCTCGCCCCCGGAGACGTAGCCGCAGTCGAGCGCGTCGGCGATCCCCTCGACGAGCGTCGTCGCCCCGCAGCCCGGCGGGCCGGAGACGGTGACGAACAGGTTCCGGTCGATCCGTCTGTCGGGCTCCGGCGAGGTGCCGCTCATGCGTGTTGCGCCACGGAAGGCCGTCGGATAAACGGGTCGGTTGCGGGAACGCCCGCCGGACCGGCCGGGCGGGCCGTCTCGCCGCCGGGCGGGCGACGCGGTTCGACGCAACCGATTTCCCGTCCGGAGCCCTCGTGATCGCCGTGAGCGAAACCACGGACCGCGGCGACGAGGCCGCCGCGCGGGCGCTCCTCCGCGACGCGGTCGAGCGCGGCGCGATCGCCGACCCCGACTTCGACCCGGAGTCGGTCCCGATCGCGGACGCCGACGTGCTCGCCCGGCTCTCGCCGCCGGTCCGCCGCTGGTGGGTCGAACGCTTCGGCGGGTACGTCGGCGAGAACGGCGGCTTCTTCACGCCGCCGCAGCGCGAGGCGATCCCCCACGTCGACGACGGCCGGAACTGCCTCGTCGCCGCCCCGACCGGCAGCGGGAAGACGCTCGCCTCCTTCCTCGCGGTCCTCGACGACCTCTTCGCCCGCGACCGCGACGGCGAACTCGAGAACTCCGTCTACTGCCTCTACGTCTCGCCGCTGAAGTCGCTCGCGAACGACATCGAGCGCAACCTCGAAACCCCGCTGGCGGGGATCGGCGAGGCGGTCGCCGCCGCGGAGGCGGAGAGCGCGACCCGCGACGGCGACGACGGGGCGGCCTCGGACGGCGCCTACGACCCCGGCGTCAGGCAGGCGATCCGCCACGGCGACACCTCGAAGGCGGACCGACAGGCGATGCTCTCGGAGACGCCGCACGTCCTCAACACCACGCCGGAGACGCTGGCGATCCTGCTCAACTCGCCGAAGTTCAAGGAGAAGCTCCGGACCGTCGAGTACGTGATCGTCGACGAGATCCACTCGCTGGCGGCGAACAAGCGCGGTACCCACCTCGCGGTGTCGCTGGAGCGACTGACGGAACTGGCGCGCAACGAGGGTTCGGACGCAGGGGAATCGGCCGGCGGCCCGGCGCCGCACGCGCCCGGCGACATCACCCGGATCGGCTGCTCGGCGACGGTCGAGCCGCTCGACGGGATCGCCTCGTTCCTCGTGGGGCGCGAGCGCGCCGCGGGCGCTGTCGGCGAGTTCGAGGGGTTCGAGACGCGCCCCTGCGAGGTGGTCGACGCGCGGTTCGCCCGCGAGTTCGACCTCGAACTCCGGACGCCGGCGGCCGACCTCATCCACACGCCGCGGTCGGCGGTGACCGACCGCTTCTACGAGTCGCTTCACGACCTCGTCGAGGCCCACAAGAACACGCTCGTGTTCACGAACTCACGGTCTGGCGCCGAGCGAACCCTTCAGGAGCTCCGCCAGCGGTTCGACTACGACGAGTCGGACTCGGGCGTCCACCACGGGAGCCTCGGCGAGACGCAGCGAACGCGGGTCGAGGAGGGGCTGAAGTCGGGCGATCTCGACGTGGTCACCACCTCGACGAGCCTCGAGCTCGGCATCGACATGCCGCACCTCGACCTCGTGGTTCAGGTCGGCTCGCCGAAGTCGGTCGCGGCGCTGCTCCAGCGCGTCGGCCGGGCGGGCCACAGCCCGGGCGAGACCGTCGAGGGACGGGTGTTCGCCCTCGACCGGGACGAGCTGATCGAGTGCGCGACGCTGCTCGCGCGCGCTGAGGAGGGGTTCGTGGACCGGGTGTTCCCGCCCGAGGGCGCCTACGACGTTGCCGCCCAGCACGTGTACGGGATGGCCATCAACCGGATCCGCCCCGACCGCGAGGTCCGGGAGGTGCTGCGCCGCGCGCACCCGTACCGCGGCTTCGACGACGAGGCGTACGATCGGCTGTTCCGGTACCTCACCGGCGACTACGACGGACTGGAGGAGAAGAACGTCTACCCGAAGGTGTGGCGCGACGGCAACGACCCGCCCGACGGCGAGCACCACTACCCCGAGTACCCGGTCGGCGAGACGCTCGTCGGGAAGCGCGGGCGGCTCGCGCGGGTCATCTACATGACGAACGTAGGGACGATCCCCGACTCGTTCACCTGCGACGTGTTCACGCGCGACGACGAGTGGGTCGGCACGCTCGACGAGTCGTATCTCGACACGCTGGAGTCCGGCGACGTGTTCGCGCTTGGCGGCGAGCGGTTCGCGTTCCGCTACCGCCGCGGCTCGAAGGTGTACGCCGACCGGACGAGCGAGCGCCCGACCGTCCCCTCGTGGTTCGCCGAGCGACTTCCCCTCTCGGCGGACCTCGCCCGCGAGGTGTTGGCGTTCCAGGCCGAACTCCTCGACCGGCTGGCCGGCGATGACCCGAGCGCCGGCCCCGCCGCGGTCCGAGCGTGGCTCCGCGAGTTCCCCCTCGACGGGAACGCCGTCCGCGCGCTCGCCCGGATGTACGACGAGCAGGTCCGGTACGCCGGCGCCGAGGCCGTCTCGACGCCCGACCGCCTCGTCGTCGAGGAGGAGCTCGACCGGAGCGAGTACAAGCGCCGCTTCTACGTCCACTCGACGTGCGGGCGCCGGTTCAACGACGGCCTCTCGCGGCTCGTCGCGGCGGCGGTGGCGAACCGGACCGACGCCAACGTCGCGGTCGCGGTCGCGGATCGCGGGTTCAGCCTCGCGCTCCCGCTCAACCGCAAGGTCGACGTGGCGGGTATCCTCGCCGACCTCGACCCGGAGACGGTCCGGGAGGACCTCCGCGAGGCCGTTCAGGGGACCGACCTGCTCCAGCGCTACTTCCGGATCAACGCCGGGCGCGCGCTGCTCATCCTGAAGCGGTACAAGGGGTACGAGAAGTCGGCGGCCGAACAGCAGGTCTCCGCCGAAATGTTGCTGTCGTTCGCGGCCGATCTGGAGGAGTTCGCCGTGTTGGAGGAGACGTACCGCGAACTGCTGGAGGACCGCCTCGACGTGGGGGGGATCCGTGAGGCCGTCGGCCGGATCGCGGGCGGCAACCTCGCGGTCGAACACCGCGTCGTCGACTCGCCGAGCCCGCTCGCGTTCGGGCTGGCGACGCTCGTCGACTCCGACACGGTCATCGCTGACGACGAGTCCGCGGTCCTGCGGGAGTTCCACGCCCGCGTCATGGAGGAAATCGGCGACGGGCCGCGGAGCGCCGACCGCGACGCCGAACCGCCCGGGGACCGGGAGGGCGACTGAGATGGCGGAGCCCGCGCCGTCGACGGCGTCGCCGCGCTCCCGGCTCCGGCTCCGGTTCGCCGGCGCGGTGACGCTCGGCGCGCTCGGGCTCGCCGCGCTGTGGCGCACGTTCGGGACCGCGTGGGTCCTCGCCGCGGCCGGACCGGGCGCGTACCTGGCGGCGTACGCGTGGACCCACCTCGGTGCGAACCACCGACCCGGCGTCGACGGGCCGCGCCCGCGGCTCGGCCCGGCGAACGCGATCACGCTGTTCCGCGGCTGGCTCGCGTCGGTCCTCGCCGGCGCGCTGGCGGCCGCCCCGCCGCACCCGTGGATCCCCGCCGCGCTGTTCGCGGGCGCGGTCAGCCTCGACGCGGTCGACGGGGCGGTCGCCCGCCGGACACGGGAGACGATCCTCGGCGCTCGCCTCGACGGCGCGACCGACGCGCTGGCCGTCCTCGTCGGGGCCGCGGTCGCCGTCGCGCTCGGGGCGCTCCCGGCGTGGTACCTCCTCGCCGGCGGCGTCTGGTACGCCTACGCAGGGTCATTGTGGTGGCGGCGGCGGACCGGCGCGCCGGTGTACGAGCTCCCGCCGAGCCGGGTCCGCCCGTTCGTCGGCACCGCGCAGTTCGCCGCCGTCGCGGTCGCGCTCGTGCCGGGCGTCGGGGGCGCTCGGGCGGCCTCCCCGCTCGCCGCGTTCGCGGGCGTCGCGCTCGCGGCGCTGCTGGCGAGTTTCGCTCGCGATTGGGCGGCCGCGACGGGACGGCTCGGCCGCGACGACCCGCCGACCGCGAACCGCGAGTGACCGAAACGCTCCCGCCGTCTGCGCGCGGAGAGCCTCAGGACTCTCGGGACAACAGGACCGCGAGGACGGCGATCAGCGCGACCTGCGCGACCTTGTCGACGGCGCCGTAGACGCCGACGTCGGCCGGGAACGAGTACGTCCCGAAGACGAAGTTGATGACGTACCACAGGACGATCTGTCCGGCGGTGAACGGGATTCCGAGCGCGTACACCAGCCGGCGGCGGTACCCCGAGACGATCGCCGTCACGCCCGCGCCGAAGCCCAGAGTCGCGAAGAAGAACGAGATCCCCAACGCCCCCCCGACCAGGAAGCCGAGCGCGACGTGGACGATCCCGGACACGGTCGCGGCGAGGATTCCGATCCAGTGGAGGGGGGTCAACGATTCGACGTCGACGCCGGTGTCGGTGCGTGTCATGAATGTGCGACCCACGGACTCGGTCGGCTTATGTCTACTCCCGCCCCCGAATCGACGGCCGACGAGGGGGCGCCGACCGTCGCCGCCGTGGGTTTATGACGGATCGGTCCGTGTGATCGCCAATGCCACATCGTCTCAGTCGTCGACCGCGGACGGGTGAGTCCGCGTGAGCGACGGCGACGCCGGACGGGCCGTAGAGTTCGTCGGTCCGGAGCGCGTCGAGGTCGTCCCGACGGAGGCGCCCGTCCCCGGTCCCAACGAAGTGGTCGTCGACGCCACCGTCTCCGCGGTGAGCGCCGGATCGGAGCTGCTCGCGTACCGCGGCGAACTCGACCCGGAGACGGTCGCGGACGAGGAGCTGCCCGCGCTCGACGGCGACCTCTCGTACCCGCTCCGTTACGGCTACGCGGTCGTCGGGAGCGTGACCGCTGTCGGCGACGCGGTCGACCCCGCGTGGCGCGGTCGCACCGTCTTCGCGTTCAACCCCCACGAGACCCGGTTCGCCGTCGCCCCGGACGCCCTGCGTCCGGTCCCCGACGGGATCGACCCGGAGACGGCGACGCTGTTCGCGAACGCCGAGACCGCGGTCACGCTGACGCTCGACGCCGCTCCCCGGATCGGCGAGCGCGTCGCGGTGTTCGGCGAGGGCGTCGTGGGGCTGCTCACGACAGCGCTGCTCGCGCGGAGCGGCGCCGAGACCGTCGTCGCGGTCGAGCCGAAGGACCGCCGCCGGTCGCTCGCGGCCGAGTTCGGCGCCGACGCCGTCGTCGACCCGAGCCGATACGGCGGGCGGGGGGGCGTCGTCGACGCCGTGCGCGAGCACACGGGCGGCGTCGACCTCGCGGTCGAGGTGTCGGGCCGGCCCGAGACGCTCGAAACGGCCGTCGAGACGACGCGGTTCGACGGCCGGGTCCTCGTCGGATCGTGGTACGGGACCAAGCGCGCCGACCTCGGCTTCGGCGACCACTTCCACCGCGGGCGCGTCACCGTCCGCAGCAGTCAGGTCACCACCATCGCGCCGGAGCTCCGCGGGCGCTGGGACCGCGACCGCCGCCGCGAGACCGCCTGGCGCGAGCTCCGCCGACTCGACGACGACCTCGACGTGACGGACCGCCTCGTCACCGACCGCGTCCCGGTCGGCCGGGCGGCGAGCGCGTACCGCCGGCTCGCCGACGAGACCGAGCCGACCCTCCAACTCCTCTTCACTTACCCATGTACGAACTGACCGTCACCGAGTCGTTCGTCGCACAGCACTACCTCACCGTCCCCAACCCGCCAGCCGACGAGGCGGCGCTTCACTCTCACGTGTTCACCGCGGAGGCGACGTTCCGCGGCCCGGAACTGGGCGAGTACGGCTACCTGCTCGATATCGACCTCGCGCTCGACGCCCTGAGCGACGCCGCGGAGCGCTACCGCGACGAGACGCTCAACGACCACCTAGAGGGCAACCCGAGCGCCGAGCGTCTGGCCCGGGCGCTGTTCGACGCGCTCGCGACCGTCGACGCCCCGGCCGCGACGGAGCTGACGGTGACCGTCCGCGAGGACGACGTGGCGAGCGTCTCGTTCACCGGCGACCTGCGGTGACCGTCCGATGCGCGTCACGCTCGTCCTCGCCGGCGACATCGAGTCCGAGTCCGGCGGGTTCTACTACGACCGGCGGCTCCGCGACCGGCTCCGCGAGCGCGGGCACGCGGTCGAGGTCGTCTCGCTCCCGCGGGGCTCGTACCGGGAGCGACTCGCGCCGAACCTCCGCGCCCGCCGGCTCGCCGACCGGCTCTCGGAGTTCGACGTCGTCGTTGAGGACGGGCTGGCGCACCCCTCCGTGCTGTGCGCCAACCGACGGCTCGACGCGCCGTCGGTCGCGCTCGTCCACATGATCGCGTGGCGTGCGCGGGCGGCTGAAGGGGTGCGATCGAGCGGGACGGGAGCCGGTGAGCGGGTCCGCGCCGGACTCGGTCGGCGCGGGGTCGCGGCGATCGAGCGCCGATTCCTCCGCGGGGTCGACGCCGCGGTGTACAACGCCGAGACGACCCGCCGGGACGCGGCCGGGCTCGGCGGGCCGGCGCGCAGCGTGGTCGCGCCGCCGGCCGGCGACCGCTTCGAACCGGTGGTCTCCGCCTCGGAGATCCGCGAGCGAGCGCGATCCGGCCCGCTGGAGGTGACGTTCCTCGGCAACGTCGTCCCGCGGAAGGGGCTCGATACGCTCGTCGAGGGAGTCGCCAGGCTCGACCGCGCCGCGGTCGACTGGCGGCTGACCGTCGTCGGCGATCGGACGATCGCGCCCGAGCACGTCGAGCGCGTGGAGGGCATGACCGCCGAGGCCGGGATCGGCGACCGGGTCCGGTTCGCCGGCCGACTCGACGACGCGACCGTCGCGGCGCGGCTGCGCGAGAGCCACGTCCTCGCGGTGCCCTCGCAGTACGAGCCGTTCGGAATGGTGTACCTGGAAGCGATGGGGTTCGGCTGCGTTCCGCTGGCGACGACCGCGGGCGGGGCGAGCGAGTTCGTCCGCGACGGCGACTCCGGGGTCCTCGTTCCGCCTGGCGACCCCCGCGCCGTGTCCCGGGCGCTCCGGGACCTCGACGACCGCGACCGGCTGGCGGAGATGGGGATCGCCGCGCGCCGCGACTACGAGGCGCGCCCGGGGTGGCCCGAGACGCTCGACCGCGTCGTCGACTTCCTGGCGGCGACCGGTAGCGAGAGGCCGCGGGGTGACGCCGCGTGACCGACCACGCGACGTACCTCGACGCGAAGCGGGCGCTCGACGACCGCTCTCTGAACCGCGAGGTCCTCGATCGGTTCGCCGCCGAACTCCCGCCGGAGCCGGAGATACTCGAAGTCGGCGCCGGGACGGCGACGATGGTCGAGCGCCTCGTCGACTGGGGCGTGATCGAGGGGGGCCGGTGGGTGGCGGTCGACGCCCACGAGGCCGCGCTCGCCGCGGGCGAGGCCCGGGTCGGGGAGGCGGTGGGCGACGTGGCCGTCGAGTACCGCGTCGCCGACGCCTTCGACGCTGTGAGCAAGGCGGTGGCCGCGGGAGACCGGTTCGACGCCGTCGTCGGCTGCGCGTTCTTCGACGTGGTCGACGCGGCGCCCGCGGTCGCCGCCCTCGCGGACGTGGCCCCCGTCGCGTACGCGCCGATAACCTACGACGGCGAGACGCGCTTCGCGCCAGCGGACCCCGACGACGACGCCGTCCTCGACCGCTACCACCGACACATGCGGGAGTTCAGGGCCGGGGGCCCGGACGGCGCGGCGGCCTTGGCTCGGGAGGCGACCGTGATCGCGGAGGGGCCGTCTCCGTGGCGGATCGAGCCCCCCTACGAGTCCGGCGAGCGGACGGTCCTCGCGCACCTGCTCGATACGGTCGAAGAGGCGGTCGGAGAGACCGGATACGACGCGAGCGACTGGGCGGAGCGGCGGCGAGCGGCGCTCAAGGACGGGCGGCTCCGCTACGAGGCCGCGAACCGGGACCTGCTGGTCCGCCTCGACTGACGCCCTCGATCGACGGAGGAGTCCGGCCCGGTCTATCCTTGTCAGGGGACGAACTATGGGCCGATCGGCTCGGTCGGAATCGGCTCCGGGAGCCCCTCGAGCACGAGCGTCGTGTAGTGGAGGAACACGGCCAGCGCCGCGATCGACAGCAGCAGCAGGAAAAGCAGAATCATGCGCTCGTCGCTGCGGACGACCCCGGCGGTGTCCGCGAGAAACGCCGTCAGCGCGCGACACTCGGGCATTGGACTCAGTTGCGCACGCGCTTAGTTAAAACTGCCCTGCGGACCGTTCGGACGGCGCCGATCGGGCCGACCCGCCGGTCCGGCTCGGTCGCGGTCGCTCAGTCGTCAGACGGTGACGGCGGCGATCGGCCGAGCGGTTCGCCGTCGACCGGCTCGTCCGGGTTCGCGTTCACCGCGGCGTCGCTCAGCCCGAGTTGGGCGTCGACATCGACGTCTTCGCGGACGTGGACGGTGCCGCGGTGAACCGCGATGGCGTCCGCGAGGTGGAGCCGGACAGCGTCGAGCAGGACCTCGGCCTCGAGTGGCTGCCCGCGCCGCTTGATCTCGTCGACCTCGGCCCCCGGCGGCACGTCGAAGGCGCGCTGGGCGATCACCGGGCCCTGATCGAGGTCCGTCGTGACGTAGTGGGCGGTGACGCCAGCGATTCGGACGCCCGCGTCCTTCGCCTGTCGGTACGCCTCGGCACCGGGGAACGCCGGGAGCAGCGAGGGGTGGACGTTGATAATCCGGCCCTCGTACCGGAAGACGACCTCCGGCGAGAGGATGCGCATGTAGCGCGCCAGCGCGATGAGGTCCACGTCGTACTCGGCGAGCAGGTCGAGGAGCCGGCCCTCGTCGGTGTTGCCGTTGCCGTCGCCCACGTCGTAGAACGGCTTGTCGTAGCGCTCCGCGAGCGACCGCAGGTCGCCGCGGTTGCCGATGACCACCGGGATCTCAGCCTCGCCGTCGTCCGCGAGTTCGCCGCGCTCCTCCGCCTCTAACAGAGCCTCGGGGGCGTGCGTCTCCTTCGTGACGAGCAGCGCGACGCGGCGCGCGTCGCGGTCGCTCGGGAACCGGACTTGGATGTCGACGTCGAGCTCGCGGCCGAGCTCGGCGAGCGCGCGCCGGAGCTCGCCGCGCGAGGTCTCCATCTCGGCGGTGTCGACGCGAGTCGTCATCCGGAAGACGCCCTCGCGGACCGCCTGGTCGAGGTCCTCGATGTTGATTCCCCGCTCGAACAGCAGGGAGGTGACCCGCGCGATGAGTCCGGTCTTGTCTCCTCCGACGACCGTGATCTCGGTCAGTTCGCGGGTCATGCGACGATCACCTCCGCGGGTTCGAGCGGCTGCATACACCCTGTGGAGAAGGCGGAGGGGTTTGCCCCTTTCGTTCCGCGCCGTTTCTGCTTCCCGCACGAAAGACCGGCATGTATCCACAAATGTGCGTATAAACGGCGTTCCAAAACGGTTTTTACACACGACTCCGCACCAACGACCATGACAGCATACACGGCGACGGTGACGGTCCGGCTGAAGCGGGGCGTCCTCGACCCGGAGGCCGAGACGACCCAGCAGGCGCTCGAACGGCTCGGGTTCGAGCTGTCGGACCTCCGCTCGGCCGACCGGTTCGAGGTCGACCTTGACGCCGCCGACGCCGACGAGGCCGCCGACCGCGCCGACGAGATGGCCGAGCGGCTGCTCGCGAACCCCACGATCCACGACTACGACGTGGCGGTCGCGGAGCGATGACGGTCGCCGTCGTCGAGACGACGCCGATCGTCACCGGCGCGACCCGCGCCGACCCGACGGTCACGGCCGCCCAGGCGAGGTGGGCGGCGTGACGGTCGCCGTCGTCCAGTTCGGCGGCTCCAACTGTGACCGCGACGCGGTCCGCGCGCTGGACCACCTCGGCGTCGACGCCGAGCGCGTCTGGCACGCGGACGGCCTCCCCGACGACCCCGACGGGATCGTCCTCCCCGGCGGGTTCTCCTACGGCGACTACCTCCGCGCCGGCGCGATGGCGGCGCGCGATCCGATCATGGCGGAGGTCCGCGAGGCGGCCGACGAGGGCGTCCCCGTGATCGGGGTCTGTAACGGCGCGCAGATCGGCTCGGAGTCCGGGTTGACGCCCGGCGCGTTCACCACAAACGCCTCCGCGCGCTTCCAGTGTGAGCCGGTCCACCTGCGCGTCGAGCGCGCTGACACGCCGTGGACCGCCGCCTACGACGAGGGCGACGTGATCGAGGTCCCGATCGCCCACGGCGAGGGGCGCTTCGAGATAAGCGCGGACGCCCACGCCGACCTCGTCGGCGACGACCGCGTCCTCTTCCGGTACTGCGACGCCGACGGGAACGTCACCGACGCCGCGAACCCGAACGGCTCGACCGACAACGTCGCCGGGGTCCTCGGCGAGCGCGAGACCGTCGCCGTGCTGATGCCGCACCCGGAACGCGCCACGCTCCCGGACCTCGGCCGCAGCACGGACGGCGCGGGGATCCTCGAAGCGTTCACCTGACCGCGCCCCGACACTACCGCGCCCGCTTCGCTTCCCGCGCCGGGTCCGGTTCGCCGACCGGCCCCGCCCCGGCTTCGGTCGTCCCGTCGCTCCCCAGTTCGCGCTCCAGCGCCCGCTCGAACTCCGCCTCCGTGAGTTCGCCCTCCGCGTACCGTCGCTGGAGGCGTTCGACCGCAGTTTCGTCCGCTCCGTCCGACTTCGATTCTCCGTCGGCGTCACGAGCCAACGCCCGGACGCCGACGACGCTCGCCCCGAGCAGCGCCGCGACCGCGAGGACGGCGACGAGCGAAACGAGCCCCGTCGCGCCGCCCATACCGCCCATGAGCAGTGTCGCCGCGGGGAGTTCGAGGACTGACATGCGCGATGTTTACATGACTGTGTATAAGTGTGCCGCGGACGTTCGCAGTTCGCAGGACCGCCCCGCCGTCGCCGACCGCCACGTCTCCGGCCGGACGCGGACCGGCAGTACCCGGCCCGACGACTTTTGCGCCCGGACGCCGAACACTCCCCCGTGAAGGCACGCAATATCGACCACGTCAACCTCCGCATCCCGGAAGGCGGTGCCGACGCGGCCCGCGAGTTCTACGGCGAGGCGCTCGGCTTCGGCATCGAGGACGCGCTGTACGCGGCCGGAGAGAAGCCCTTCTTCGACGTGCGGCTCTCCGCGACCGCGGTGATCCACCTGTGGCCGACCGCCGAGTTCGAGCGGCCGGCGAGGACGAACTACGACCACGTCGCGGTCGTCGTCGAGGAGTCGGTCGAGGAGATCGAAGCGGAGCTGGCCGACGCCGGCGTCGAGGTCGAAAAGCGGCTCGACTCCCCGCTCGGCGCGACCGGCGAGGCCGGCGCGGTGTACGTCAGGGACCCGTTCGGCTACCGAGTGGAGCTGAAAGCGCGGGTGTGAGCCGCCGGAGCCCGGCGACGCGTTCGCCGGTGCGGTCATCGCCGCGAGGGGCCGGGCGCCTCGGATCTCGGGGAACTGGTGGCGACGGGCAACGCGGCCGGCGCGGCCGCGGTGTCGACGGTCTGGTCGTTCGACTCCGACGCCGTCGCGGCGGAAGCAGGTCCGTGACCGACGTGTCGGGGAGTTGACGGGGCGGCGCCACGGATCCCATCGGCTCGTCCCGGGCGTCGTCTGAGGAAGAGACTTAGGTGGGTAGGCGGTCTGACCTGCGGTATGGTCTCACGCATCCTCGTCCCGATGGACGACTCCGACCACTCGGTGGAGGCCCTCGCGTACGCGCTCGACAGCTTTCCGGAGGCCGACGTCACCGTGTTACACGTCGTCGGTGTCCCTTCCTCGATGTTCGGCGAAGCGACGGACCTCGCCCTTGCGGACGACATCGACGAGGCCGCCGCCGAACGCGCCGAGCCCGCCTTTGAGCGGGCGCGCGCGGCGGCCGCCGAGCGGGGGCGAGAGATAGACACGGTCGTGGGTATCGGCCACCCGGCCCGGAACATCATCAATCGGGCGGGCGACTACGACACGGTCGTGATCGGCGCTCACGGGGCGGACCGCCGCCGCATGACGCGCCGGTTCCTCGTGGGGAACGTGGCCGAAACGGTTGCCAGGCGGTCGCCGGTTCCGGTCACGATCGTTCGGTGACCAGAGCGGCTCCGTCGAACGTTACCATGGCGACGGCGGTGTCCGCGATCAGCGCGAGCAGATACCCCGTGGTTCGTGGCGACGACGGTACGACGCGCGACCGCACGCGCAGTCCGGGGTCGTCGTACGTGCCGACCCCGAGCGCCGCGAGCCGCCGCGCCTGGTCGACCGCTGTCACCACGAGCACGAACCACAGCGCGGCCGCGAGCCCGAACCGGACGAACGAGGACGGCAGACAGAGGGCCGTGTTGCCGAACGCCTCGAAGACGGGCGGTGTCACGCGATCGACGAGGATGTAGAACAGGAGGTAGCCGAGGCATGCCTCAACCGGCCCGTGCGCAGGGAACTGGCTGTCATCCTCGTCGACGCGACGGGCCGCGCTTGCGACGGACATGCTGATACGCGACCGACGACGAGGGGCGAGTTCAATACGTTACCGTCTGTCGAATAACGGGTGTCGAGCCCCGCTTCCGGAAGCCGACTCCGTGCGGGGGGAACCGCGATCCCCGCCGAGCAACCCTCGCCCCGACGCGGCGGTTTAAGACCCCCGAGCGACAGGGTCGGGTATGAGCGAACAGCAGTCGAGATCGGACGACGGCGAGCGGCGTCGTCGCCGGGAGGACGCGGACCGATTCGCCGGGACGAAAGACGAGGACCTGCCGAGCCGCGAGGTGACAGAGGGGCCGGACAAGGCGCCGCACCGCGCCATGTTCCGCGCGATGGGGTTCGACGACGAGGACCTCTCGTCGCCGATCGTCGGCGTGCCGAACCCGGCCGCCGACATCACGCCGTGTAACGTCCACCTCGACGACGTGGCGGACGCCGCGCTCGACGGCATCGACGCGGCGGGGGGGATGCCGATCGAGTTCGGCACGATCACCATCTCCGACGCCATCTCGATGGGGACGGAGGGGATGAAGGCGAGCCTGATCTCGCGGGAGGTGATCGCCGACTCCGTCGAGCTCGTCTCCTTCGGCGAGCGCATGGACGCCCTCGTGACGGTCGCGGGCTGCGACAAGAACCTCCCCGGCATGATGATGGCCGCGATCCGGACGGACCTCCCCAGCGTCTTCCTCTACGGCGGCTCGATCATGCCCGGGCAACACGACGGCCGCGACGTGACGATCGTCCAGGTGTTCGAGGGCGTCGGCACGTACGCGCAGGGCGACATGGACGCCGACGAACTCGACGAGTTAGAGCGGCACGCCTGCCCCGGCGCGGGCTCCTGTGGCGGGATGTTCACCGCGAACACGATGGCGTCGCTGTCGGAGGCGCTCGGGCTGGCGCCGCTCGGATCGGCCTCGCCGCCGGCGGAGGACGAGGAGCGCTACGCGGTCGCCGAGCGCGCCGGCGAGCTGGCGATGGACTGTATCGAGAACGACCGCCGCCCCTCCGACATCCTCTCGCGCGAGTCGTTCGAGAACGCGATCGCGGCCCAGACCGCGATGGGCGGCTCGACGAACGCGGTCCTCCACCTGCTCGCGCTCGCGGGCGAGGCCGACGTCGACCTCTCTATCGAGGACTTCGACGAGATCTCCCGGCGCACGCCGAAGATCGCGAACCTCCAGCCCGGCGGGAGCCGCGTCATGAACGACCTCCACGAGGTCGGCGGCGTGCCGGTCGTGCTCCGCCGCCTACTTGAGGCCGACCTGCTCCACGGCGACGCGATGACCGTGACGGGCCGGACGCTCGCCGAGGAGATCGCGGCCCTGGAGGAGCGCGGCGAACTCCCGGCCGACGACGATATCGAGGCCGACTTCCTCTACCCCGTCGAGGACCCGAAGGAGGAGGAGGGCGCCATCAAGATCCTCGACGGCAACCTCGCGCCGGACGGCTCGGTGCTGAAGGTGACTGGCGACGACGAGTTCTACCACGAGGGCCCCGCCCGCGTGTTCGAGAACGAGGAGGACGCGATGGAGTACGTCCAGTCGGGGGCGATCGAGTCCGGCGACGTGATCGTCATCCGCAACGAGGGGCCCCGCGGCGGCCCCGGCATGCGCGAGATGCTCGGCGTCACCGCCGCCGTCGTCGGCGCGGGCCACGAGGACGACGTGGCGCTGCTCACCGACGGCCGCTTCTCGGGCGGCACCCGCGGTCCGATGATCGGCCACGTCGCGCCCGAGGCCGCCGTCGGCGGTCCGATCGGGCTCATCGAGGACGGCGACCACGTCACGGTCGACATCCCCGAGCGCGACCTGACCGTGGACCTCTCCGACGAGGAGCTCGACGAGCGCCGCGAGGCGTGGGACGCGCCCGAACCGCCCTACGAGGGCGGCATCCTCGCGAAGTACGGCCGCGACTTCGCCTCGGCCGCGGAGGGCGCGGTGACGAACCCGCGGCTCACGCGGGACTGAACGGGCGGTTCGCGCGCCGTCAGGCGACGCCCGGAACGAGGACGAAGAACCCGTAGGCCAGCAGGGTCGACACGGACGGGCCGATGATCCACATCGAGATGTACTTCAGCACCGCTCGGGGGTTGAACAGGTCGCCGGCCTCCAACACCGCCTCCGGTTCCGCCTCGCCGATCGGCGCCGACCGCTCCTCTTCGTCCTCCGAGACGGTTATCGCGCCGGGGACGATCTCGTTGTCCCCGGTGTTCCGGGTGACCGCCTCCTGAACGGTGACCGGCCGCGTCGCGCGTCCCCACCCGATGCCGACGATCGTCATCACCGTGCCCATGACGAGGCTGATCGGGATCCCGAGGTACGAGAGGACCGTCGTGATCGTCGAGGCCGTCGTCATCACGAAGAGGGCCGCGAGCAGGGGGATGTCGCTCAGTTCGCCGCCGACCGACTCCATCGTGCGGCGGGCGATCGTGAAGCCGCCGAGTCCGATCGCGAGCGTGGCGATCCCGATAGCGGTGTTTTCCGGAAGCCCTCCGACGCCGCTGACCAGCGGCGCGGCGGCGTTCGGTACGTTGCTCGCGCCGGCGCTGAACGACATGTAACAGCCGATGAGGAGGACGACGACCGTGCTGATGAGCTCCGTCACCGTCGTGTTCGGGCCGAGTTCCGGCTTCGGTACCCCGCCCTCCCGGTCGAGTCGCAGCAGCGGGCCGGGGGACTTCTCGATGTGGACCCGCCGGTTCACCGCCGGGTAGACGTACCGACCGATCACGACGCCGACCCAGAACCCGATGATCGGGGTCACGATCCACCACGAGATGATCCGCGAGACCGTCGCGTAGTCGAGCGTGTCGGTCGCCAGTCCGAGGCCGGCGATCGCTCCGACGGTCGTCATCGAGGTCGGCACGGGGACCCCGAAGATGTTCGCGATGAGGATCCCGAGTCCGATGAAGAACAACACGGCGACACCCGCCGAGAGCGAGAGCTCCGTCGTGATGATCCCGCCGCTCAGCGTGTCCATCACGTTTCGCCCCACGGTCCAGCCGCCGAGGAAGACGAACGCCGTCATGAGTCCCGCGGCGGTCGTCTTCTTCAGGATGCCGGCCCCGACGGGAGGTCCCCACGCGATGCCGGTCGAGGAGCCGCCGATGTTGAAGCCGACGAACGCCGACGCGACGACCCCGACCGCCAGGAGCGTTTCCACCATCGAATCGTGGTACCGCCATACGAGGCATATAAGTGTCGTAATCGGTCACGATTCGGGCTCGAAACTGCGGCGTTGCGGCCGCGGTTCCGGTGCGGCCGCCGGTCCGGCGTCAGCGGGACTCGCCGCCGTCGGTCTGCGCGGTCTTGACCGACTCGGCGCGCCAGACGTTGCTCCGACGCCCGGCGCGGGAGAGTTCCATCTTCACGACCGACCCTACCGGCAGGTCGGCGACGCGCTCGCGGGCGTCCTCGTCGGCGTAGTCGACGACGTGGAACGTCTCGTTGCGTGGATGGGCACGTACAGTGGTACAATCGTGATCGTTCTGTGCGGAAATAACGGTGTACGCGTTTGATTGAGACATCTTATCTCGCTATTATTGGACATCCTATTTCAAGTCTCCGTATATTCACTACGGACGTGAGGCAGGTCGTAATACGGATATAAGGTGTTGAAGCGCCAAGTCGGTCGGACGAATTGCCGGGGATAACTGGGCAGACGACACACCGAGACCGGGCGGGAGGCGCTCGTCGAGAGCGCTCGCGAATCAGCATACCTATTTCCGGCCGCGGCGAAGCCCGCTCATGGACCGAGGCGACGGGCCCGAGGGCGAGACGACCGCTGACGGCGAGGCGGGCCGCAGCGATGGGACGACCGGCGAGCGCGCGACGGACGCGAACACCGACGGCGTGGCGCTGTTCGTCGACGGCCCGAACGTGTTGCGCGAGGAGTTCGACGTGGACCTCGACGACGTGCGGCTGGCCGCCGAGGCCGAGGGCCCGCTGGTGACGACCCGGCTCTACCTCGACGAGCACGCGACGCCGGGGCTGATTCAGGCCGCGGAGGCCCGTGGTTTCGAGGTCGTGATCACGAGCGGCGACGTGGACGTGAAGCTCGCGGTCGACGCCGCGCGGTTCGCGGCCGAGAACCGAATGGACACCCTCGCGATCGCCTCGCGCGACACGGACTTCAAGCCGGTCGTCGAGACCGCCAACGGCTACGGGATCCGGACGCTCGCCATCGCGCCCGGGGAGTTCGGGCGCTCGGACGCGCTCCGCAACGCCGCCAACGGCTCCGTGACGCTCGACGGCGACGAGAGCGACGCCGCCGGGAGCGACGACGACGAGACGGACGCCGGATCGCCCTCGACGCGATAGCGGTCGGGCGACGCCGGCGGCCGCGTATAGCTGAACGCCGACCTCGCGGTTCGCTCGGGGCTCCCCGCGGTCGCCCCTCCCTCACCGCTACCTCCCACGCGCTCCTCGCGCCGGCCGCACCGAATTGTATGAAAGACGGCTACCGGCGGTCGCGAGTTTTCATGAGAGAATCGCTCCCGCCGAGACAACTCACCGCCGCCGTCCCCGACCGAGCCGTCCCAAGAGCAGCGCGCCGAGTCCGCCGGCCAGTCCCGCGAGACCGACGAGGACCACTCCGGTCGCGACCCCGCCGTACCGCGCGGCCGCCGCGTCGATCGCCACCCGTGTCCAGCCGAGGTTCGGCACCGCGAACAGCGCCTTGCCGGCGATCCACTCCTCGGGGACGACCGGGGCGATGCCCGCGCTCTGGTCGTACAGCCCGTTCGCGTCCCCGCGCGTGACGTACCCGTCGTACGGCGCCGGACAGGTTGAGAGCTCCCCGCAGTCGCCGGAGAGCAGGTCCGGGTCGGCCCGCTCCGTCCAGTCCTCGCCCGCCTCCACGGGGAACGCCAAGCGGTGGAACACCGGGCGACCCCCGGCGCCCGGAACGGCGTAAACGACCACGTCTCCCGGTCCGCCGAGCCGCGTCGGCGCGTCCGCGTCGGCGGCGCTCGAGAGGTCGCCCCACGGCGTTCGGTCGGCGGCCGTGACGACGACGAGGTCGCCGCGCTCGACGCCGGGAGTCATGCTGCCGCTCTCGACCGCGACGAACGGCGGCCACGTGCCCACGACGGCGCCGAGCAGGACCGCGACGAGGAGGACGGCGACCGCGGGCGCCACCGCGGCGGCGGTGTCGGGACGGGAACTGCTCACGGTCGGGAGACGGCACGGCGACCGCTTGAGGCTGTCGCTCGAGGTGGTGGGGGCCACGCGGCCGGGCCCGCCGCGGACGCGCGGACCGCCGCTGTCACAACACCTTAGGCTCGCCCGGGAGAGGGTGCGCGTATGACCGACCGTCTCCCTCCGCTCCACGACGCCAACGACGCGCGCGGTGCGAAGTTCACCGACTTCGGCGGCTGGCAGATGCCCGTCGAGTTCGACTCGATCCGGACCGAACACGCGGCGGTCCGCGAGTCGGTCGGCGTCTTCGATGTCTCCCACATGGGCGAGATCGAGGTGGCCGGCCCGGACGCGACCGAACTGATGAACCGACTCACGACCAACGACGTGCGCGCGCTCGACCCCGGGGACTCCCAGTACGCCGCGATCACGAACGGGGAGGGCGTGATGCTCGACGACACGGTCGTCTACCGGCTCCCCGACGGGACTCCGGCCGGGGAAGGGGCGGCGTCGCTCGCGGCGTTGGAGAGCGACCACGGCGGCGACCTCGACGCGCCGAGCGGCGACCCGGCGTACCTCTTCGTACCGAACGCGGGCCACGACGGACAGATGGCCGACCGCTGGACCGCGCACCGCGACGAGTGGGGGCTCGACGCGACCGTCGCGAACGCCACGGGGGACTGGGCGATGCTCGCGGTCCAGGGCCCCGACGCGGCCGACGCCCTCGACCAGGCCACGCCCCGCGACCGCGTCGTCGACCTCTCGAAGTTCGAGGCGGCGGTGGCGGCGGTGGCGGGGGTCGAGAGCTGGGTCGCGCGCACCGGTTACACCGGCGAGGACGGCTTCGAGGTGATGTGCCCGGCCGCTGACGCCGGCGCCGTCTGGGAGGCGTTCGTCGACGCGCCCCGCGAGGCGCAGCCGTGCGGCCTCGGCGCGCGCGACACGCTCCGCACCGAGATGGGGTTCCTGCTGTCCGGACAGGACTTCGATCCCGAGGGTGAGCCCCGGACCCCGTACGAGGCGCGGATCGGCTTCGTCGTGAAGCTCGACACGGAGTTCGTCGGCCGCGACGCGCTGGAGGTCCAGAAGGAGCAGGGCGTCGACGAGAAGTTCGTCGGCGTCAGGCTCTCGGAGCGCGGCGTGCCCCGCGGCGGGTACGCCGTCACCGACGGGGACCTCACCAGAGTCGGGAAGCTCACCTCCGGGACGATGAGCCCGACGCTCGACGAGCCGATCGGGCTGGGGTACCTCCACGAGTCGTACGCCGACGCCGGCACCGAGGTGAGCGTCGTCGTGCGCGGCGACGAGAAGCGTGCCGAAGTCGTGGTCCCGCCGTTCCTCGACCGCTGAGGCGAACCGCGGCGGCCTCCCGGGCCGCGGCTACGCGTCGACCGTCTCCTTCCGTTTGTCGACCACTTTCACGTCCGCGATCCGCGTGTCGGGGTACTGGCCGTCGGCGTCCTTCTCCGCGGCCTTCACCATGTCCCAGACGGTGTTGAGCCCGGTCGTGACGCCCTCCAGCGCCTCCATCTCACAGCCCGTCTTGCCGGTGGTCTCGACCGCGACCGTCAGCTCGATCCGGTCGTCGCCGACCGCGAACTCGGCGTCGACGTTCGTGATCGGGATCTGGTGGCACATCGGGATCGTCTCCCAGGTGTGTTTCACCGCCTGAACGGCGCCGATCCGGGCGGTCGCGAGCACGTCGCCCTTCTCGACCGCGTCGGCCTCGACCGCCGCGATCGTCCCCGGCGTCAGCCGGATCTCCCCGCGGGCGACCGCTCGCCGGCTGCTGTCGGGCTTCGCGCCCACGTCGACCATCTGGACGTCGCCGGCGTCGTCGGTGTGTGTCAGGTCGTCCGGGCTGCCGTCGCCTCCGTTGCTTCCGTCGCCGGACCGGACCGCGTCCTCCTCACTCATCACGCATCGCCTCCGGCAGCCGATCGGGTAAGTCCGTCGCCACCAACCCCGCGCCGTTCGCCTCCGCGGCCGCGTCGCCGGCCCGGCCGACGGCGTACGCGCCGACCGCGGCCGCCCGGAACGGCTCCGTCACGGCCGCCAGCGCGCCGACCGTCCCCGCGAGCACGTCGCCCGTCCCGCCGACCGTCATGCCGGGGTTCCCGGTGCGGTTGAGCCGTGTCTCGTCGCCGTCGGCGACCACGTCGACAGCGCCCTTCACGAGCAGCGTGTGGCCCAGCCCGCCCGCGAACTCGTCGACCAGTTCCGCGCGCTCGTCCGGGTCTGACGCCCTCTCTCCGCCCATGTCGACGAGTTCGCCCTGGTGCGGCGTACAGATCAGGTCGGCGTCGGTGTCGACCTCGGGGACGACCCGGAGCGCGTCGGCGTCGACGACGCCGCGTCCGTCGTAGCCCGTCAGGAACTCGCGGACGAACTCCCGAGCCCCGTCGCCGCCGCCGAGGCCCGGGCCGAGGACAGTGACATCGCTTTCGGCCGCGAGCGACGCGACCCGGTCGACGTGGGCGGGCCCGACGCGGTCGCCGGGCAGCGCGCGGACGATGAGGTTCGGCGAGAACCCCTGGACCGCGCCGGCGACCGACTCGGGGCACGCCACGCGGACGAGGTCGGCGCCCGCGCGGAGCGCGGCCAGCGCGGACAGCGTCGGCGCCCCGGTGTACGGTCCGCCCCCGACCACCAGCACCTCGCCGTTGTCCCCCTTGTGCGAGTCCGGATCGCGGTCGAGCCCGAGGAGATCGCCGGGGCCGGTGAACCGCTCCGCGGCGGCCGGGATCCCGATGTCCGCGACCGTGACGCCGGCGGCGTCGAGTCCGGGCTTCTCGTCGTGGAACGTCACCACGCGGTCGGCGTCGACGGCGACTGGGTCGGCCGGACCGTCGGTCGCCGCCTCGCCGGTCGGTTCGCCGGTGTCGGCGTCGATCCCGGAGGGCACGTCGACCGCGATCACCGTCGCGTCGGTCGCGTTGATCGCCGCGGCGGCGGTTCGTTCCGGCTCGCGGAGGCCGCCGGAGACCCCGGAGCCGAGCATCGCGTCGACGACGACGTCCGGGCCGTCGCCGTCGGGAGCGGCGAGGGAGAAGTCGCGGGAGTCGGTGACCGTCTCGGTCGTGATCTCCGTCGCTTCAACCGCCGCCCAGTTCTCCCGCGCGATGTCGGTCCGGATCGTCGCGGGGCGTCCGAGCAGGTGGACCGTCACGTCGTACCGCTTCAGGAACCGCGCCGCGACGAGGGCGTCGCCGCCGTTGTTCCCGCGGCCGCAGACGAGCGCGACGGCGGCACCCGGGTCCGCGACGGCCCGCACTTCGCGGGCGACGGCGTTGCCGGACGACTCCATCAGCTGTTTGCGCGGGACGCCGAGCGCGGCCGCGTTGGCGTCGACGGCCGCCATGCGGTCGGTCGTGATCATGCTCGGCGGTTCGAGCGCCCGGGGATTAAGCGGTCGGGGTCAGAGCCACCTCGACAGCGCTGCGCCCGCCGCGCTTCGGAAATGAAAATGTTGAAGCGGTCAGGTGGAGAACTCGGCGAATAACTGTGGCATCGGTACCCCTCGTCGGCCCGGCCGCCCCGGCAACCCCCTCCGCGGCCGACGTACCCGGCTCGTCCCCTCCGCGCCGAGTCCGCCCCGGCGGCCGCGGCCGACCGCGACCGCACGACCGACAGACGCCACCATGAACATCGGCTTCTTCACAGACAGCTACTTCCCCGGGATCGACGGCGTCACCTACACCATACAGGCGTGGCGCGAGCGCCTCGAAGCGCGGGGCCACGACGTGTACGTCGTCTACCCCGCGAGCAGCCACGAGCCCGACGACGGCGAGATCCCGGTCCGCTCGCTGCCGAACCCGTTCTACCGGCAGTACCGTTTCCCCACCTACCGCCGCCTCTCGACGCTCCCCGACCTCGACGTCGTCCACTGTCACGGCCCGGCGTCGACTGGGTTGATGGGGCTCCGGTACGCGAAGCGGTACGGCGCCACCTCGGTGTACACCCATCACACCCCCGTGGAGGACTACTTCGTCCAGGGGCTCAAGTCCGAACGGCTCGCCGCGCTCGCGGGACGGGCGTACGTCGCCTACGAGAACCGCTTTTTGAACGCGTTCGACTGCGTCACCGCCTCGACCTCGCGGATCCGCCGCGACGTGAAGCCGTACCGGCTCCCGGTCGGCATCGAGATGGACCGGTTCCGCCCCCGCGAGAACGCCGGCGCGGACTCGCTGGCGGCCGACGGGGGACCGAACGGAGACGACCGGCCCGTCGTCGGGTACAGCGGTCGGATGACCCGCAAGAAGAACGTCGACGAGATTCTCCGGCTCGCGGCGCGGCTCCCCGAGGCGCGGTTCGAACTCGTCGGCGAAGGGCCGGTCCGGGCGGAGCTGGAGGCGGACGCCCCGGCGAACGTCCGGTTCCACGACTTCCTCCCGCGGGAGGAACTCCCCGACTTCTACGCCGCGCTCGACGTCTTCGTCACGGCCTCGACCTGCGACACGCTCGGGCTCTCGACGCTGGAGGCGAACGCTTGCGGCACCCCGGTCGCGGCCGCCGACGTGGCGCCGTTCGACGAGACGATCGGTCCGGAGAACGGCGCGCGGTTCGCGCTGGACGACCTCGACGACATGGAGCGCGCGGTCCGCGACTGCCTCGACGGCGACAGGGACACCCGCGCGGCGGTCGAGCGGTTCTCGGTGGAGCAGACCGTCGACGAGCTCGAATCGATCTACGGGGTGACCGGCTAGATGGGCGCGGACAACGTCGACGCCTTCCAGCGGCTCGTGTTCTCGGTGCCGCGGCTCCGGGTTCAGGCCGCCGCGCTCGTCCTTCTGAGCGGGGTGTACGGCGTCGCCACGGTCGCGGCGATAACGGTCTTCACGCCGTTCGCTCTGGACCCGTCGCGGATCGTGCCGGTGGCGGTCCTCATCTTCCTCGTCCCGTTCGTCGTCGCCGCGGAGCTGTTCCCCCGCGTCCTCGACGGCTACCCGCGGCCGTGGAGCTACTTCCTCGCGCTCACCTCGCAGTTCGTCCTGTTCGTGTACGCGCTCGTGCTCTCCGGCGCGGACAACGTCGGGAACGCGTGGAGCATCATCTGGCTGAGCTTCATCACGCTGTACCTGCTCAACATCCTAGTGCTCGTCGTCTCGACGGGGATCGACCGCTCCGACCGGATCCTCCTCGCGTCGCTCGCCGAGCCGGCCCTGCTCATCGCCGCCTTCTACGCGCTGGGCGGGAGCGAGCTCGGCTTCTCGACGTACCGCCACGTGTTCGCGTTCGCGTCGCTGCTCATCGCGGCCGGGTTCCTCGTGTTGGTGCTCCTCGTCGTCGACTACCTGATCCGGAGCAACACCGACGTCTCCGCGTTCGCGCTCACCTCCGGACTGCTCCGGAACGACCGCGAGTCGCTCGACTTGGGCGTCGAGGCCCGCCCCGCGGTCGAGACGTTCGCGGTCGACAACGGGGACCGGCTCACCGTCGCGGCGCCGTGGGTCCACCCCGGTCCGCTCGGCGGGTTCGGCGGCGGCCAGCTAAGCGGGAACCTGATCGACGCGCTGAACGGCGCTCGGGAGGGCGAGGACGGCGCGACCGACCGCGCCGCGGTCGCGGCCGACGGCGGAGCCGCCGCGGACGGCGACGCCGGCTTCTTCTTCCACGTCCCGTGTACCCACAAGGAGGACCTCTCGGACCCGGCGGACGCGGAGCGGATCCTCGACGCGGTCGCGGACCCGGACCGGACGGAGCGAGTCTCGCGGCTCGTCACCGAGTCGTACGGCGAGCGGGAGGGGTACGCGGACGTCAGGTTCCACGGCCGACGGATCGGCGACCGGCAGGTGATCGTCCTCCACGGCGAGGGGATCGACGACTACGACACCGGCGTGTTCATGCGCGACGTGGACCACGACGAGGTGCTGCTGATCGACCAGCACAGACACGACATCCAGAACGGCCCCGAGGTGGAGATACAGTACGGCTCCGCCGAGGCCGACCGGCTGAAGCGCGCGTTCGACGACTTCCGCGACCGGCTCGCGACGGCCGACCTCGCCGACGGCTACGCCGCCGGTTTCGCGGTGACGCGGACCGCACAGAACGCGCTGGCGATGGTCGAGTCCGTCGACGGACAGGAGGTGCTCTGGATCGGCGTCGACACGAACGGCCTCACCCCGGACGTGCGGGCGACCGCCGACGCGTACCGCGACGAGTTCGACGCCGTGATCCCCTTCTCGACGGACACCCACGCGTCGATCCACGAGCTGGCCAACATGCGCGAGTCCGACCTCGACGCCATCGAGCGCGCGGTCGACCGCGCCGTCGACGACGTCGCGCCCGCGACCGTGGGGTTCGCGAGCCGACGGACGGAGCCGGTGAAGCTGCTGAAAAATGACTACAACGGGCTCGTGTTCAGCGTCAACATCCTCATCCGCCTGACGATCATCGCCCTGGTGACGCTGTACGTGCTGCTCGTGCTGTGGCTCTTCTTCTGAGACTGGGGTACTCCGGGCGAAGCCGCACCCGCCGTTTTTGTGCGCTCGCTCCGAGACCCCGATATGGTCTCCCGGACCCTCCTCCTCAGCACCGATCGGACGCCGAAACGCGCCCTCGGCGTCGTCGCGGCCGCGTTCGTCGCCGCCTCGCTCCTCGTCGTCCTCCCGTGGGAGCCGACGGGAGCCGCCGGACGCTATCCCCTCTGGGCGGCCCTCATCGCCGTCGCGGTCGGCGCAGCCGGGGACGCCGGACGACGTCGCGGCGGCCTCCTCGTGGGCTGGGGAGCCGTCTTCCTCGCGACCTGGGTCTTCGTCGTCCCGCCGCTCGCTGCGCTCGCCCGCGGCGATACGCTCGGCGACGGCGGGTACGCGGTCCCGCGTCCGTCCGTCGTCGCTCTGCGTCCCCGCGCCGAACTGCTGACCGGGCTCCGGATCGGCCCGGTCGTCGCTCTCGTGGTCGCTCTCACGCTCGGGAGCGCGGCATTCGTCGCCGGCGCGGCAGTGCGCAGACGAACGGATCGGCCGTGACGACCCGCGCTACTCGAACGCCTTGACCCCGAGGGCGGAGGCCGACGCGCCGCCGATCACCATCGGGAGCCAGTAGACCGCGCCGCGGAAGACCAGGACCGCGGCGGTGATCGCGGACGCGGCGACCCCGGTCGTGGGCACGAGGAGGCCGACGAGCGCGGCCTCGATGCCGCCGAGTCCGCCCGGGAGCGGCGTCGCGCCCGCGACGTACGACAGCGGGACGACGAAGACGGGGATCAACGGCGAGACCGGGTGCCCGACCGCGGCAAACGCGACGGTGAGCGCGGCCGCCTGAAACAGCCACCCGACGAGCGAGAGGGCGACGATGCCGAGGAGCCGCCGCCGGTCCGTGCCGACGCGCTCGATGTCGGCGAAGAAGTTCCCCAGCCGGTCGGCGAGCCCCGCCTCGATCGTTTCGGCGTCGAAACGCTCGAACCGCCCGAGGAACGGCCCGACGGCGCCGGGGACGCGGTCGACGACGGCGGTGCGGTAGCGCCAGATGAAGGCGATCGCCGTGACGATCGCGGCGATCAGGCCGACCGCGCTCGCGACGGCGAACCCGACGCGGTCGCCGACCGCGGTGGTGGCCGCGTACGACCCGACGCCGAGGAACACGAGCGAGACGGAGGGGACGACGTTGAGCACGTCGACGCTCGCGATGCCGACGAGCCCCGTCTCGTAGCGCGCCTCGCCCACCTTCGAGATGAGCGCGGCGGCGACCGGCTCGCCCCCGGCCTGCCCGAACGGGGTGACGTTGTTGGCGAACGCGGCGCCGCTGTACACGAGGAACGCGGTCGGGACGGACATCTCGACGTCGAGCGCGCCCAACACCGCGCGCAGCATGAGGCTCCACGCGGCGAGCCAGCAGAGTCCCAGTCCGGCGGCCGCGGCAACGAGCGCCGGGTCGGCGCGGGCGAGCGCGTCGACGACGCGATCGACCCCGACGACGACGAAAAGCACCGCGAGGAGGAGGACCGCGCCGCCAGCCCCCAAGATTAGCGCGCGCCGTTGTGGGCCTTCCATAGACGGGGTGGGTCGGTAGCGAACTTGAAACGTCTGCTTCGCGGCCGCCGCGCGGCCCTCTCGACCCCGGAGGCGCCGAATGGGAATACATACGTACCGGCGGGCCGACGACTCACCCAATGGAAGATCAGCGGTTCCTCGAGTCGGACTGGGACTACTGTCTGGTGCTCGACGCGTGCCGGTACGACGTGTTCGCCGACGTGTACGACGAGTACCTCGACGGGACGCTCGAAAAGCGCGAGAGCGTCGGGTCGTCGACGCCGGAGTGGGCCTACCGCACGTTCACGGGCGAACACGACATCGCGTACTTCTCCGGGAACCCGTTCATCAACGACCTCGGGATCCCGCTGAACGAGCTCAAGTGGGGCGCCAGCTGTGACTACGAGTGGACCGCCTCCGAGCACATCAGCGACATCCACGACGTCTGGAAGACCCAGTGGGACGACGATCTCGGCACCGTCCCGCCGGAGGGGCTCACCCGGGCGTACCGGAACAACCTCGACGCGGTCGAGCGCGCCGACCGCACCGTCCTCCACTACATGCAGCCGCACGCTCCCTACCTCTCCCGCGGGAAGGGGCAGAAGCTCAAGCAGATCCAGAAGGGGATCAGAGAGCAGGGGGAAGAGGAGGCGAGCGACGGCGGCGACGACGACGGCGGACTGCTCTCCTCGCTCAGCGACACAGTCCGGCCGAAGATCGAGAGCCGGCTGGACGACAGCGAGTTCGCCCAGAAGGCGGGGCTGTGGCTCGAACTCGACCCGAAGGACCTCGTGACGGACGGCACGCGCGTGACCGCGCTGTCGATGTACGAGGAGAACCTCCGGATCGCCTTGGAGAGCGTCTCGGAGCTCGTCGAGGAACTCGACGGCGACGTCGTCGTCACCGCCGACCACGGCGAGGCGTTCGGCGAGGAGGGCGTCTGGGAACACCACATCGAGACGTACATCCCCGCGCTGATGGAGGTCCCGTGGCTGGAAGTCGAGTGATCGGCTCCAACCGGGTCCACCGCCGGTGTCTCCGATGAAGGTCAGCCACTACTTCGAGTTCGAGGAGCACGTCACCGGCGGGATGGCCGCGTCCGTCGACCACCAGCGCAAGATGTTCGACCGGGTCGGGATCGAGTACACCACGGAGCCGACGCTGGACGCCGACGTACTCCACCTCAATCTGATGGGCCCGCGCTCGGTCTGGTACGCGCGGCGCGCCCGGAAGGCGGGCGTGCCCGTCGTCGCGCACACCCACGTCACCGCCGAGGACTTCGGCGACAGCTTCCGGTTCACGAACGCGCTCGCGCGACCGCTGAAGCCGTACCTCCGGCGCGCGTACGGGCTCGCAGACCGGCTCGTCTGTCCCTCCGAGTACAACCGCGACGTGATCCGCGGGTACGCGGACGTGCCGACGACGGTCGTCTCGAACGGGGTCGACCGCGAGAAGCTCGACGGCTTCGAGTCGCTGGAAGCGGAGTACCGCGAGCGCTACGACCTCGACCCGCCGACGGTGTTCATGGTCGGCCACGTGATCAAGCGGAAGGGGTTAGAGACGTTCGTCGAGACGGCCCATCGGATGCCGGACGTCGACTTCGCGTGGTTCGGCCACGTCGACCGATCGCTGAAGGGCCGCGAGACGAAGCGGCTCATCGACGAGGCGCCGTCGAACTGTACGTTCACGGGGTTCGTCGACGACATCCGAGGCGCGTACGCCGCGGGCGACGTGTTCTGTTTCCCGACCCACGAGGAGAACGAGGGGATCGCGCTGCTGGAGGCGATGGCGGCCGGGAAACCCCTCGTCGTGCGCGACATCGAGACGTTCTCGTGGCTGGAAGACGGCGAGGAATGTCTGAAGGTGGGCAGCGAGGGCGGTGGAGACGGCGCCGCGAGCGCGGACGTCACTGACGCCCCCGGAGACAACGTCGAGGGCTTCGTCGACGCGCTAGACGAGCTCCGCGACGCCGACCGTCGGGCGGGACTCGGTGCCAACGCCGCGGCGCGAAGTGAGGAGTTCTCGCTCGACGCGATCGCCGACCGGTACCGCTCGCTGTACGCGGATCTCGTTTGAGCGGTCCGGAGCGGCCGATCGGCGGCCGTTCGCGGAAACTTGCGAAAACCGCAGTTGGTATGTCCTCCGGTCGACTCCGTAGAGCCAAATGACTCGTGTGAGCGTTATCGGCTGCGGGAACATGGGCGGCGCCCTGCTCAGGGGGCTTGCCCGCGCGGAGGGGTACCACCTCACGGCGATCGACCTCGACCCCGAGGCGCTCGCCGCGATCGAAGACGCCGTCGACGAGACGACCGAGGACGTGGCGGCGGCGCGCGACGCCGACATCGTCGTCCTCGCGGTGAAGCCCGACGTGGCGCCGGCGGTTCTCGACGACCTCGACCTCCGGGCGGACCAGCAGCTCGTGACGCTGGCGGCGGGGCTCCCCCGCGAGTTCGTCGCCGAGCGCACGGACGCGCCGGTCGTCAGGATCATGCCCAACCTCGCCGCCGAGACGGGTGACATGGCCGCGGCGGCGACGAACGCGGGCCTCACCGACGAGGTCCGCGAGATGCTCGACGCGGTCGGGGAGTTCGTCGAGGTCGACGAGTCGCTGATGCACGTCTCGACCGCCGTCAACGGCAGCGGCCCCGCGTTCGCTTTCTACCTGATCGACGCGATGAAGCAGGGCGGGATCGACAGCGGACTCGACCCCGAGCAGGCGGAGACGCTGGCCGCCCAGACGTTCAAGGGCGCCGCGGAGACGGTGTTGCGCGACGACCGCAGCGTCGACGAGCTGATCGACGCGGTCTGCTCGCCCAACGGGACGACGATCGAGGGGATGGACGTGCTCTGGGACAGCGACGCCGACGAGGCGGTCGAGGACGCCGTCGCGGCCGCGGAGCGTCGCTCTCGAGAGCTCGCCGAGGCCTTCGACGATGCCTGAGGACGCGAGCGTCGAGCGAGTCGGCACGGCAGACCCCGAGCGCGTTGAGGCCGCTCGGCGGGAGGCGGCCGGCGCGGACCGGGTGATCGTCAAGGCCGGAACGAACTCCCTGACCGACGCGGACTCCCGGCTCGACCGCGTGAAGCTCGACAAGCTCGTCGCCGACGTGATGGACCTCCGCGAGCGCGGCACCGAGGTCGTGTTGGTCTCCTCGGGGGCGGTCGGCGCCGGCACCGGACGGCTCGACGTGGGACCGGAGTCGCGCGACGGGGTCGACTCGATCGCCGAGAGCCAGGCGCTCTCGACGGTCGGACAGGGGCTGTTGATGCGCCACTACACGCAGAGCTTCGAGCGGTTCGACCAGGACGTGGCGCAGATCCTCGTGACGGGCACGGACCTCGACGCGCCGGAGCGGTTCGACAACTTCACCAACACCGTCGAGAAGCTGCTGTCGTGGGGCGTCGTCCCCGTGGTCAACGAGAACGACGCGGTGGCGACCGACGAGCTCCGGATCGGCGACAACGACATGCTGTCGGCGTCGATCGCGATCGGTCTCGACGCCGACCTCCTCGTGACGCTCACCGACGTCGACGGCGTCTACACCGGGAACCCGAAGCGCGACGCGGACGCCGAGCTGATCGAGGCGGTCGACGACGGCTACGAGCGGCTCCGCGAGATCGTCGGCGACGGCACCGCGACCGACTTCGGCGGGATCCGGACGAAAGTGGAGGGCGCCCACGACGTGAGCCGCAACGGGATCCCAGCGATCATCGCGGGCTCCGCCGAGCGCGACGTGTTAGCGCGGATCGTAGCGGGTAAGCCGACGGGCACGCTATTCGTGCCAGAGACTGGTGACGACGATGAGTGACACCGACACGGAACCGGACACCGACGTGGAGGCCGACACCGACGAGCTGGCCCGGCGGGCCGAACGCGCCGCGCTCCGGCTCGCGAACGCCGACGAGGCGACGCGGAACGAGGCGCTCCGGTCGATCGCCGACGCGATCCGCGAGCGCGAGTCCGAGATACTCGACGCGAACGCGGTCGACGTCGAGGAGGCGGAGCGGATGCTCGCCGAGGGGGAGTACACGCAGGCCTTAGTCGACCGCCTGAAGCTCGACGAGACGAAGATCGAGGAGATCGCCTCGATGGTCGAGTCGGTCGCCGCACAGGACGACCCGCTCGGGGAGACGCTCGCGGCGCGCGAGCTCGACGAGGACCTGGAGCTGTACCGGGTCGCCGTGCCGATCGGCCTCGTCGCGACCGTGTTCGAGTCGCGGCCCGACGCCCTGGTCCAGATCGCGGCGCTCGCGTTGAAGTCCGGCAACGCCGTCGTCCTCAAAGGAGGCAGCGAGGCCAGCGAGTCGAACCGCGTGCTGTACGAGGCGATCGCTGAGGCGACCGCCGACCTGCCCGACGGCTGGGCCGCGCTCATCGAGGCGCACGAGGAGGTCGACCGCCTGCTCGAACTCGACGACCGCGTCGACCTCGTCATGCCGCGCGGCTCCTCGGAGTTCGTCTCCTACATTCAGGAGAACACCCAGATCCCCGTGTTGGGACACACCGAGGGGATCTGCCACGTCTACGTCGACGAGGCGGCCGACTTGGAGATGGCCGAAGCCGTCGCCTTCGACGCGAAGGTCCAGTACCCGGCGGTGTGTAACGCCGTCGAGACGCTGCTCGTCCACGAGTCCGTCGCCGACGCGTTCCTCCCCGGTCTCGTCGAGCGGTACGAGGCGGCCGGCGTCGAGCTGCGCGGCGACCGGCGGACCCGCGAGGTCGTCGACATCGAGCCCGCGACCGACGACGACTGGGACACCGAGTACGGCGACCTCGAACTGTCGATCGCCGTCGTCGACGACGTGTACGCCGCGGTCGAACACGCCAACGACCACGGATCGAAACACACCGAGTCGGTCCTCACCGAGGACGCCGAGACGGCCGAGACGTTCATGACCGGCGTCGACGCCGCGAGCGTGTTCCACAACGCGTCGACGCGGTTCGCGGACGGCTACCGCTACGGGCTCGGCGCCGAGGTCGGCATCTCGACCGGCAAGATCCACGCCCGCGGGCCGGTCGGACTGGCGGGGCTCACCACGTACAAGTACTACCTCGAGGGCGACGGCCACCTCGTCGCGAGCTACAGCGGCGAGGACGCGGTCCCGTTCACGCACCGCGAGCTCGACGGTGCCGAGTGGACGCCGGGCTCGCTGTCGACGCGATAGCGACGGCGCCGATACCCCGTCGGTCCGATCGCCGCCAGTCGGTCGGCCCGTGACTGCGCGGACCGCGAGGGGCGGGCAGCCGACCCGTGCCAGTCGCTCACTCGCCCGTCGCGCCGGGGACGATCGTCACCGGCACCGATGCTCCCTCGGCGACGGCGAACGCGGTGTTCCCCTCTCGGAGCGACGCCAACTGGCCCTTCGACCGGTGCCCGATCACGATGTGCTCGACGGCGACGTCGTCCGACATATCGACGAGCTGTTTCCCGACCGCCGTTCCGGACCGAAGCCCGCTCCGGTCGAGATGTTCGAGCGTGACCGTCGTCCCCACGCCGATATCCTCGACGAACGACTCGATCTCGTCGCGGAAGCTCCGCTCCGCCCCAGACGCGCTCGCGTTGCTGATGACGTGGGCGACCGTCAGCGACTGACCGGTCGCCTGGGCCAGCCGCGCCGCGGTCTCGATCACCGCCTCGTAGCGGTCGTCGTCGCTGATGGCAGCGAGAATAGCCATACGCCTCTCACGTGTCAGATAATATTAACCGTTGCTCCGGTCGAGGTCGGTCGTCCGTTCGCCCCGCTCGTCGCCCGCCGGAGGCGCGGGCGCCACCGTGACGGGCCGGAGTCCTCCCAGTCAGGCGTCGAACTCCGGCAGTCGCCCGCCGTCGACGGCGACGTTCTCGCCGCTGACGTACGCGGCGGCGTCGCTCAGGAAGAACCGGAGCGGCGCGGCGACGTCCTCGAAGCCCGCCGGGCGGCCGCGGGGGAAGTCCTCGACGCCGGCCTCGGTGTTCGAGACGGCGAACGGCGAGACGGCGTTGACCGTGATCCCGTCGTCGCTGGTGTCCGCCGCCAGCATCCGCGTGAACATGAGCACGCCCGTCTTCGCGACGAAGTAGGGGAAGTTCACGGGGTGGGCGTGCATCCGGTCGCTGTCGGCGAAGCCGAGGTTCACGATTCGGCCCCACCCCTGGTCGCGCATGGCGGGCAGGGCCCGACGCGAGCAGAGCACCGTGCCGTAGAACGTCGTCTCGACCACGTTCCGCCACGACTCCCACTCGATGTCGCTCCAGTGGCGAGCGTCGAAGTCGCCGACGTTGTTGACGAGGATGTCGACCGACCCGACCTCGGCCTCCACCGTGTCGAACAGCTCGTCGACGGCGTCCGGGTCGGTGATGTCGGCTTGAGCGGTGACTGCGGTCCCGCCTCGCTCGCGGACCTCCTCGGCGGTGGCGGTCGCCGCCGCCTCGCTCTCGTTGTAGTGTACCACGACGTCGGCGCCGCAGTCGGCGATCGAAAGCAATAGCTCGCGGCCGACGCGCTTCGCGCTGCCGGTCACGAGGGCGGTCCGTCCGCTCAGGTCGGGGCGTAGCTCCATGCGGGATCCATGTACCGGATCGCTCCTAAGCGTTCCTCACGGATCGCGGCGTCGGCGGTCGGTGGTCGGCATCGCCTCGAAAAAGCAGTGGCGCGACGGCGACCGGCGAGTCGACCGCCGGGTTACTCGTCGTCGCCGCCGTCCGTGAGGATCTCGACGTCCGTCGCCTCGTCGGGTTCGGACAGCGACGGGTCTTCGGCGGTCTCCTCGGTCGTCGCCTCTTCGTCTCGCGTCCACTCTCGCGGAGTGCGTCCGTGACACATGGTACAGTATAGCATACTAATTGCGGAGGATTAAATCCTCGGTCGCGATCGGCCCGTATCGACCGCGAAAGGCCCTCGCAGCCGGCCGACCGCTCGTTACGCGACCGGTGCCGACGCGGGTCCGGCGGAGTGGCCGCTAGGGGGAGACCGGCGGTGGGAGGTCGACGAGCAGCGACACCGCGACGGCGACCGCCACTGGGGGCACGAGCAGGAGCGACGCGACCGTCTGCCACCACCGTCCCGGCGCGCGAAACCGACCCGCGTTCCGCGCCGCCACCGGGTTCGCCGCGACGGCCACGTCCCCGCCCGAGAGCGTGGCCCAGTACGCGATCAGCGGAAACAACGCGACCGCGAGCGGGGAGTCCGCCGGCAGCGCGGTCCCCACTCCGACGGCGACGGCGAGGTTGATCGGGAGCGGCGCGAGCGCGCAGACCCGAATGACGCTCGTCGACGTCGACGGCGGAATCGTCGCGTCGAACTGCCCCAAGGGAATCCCGCTCGCGTGTTCCGGGAGAAGCGTGATCTCGGGGGGCATGCCGGCCAGTCGCGCCACCGCCGCGTGCGCGAGCTCGTGCGGTCCGACGAGGATAGCGACGAGAGAACGTAGCGCACGGACTGCCATCGGACGCTCACTCGGCGTCCCGAACGGTCGTGTGACGGGCAGGTTCGGCCGGGTCGGTCGCGGCGTCGGCGGCCGCTCCGCCTGCTCCGAGGTCGTCGTCACGCATACAGCTTAGCAACGGTCAGACGGCGCTTCAATCCGTCGCCCACGCTGACAGCGACCCGAGAGGGCCGTCGCCGCAACGACACACGCGCCGCCCGAACGTCCCCGTGGAGAGAGTGTCACTGGGAGCCGGCGTACACGTCGGTCCTGCTCACCCCTGAAGGAGGTTCATCACCTCGTCGGCCACGCCGGGCTCGACGGCGACGACGTAGCGCTTCCCCGGCGTGAGCGTCGTGTCGGGACGGGCGACCTGTTGGGCGTCCGCGGCGGAGACGACCAGGGTACCGTCCGGAAACCGGACCTGCGTGAGCGACTTCCCGGCGGCCGGCGCTCCCTCCGCGATGCGGACGAGCATGATGTCGAGGTCGCCCGTCACGTCCGTCAGCGCTTGGACGTCGTCACCGACGATCTCGTTCGCCGCCACGCGGGCACCTGCTCGCTCCGGGAACAACACCGCGTCGACGAACCGCGTGTACGCCTCGCCGGCGGCCCGGTCGATGCGAGCCACCGTCCGAGTCCCCGGAGAGAGCTCCCTGGCGGCCAGACAGACCGCGAGGTTGAGCCCCGTCTCCCCGGTGAGCGCCGCGACGACGTCCGCCCGTTCGACGCCGGCCTGCTCGATGATGTCGGGGTTCGTCGCGTCGCCGCGGATCACCGTGGCGACGTACTCGTCTGCGATCTCGGAGACGACGTCTTCGTCCCGCTCGACGATCGTCACCTCGTGGCCGTGGTCTGCGAGTAGCTCAGCCGTTTGGAAGCCGACACGTCCGCCGCCCGCGATCACGATGTCGAGTGAACTCGTCATGGATTCAGTCCTCCGTCTCCGGAATGGCTGTCGCGTCTGCCGCCGCCGAGTCCGCGTCCGGTTCCGCCCGCAGTCTGTTGAGCGCGAGATACGCGGCGCCGCCGAGCAGGATCCACGCCGCGCTGAGCGCTAGCGCCAACGGGTCCGTCCGCAGCAGGTACTCCACGAGCACCCCGGTCAAGACCAGGTTGAGCGCGATGCCGATCAGCGGCGGGGCCGGATAGAACGGCATCTCGTATGGACGGTTCATGTCGGGTCGCTCGCGTCGCAGCCTGATCGCGGCGACGTTGACGATGACGAACGAGAGCAGGAAGAAGAGGCTCGACATGTTCCCCGCGCTCTGCGTCGGCAGCGCGACGGAGCCCAACATGACCACGGCGCTCGCGAGGATCGCGACGAACGGCGTCCCGTATCGGTGGTGGATCTGGCCGAACGAGGGGAGCAACTGCCCCTCGCGTCCCATCGAGAACGCGACCCGCGAAGAGGCGATCACGACTGCGTTTAGCGCCGTCAGCGTCGAGAACACGGCGCCGAAGACGACCAGCGCGCCGCCGTTCCGGATGATCGGGAGCCCGGTCGGCATGAACGAGGTCGCCGCCGTGGCGATCCCGGCCTCCCCCGCCTCCGCGAGCCCCTCTGCCCCGAGCGTTCCGACGGCGACGGTGACCACGGCCAGGTAGACGACCACGGTCACGGCGAGGCTCACAAAGATCGCCTTCGGAATGTTCTCCCGGGGATTCTTGACCTCCTCCGTGACGGTCGTGATGAGGTCGTACCCCTCGAAGGCGATGAACGTGAGCCCCATCGCCGGTAGGACCGCTCCCGCTCCGCCGCCCGCGGGGAACAGCGGCTGGAACTCGGCGCCCGAGAACATCGGCGACGCCAGCCCGAAGGCGACGAACACCACGAGGATGCTCACCTTGATTATCGTGAACACCGTCTCTGCCTTCCCGCTGGCGGCCGTTGAGACGGCGTTGAGCGCAACCAACACGAAGACGGCGACGAACGCCAGCAGGAAGCCCGGGCTGACCTGCGCGCCGACGACGGGAAGGATGACGTCACCGACCTCCTCCGGCGGAGCGACGGCCCCGTAGACGTGGAGCAGTTCGAGGAAGTTCGGAGCGAATCCCAGCGCGTAGAGTGCCCCGGCGATCATGTACGCGAACCAGAGCATCCAGCCCATGATGAACGACGAGAGGTCGTCGAATATCTCCCGGACGAACGCGTACCCGCCGCCGCTCTTCGGGATCGAGCTGGCGAGTTCGGCGTACGACAGGCCGGTGAACGCGGTGACGACCCCGTTGAGCGCGAAGACGACGATCGCCGCCGGACCGGCGATTTCCGCGGCCAGTCCGGTCAGTACGAAGATGCCGGCACCGATCATCGCCCCCATGCCGATCATCGTCGCGTCGAGCAGTCCGAGCTCGGCTTCCGGAGAACGAGTCTCGCTTCCGCTCATCGGTCGTGAAAGCCGATTCCCGTATCGTCCATCGTACGCCCCGAAACTGGTACTCTCGTCACTTTATACCCCGGGTGAATTCGGGAGTCGCGGAATCGTGGCGGGGCCTGATACGCCCGCCCGGCGGCAGCGCGCTGGTAGTTGTTCCAGAGGGCCGGAATCCGGCCCGGATTAAAGCCGTCGGAAGCCGAGGGACGACACGATGACCCAGTCAAAGCGATTCGTCATCGCCGGCGGCGGGCGAGTCGGACTCCAGACTGCGGAGAACCTCACCGAACAGGGCCACGAGGTGCTGCTGATCGAGGTGGACGCGGACCGCGTCGAGAAGCTGTCCGACGCGTACCTTGGCCCCGTGATCCACGGCGACGCCACCGAACAGTCGATCCTCAGGCAGGCGGATCTCCGAAACGCCGACGCTATCGCGGCGCTGACCGACGAGACGGAGACGAACACGGAGATCTGTATGACCGCGCACCACCTCGCGCCGGCTATCCGGACCCTGGCCAGGTCGGAGTCGCGGACCGAACAGGAACACGGCGAGGTCGTCGACGCCACGCTGCTACCGCAGTCGCTCGGCGGCGACCACGCGGCCGATATGCTCACCGGCGAAGAGATCCGAACGCTCGTGTTCCCCACCGCCGACCTCGACATCATCGAGGTGACCGTCTCCGAGTCCGCCCCCGTCGCGGGACGCCGGCTCGACGAGATCGCCCTTCCGGCCGGGAGTCTCCTCATCTCCACGTCGGACCGAGAGTCGCTCGCCGGTCCCGACACGCTGCTGGAACCGTCACAACAGTATATCCTCGCCGTCGAGTCGGACGTCGTCGACGAGGTCGTCAAACTCTTTCGCGGGTGACCTCGCCCGACGGCCGCGACCGCCGTCGCGACCGCTCAGGGCCCGTTCGTGACTGGGTGTTTCTCGTCGCTCGTCGCCCAGATTTGATATAGCGATATACGATTCACGAGTTCCGTCTCAAACGACATTCCGGCTTCGCGCGTCCGACAAATTTGGACGCACCCGAGCGAATCCGACCCACTCCGGAATTATTACCCCCGGCGCTCACGCAGCACGGGGTATGACCGACTCCGACTGGGGCGACTGGCTGCCGCGCGCGGTCGCGGACGCCGACCCCGACACGGTGGCGCTGTGGTACCTGGGCTGTAACGGCTTCGCGATCAAGGGGAGCGAGGGGACCGTCCTCTGGATCGACCCGTACGTGGGCACGGGCGACCCGCCGCGGACGGTACGGATGATCCCGATTCCCTTCGACCCCGAGGACGTCGAAGTCGCGGACGCGGTGTTGGCCACCCACGAGCACACGGATCACGTTCACGGGCCCTCGCAGGCGCCGATCCTCGCCAACGCGGACGCTGACCTCGTCGCGCCCGACGACTCGCTCGCGGTCGCGCGCGAAGAGGAGCGGTGGACCGACGAGTACGCGGTCGACGACGCCCAGTTCACCGAGGTGACGGAGGGCGACGAGCTGCGGATCGGCGAGTTCACCGTTCACGTCGTCGAGACCCGCGACGCGGACGCCACGCATCCGGTGGGTTACGTGATCGAACACGACGCCGGGACGGTGTTCCACGCCGGGGACAGCAAGCCGTCGCCGACGTTCGAGGGGCTCGCGGAGCGGTTCGACATCGACCTCGGCATCCTGGCGTTCGGCTCGGAGGGCACGATACCGGACAAGGAGACGGGCGAACCGGTTCAGACGAAGTGGTACAGCGACGAGAACGAGATCGCGACGGCCGCGAACGACCTCGGCCTCGACCGCCTCGTCCCGACCCATTGGGACATGTGGAAGGGGCTGACCGCCGACCCGACCGCGCTCCACGACCACGTGCGGAGCTACGAGTCTCCGGATCGGCTGGAGATCGTGGAGATCGGCGATCGAATAGACCTGTAGACGGGAGCTGAGCGGCCGTTTTCGCGGCGTATCGGTTATCACCGGCGAAACCCGGCCCGTGGAATTTAAGCCCCTGCTCCGGGACCGTGGAGTATGAGCGAACGGACGGCGGAGGCGGCCACGACCGTCGACGAGGACGGCATCCGCGTCGAGAAATCCTTCACGGACGACGCGTTCCCCGTGCCGGCGGTGATGTACACCCTCTCCTCACACCGTGAGGACCCCGTACGGGTGCGTATCGTCGACCGGATCCCGGAGTCGTTCCCGATGGACCGAGTGGGGTTCCACCCGGAGTACGAGAGCGAGAACTGGACCGCGTACAAGGACCACCGCGTGGAGTTCGAACGGGTGATAGACCCCGACGAGACCGTCGAGACGGTGTTCGGGATCCGCGACGACGACCCCGACCTCGACGGGTTCCTCGGCACGCCGGTGATCGAACACGTGCCGGTCGGCGAGGAGATCGAAGACGTCCTCGGCGCCGGCGACACGGACGCCGTCCGAGAGGTGCTCTCCGGCGACCGCGCGACGCTCCCCGGAATGGCGGAAGAGGACGAACTGTTGGCGGGAGACCCCGCGGAGTCCGGTGAGGGCGCCTCGGCCCGCGATCCCGGCCCGGAACCCGCGGCGGAACCGGAACCTGAACCGGAACCGGAGGCAGAGAGCGCCACGGAAGCCGCCGCCGGCCCCGAAACCGAGGCCGATCCTGAGCCCGACACCCCCGAGCCGCGAACGGTCGCCGACGACGGGACGGCCGCGGTGTCCCCACATGAGGGGGAATCGGTCGGCGCCGCGGTCGAACCCGAGGCCGGAGCCAAAGAGACAACCCCTGCCGATGAGCCCGACGAAACGCCCGAAACAGACGACACAGCCGCCGAGTCGGCCGTCGAAGACGAGCCGGAAGTCGCCGACGAAGACGGAACGGAAGCCGACGAACTCGACGAAACCGACGAAGCCGACGAGACGGACGAGGCGAGTCTTCCGGGCGAAGGCGGCCTCGCGGCCGCGTTAGCGGCCGAGATCCGCACCGGAGCGGCCGACGAGGAGGACATCGAGACCATCGAGAGGGCGTTCGACGCGAGCGTGCCGCGCAGCGTCGACGTGCGGATCGCTCGACTCCAGTCGAGCGTGGCCGACATCGAGGCGTACGCCGACGCGCTCGCGGAGTTCATCGACGGCGAGGGGACCGCCCGAGAGATCCTCGACGGGATCGACGAGCGTGTGGACGCCGTCGAGTCCGAGGTCGACGCCCTCGACGATCGCCTCGACGACGCGGAAGACGATCGCGAGGAGATCGAGTCGGACGTCGCCCGCGTCGACTCCGCGGTCGCGTCGACCTCCGACGCGGTCGATGCGGTCGACGAGCGCGTGGAGACCGTCGAGACCGACCTCGATGCGGTCGAAGACGACGTGCGCGGCGTGGAAGACGACGTACAGGCGGTCGAAGACGACGTGCGCGGCGTGGAAGACGACGTACAGGCGGTCGAAGACGACGTTCGCAGCGTGGAAGGTGACGTGCGCGGCGTGGAGGACGAGGTCGCGTCCGTCGAGGAAACCGTCGAGTCGGTCCGAGACGGCGTCGCGGCCGTCGAGAGCGACGTCGAGGACCTCGCCGACGACGTCGACCGGGTGGAGGGGACGGCGGACGCCGCCGCGGAGACGGTCGACGACCTGGGCGACGACGTGGAGACGCTGTACGAGGAGGTCGACAGGGCGGCCGAACGGGCCGAGAACGCCGAAGAGCGGGCCGAAAGCGCCGAGGACCGCGCGGCCGGCGTCGCGGAGCGCGTCGACGACGTGGAGTCCGGACTCGACCGCTTCGACGAGGAATTCGACGACCTGTGGGACGACCTCGCGGAGGTGGACAGCCGGCTCACCGACATCGAGGACCGGCTCGGAGAGGACCTCGACGACGTTGCCGCCGAGCTAGATGAGATCAACGACCACCTCGACGAGCTCGACGAGTTCCGTACCCGGCTCAACGAGGCGTTCGGCCCGTAGTCGCTCCGTTTCGACGATCGAGCGGCGACACCGAACGCCGTCGGCGGCACCCCGGTTGAAAAACGCAACCCGTTTTACGCGCGCGGTCGCAGATGGGGCAATGACAGACCCGGTCCCGGTCGCCGTGCCCCGGAAGGGGCGCCCGCTCGAAGCGGTCTTAGAGCGGATCGCGACCGTCGCGAGCGACGACCGCCTCGACCGGCTCGCGGACGGCGTGAGCAACACGCTCCGATACGAGAAGGCCGTCACGAAGGGGTCGGTCGACGCCGACGAGGGCCCGTACGAGCGGCTCGCGGAGTACTCTGACCCGACGACGGCGGCCGAACCGGAGTACACGCTGCTGCGCGACGACCGGGACGGCAAGCCGCGGCGAATCGTGTTCGACGCCGCCACAGTGGATCTCGGCGACGTGACGGTCAAGCTCGTCGGCCGCGAGGAACCGTTCCGTGCGCTCCGAACCCACGAGTTCGCGCTCGGATTCGACTCCGCCGACCTCGTCTTAGAGGAGGTCGTCGGGATCCGAGGGGGCGGACTCGGCGACATCTCGGACATCAACGACCGGATCGACCCGGTCGACACCGACGTGCGCGTGGTGACCGGTCTCGGTGACACGGTGTACCACACGCTGATGGGACGCGAGGACCGACGCAGACCGGGAGAGACGTACGACCGCGCGTATCTGGCCGACTACGAGGGGTCACTGTGTATCTCGCCGCGGTACGAGCGCCTCGTCACTGCCGTGTTAGGGACCGACGCGCTCGACGGGGTGGAGTTCGTCTACCCGGAGGCCGACGAGGAGGAGGAGGCGGCGATAGCCAGGGTCGGTCTCGGCGTCTACCTCACCGTCACCGGCTCGACGGCGCGCGAACACGGACTCGCCGTCGGGGAACACCTCTTCCCGAGCGAGACGGTCCTGATGCGTAACGCGGCCGAGACCGACGATTCGGTCTCCCGCGTCCTCCGGGCGCTCGAACGAGAGGCGGCCGACTCGGAGATCCGCGTCTGATACCAGAGATAGTATAGCGGCATGAGATGTACGCGTTCGAGTCGCGACGACGTCCGGCGCCGATGTGTGCCGTTTCGAACCCGCACCCGCCGAGTACTATCGCCAGTTACCCCAGCGTTCTCGCACTACGACTCTCGTCGCCGCACCGAACGGCTCGCGCAGAGCGGGGAAAGCGATTGGGCCGACGGACGACATCCGGGGCCGATCAGATTCACATTGCCGTCCGTTGGGAATCGCGTGTCCCAATCGAATATCTTGGATTGTATAACTAGTGGTTGGAACTAATGGTGCTAGAGAGTTGGATAATAAACTCAACCCGGCCAAAATGTGGTCCTGCTCACTGAGATAAAGTCACTTATCCAGAAATCTAGGATAGATTGAAGTCACGGCAGCGAGAACGGTCGTCCGAGAACGATGGGAGGCGATCGACAGTCGGTGAAGACGTACGTGCCGACGGAACAGAAGGACGTGTGGCGCGACCACGCCGACGAGCTCGACATGTCGCTGAGCGAGTTCGTCAGGACGATGGTTCAGGCCGGGCGGAGGGGGTTCGCGCCGACCGGATCGGAAGGTCGGGAGGAGCCCCCTTCCGAGCCCGCCGACCCCGGGGGTAGCGACCTCGAAAAGCGCGTCCACGCGGCTCTCGAATCGGGGCCCCGCTCGTGGGACGAACTCGTCCAAGCGGTGGTCGGCGACGTGGAGGACGAACTGGAGGAGACCCTCGACGAGCTACAGGAGCGCAATCGGATCCGGTACAGCGGCCGAGAAGGGGGGTACGTGTTGACCGATGAGTAGCGCGAGAGCGTCTCCGGACCCCGACGACCCCGTCGGCTACTTCCTCGAAGACCTCACCTACCACGGAAAGACGGACCGGACCAGGGCGGCGTACGAGCGCGTCCTCCGGCGGTTCGAGGCGTTCCTGGACGACGTTGATCCGGAGGCCGCGACGCACCGCGACTGTATGGCGTTCGTCCACTCGCTGCGGGGTGACGTCGCCGACAGCACGGTCGCGACGTACGCGGCGTACCTCCACCGGTTTTACGGGTACATGACGGAGGTAAAGGCCTTCGACGGTAACCCGATGACGCTGGTGATGGAGGAAATGGACGAGACCGTCGATAAGGACCCGGCCCGCCGCGACGTCTCGGTCCCTGCGATGCGCTCGTTCGTCGCCGGAATCCGGCACCCGCTCCACCGCGCGCTGGTGGTGACGCTCCTCAAGACCGGCATGCGGGTCGGCGAGCTGTGTAACCTCGACCTGCGAGACCTGTCGGTCAGCGACCCGGACCTCCTCAACGCGGCGTACTCGCTCGGGGGACGCCCGGCGCTGTCCGAACGGCCGGACTCGATTTTCGTGACCGCCGAGGCGACCGTCGGCGAGGAGCTGAACGGGGAGGTGCGAACGGCCGCGAACAAACGGAAGCGCGGGACGGTGATCCCGGTCGACGACGAACTCCGCAGAGCGCTGAAGGCGTGGCTCGCGGTGCGTCCGGACTCGCCGTCGCCGGCTGAGCCGCTGTTCGTCGGCACCGCGGAGGGATGGGGGGAACGATTGGAACCGCAGGCGGTCAGACACGTCGTCGAGCGGCACGCCCGCGAGGAGGGGTGGTACCGGACCGGCGGCGGCGCCGACGAGAACGTCACGCCCCACTACTTCCGCCACTTCTTCACGACGCACCTCCGCGACAGAACCGGCGACCGCGGAGTGGTGAAGTACCTCCGCGGCGATGTCGCCGACGACGTGATCGACACGTACACGCACAACTGGGGGGATCAGGTCCGGGAGGTTTACGAGGCGAACGTCTACCGACTCTTCGCGTGAGAGTGGTTCCAATTTCGTCGTCCCAGTAGCGACTCGTTTCGTTCGAGCGCAGCCACGTAAATCGTATATGGCTATATCCAAACTGTGGGGCCGGTCGCGAAGATACCGGGGTGGTCGCACACGAGCACGGTGGGCTGAACCCTTCCGAAAATAGTCGACGGCGCGGCCCGCCGCTCGAACGGTCCGCGTGTCGACTGACGGCGAAGCACCGCGTCACTCACATGTCGGGAGACGGTGAAGCAACGGCGATGGCGCTCCTGAGAGTGCCGCCCTCACCGGCCTGTCCGTCCTCGCCGGGACGGCGGTCACCGCCATCCTCTGTGTCGGACCCCGGGGCTGTCCCGCGCGGCGAACGGCTTCGGCGACCGCTCTCGCGACGTAGCCCCGTACCTCGCGGCGGCGCCGGCGGACCGCGAGCCGGTACCCGGTTCCGGCGAGCGGTACGGCTGGGCGCTCGCGGAAGGGACCGGCGCGGCCGCGGCGCTCGGGGAGCGCGCCCGCGACCGGGGCGGCGACGTAGCCGCCGAGCGATTCCGCGAGCGGCGCAACCGGTTCGTCGACTGCGTCGACACGTACCGCGGCCCAGCCGGGCCTTGGTACGAGAAGCTCTCGCCCGCGGGGAGCGACGGCGGCCCCGTACCGCCGGAGCCGCCGGGCGTCGAACCAGACTACCACCCCGCGAGCGCCCACTTCGAGAGCTGGCGCTCCGGGTGCGGTGAGCGCGGAGAACGGCTCAGGCGACCGAAAGGAAAGAGTGGGCGCGGTCCGCCCGACGGTCACTCCTCGTCGAGGAGGCTCTCGACGAGAGCCTCAGGGTCGAATCGCGTGATGTCGTCGTACCCCTGCCCGGTTCCGAGGAAGAGGATCGGTTTCCCGGTGACGTACGCGACCGAAATGGCGGCGCCACCGGAGGAGTCGGCGTCGGCCTTCGTCAAGATTGCGCCGTCGATCGCGGCGGCGTCGTTGAACTCTTTCGCGCGGTTGACCGCGTCCTGCCCCGCGACGGCCTCGTCGACGAACAGCGTCATGTCCGGGTCGACGACGCGGTCAATCTTCTCCAGTTGCGCCATTAGGTCGTCGCTCGTGTGGAGCCGCCCCGCCGTGTCGCCGAGGACGACGTCGACGTCGTTCGCCTCGGCGTACTCGACGCCGTCGTAGATGACGGCCGCCGGGTCGCCGCCCTGGTCGTGGCTGATCAGGTCGCGGCCGAGCCGGTCGGCGTGTTCGCGGATCTGCTCGTTCGCGCCCGCGCGGTACGTGTCGCCGTTCGCGAGGACGGATGAGTAGCCTCGGTCACCGAGCCACTCGGAGAGCTTCGCGATGCTCGTCGTCTTCCCGACGCCGTTGACGCCGGTGAAGACGATGGTGACGGGTTTGTCGGCCTCGGCGATCCGCTCTTCGAAGTCGAACTGTCCGACGGCGATGACGTCGAGGAGGGCGTCGTGGAGCGCAGACTCGACGAGTTCGCCGGTCGTCTCGACCTGCTTGCGGGACTCGCCGAGCATGCTCTCGCGGACGCTGTCGAGGATCTGCTCGGCGACGCTCATCTCCACGTCGCTCTCGAGCAGCGCCATCTCGAGGTTCCACAGCGGCTCCTCGAGGTCCTCCTCCTCGATGATGATGCGCCCTGTCGCGAACGCCTTCGCGCGCTGGAAGGTACTCGGCTCGTCGTCGTTCGACGACTCGTCCGAACCGCCCGCGTCGCCGTCGACCGCCGAACGGGATTCCGCGGTCGCGTCGGCGCCGCTCTCGGCGGTCGTCGCTTCCTCGGGCGGGGCCTCGTCCTCCTCGGCCTCCGTCGACTCCTCGACGTCCTCGCGGAAGCCGGAGAGCTTGTCTTTCAGTCCGTCGAACACGGTATAGTCTCCGTCTTACTCCCCGTCGCCTTCCTCGGCCTGCTGCATCTGCTGCATCTGCTGTTGCTGCATCTGCTGTTGCATCTGCTGGGCCTGCTGTTCGAGCTCGTCGCTCTCGGACTCCAGCTCGTCGACCTCCTCCTGCGTCTCCTCGATCCGGTCGTCGAGCGCCTCCTGCTTGCGCCGGAGGACGTCGATCGCGTCGCCCTGCTCCTGCTCCGCGGAGTAGTTCCCGCCGAGCGAGACGATGACCTCGTCGATGTCCTGGACCTCCGCGCGGAGGTAGGCGCCGCCGCCGAGCGGGACCTGAACGGTCGCGCCCGTGTCGAGGGTCTTGATGGCCTCGACGGCGTCGTCGATGTCGGCCTTCTCCTCGCGGTAGTCGGCGATTTCGCCTTCGAGGGCCTCGATCTCCTCGTCGAGCGCCTGGATCTCCTGTGAGAGCTGCTGGAGCTGCTGTTGTCCGCCGCCCATCATGCCTCGGACACCTCCTCGATCTCGATCTGGGTGCGCTTCCGGTTGTGCTGGCTCCCGACCGTGGTGTAGATCCGCTCGCGGGCGAGGTCCTCGTTCTCCGCCTCGATGTCCTTCGTGAACGGCTGGTCGCCGTCTCGGCTCTGGAACCGTCCACTCACCGTGTAGGTACTCATGTTCCCCGATCCGGCAGGGACAGGGAAGTATCTTCCTAAAAGGCGACAGGCGGCCGCGTCATCGCGGACCGCCCGCGACGACGGCCGTCACGGCGTCGCGTCACGGAAATCGTGTGCCGAGGGAGGTCATCCCGAGAGGTCCGCGCGGCGGAATCGGACGATAGCGATCGCGAGGAGGACGGCCGTCGCGGCGAGCAGGACTGCGGCGCCCGTGAGGTCGTACTCGCCCAACACCAACACCGCGGAGGGGTCGTAGTGGGCCGTCGGGCTGACGTTCCCGGCCGCGGCGTAGTCGGTGCTGGCGACGAGGGAGTCGAACATGAACAGCGCGAACAGTCCCCCGAGCGCGACCCGCTGAGCGACCCCCGGCCGCGAGAGCAGCGTCGAGACGGCGATACCCGCCGCGACGCACGCCACGTGATACGGCACCGCGAGCGCGTGGACCGCCGCGAGGCGTTCGACCGCGATCGTCTCGCCGACCGCGACGACGCCGACGTACGCGACGACCGGCAGCACGACATTGAGGAGGACGACGAGCGGAACCAGTCCGAGAAACCGACCGATCACGACGTCACGTCGCGCGACGGGCGCCGACAGCGTCAGGTCCATGCGACCGGAGGCGACGTCCCCCGCTATCGTCCCGCCGGCGAGGTACGCCAGGTACAGCCCGACCAGCAGGAGCCAGGCGAACTGGTAGAACTCAACCGCGAGGAAGCCCTCGATAGATGAGATGGCGATGATCCCGAACGCCTCCCGGACCGCGGGCGGGAACGCCTCGACGTACGCGTCGAGGTCGACGTCCGCGGTCGCCAGGGACGGGAAGAACGCGAGGAACACCAACAGGAACGAGGAGAGCAGGCCAGTCAGCACGACCGTTCCGCGGGCCCGGCCGGCGGCGTCGTACCGTGCGATCGCGAGCCACGGGGTCGCGCGGTCGCTCATCGCTCGTCACCCCCCGATTCGGCGGTCGGATCCGCGTGCGCTCCGCGGTTGGTCGACGCCTCGGCCTCCTGACGCTCGCCGCCGCCGATCGGTCCCGGAACGTCGCCGTCGTAGAACGTCATGAACGCCTCTTCGAGCGGCGCATCGACGACGTCGAGGTCGAGGACGGTGTACCTCGAGAGCAGGTCGACCAGCGCGTCGTACTCGCCGGTCCACGTGAACGAGACGGTCTCCCCGACGCGCAGATTCATGATCCCGCGGAGCTCGAAGTCGCCGCGATCGACGTCTTCGGCGACGCGGATCCGCACCTGCTTGCCGCCGCGAGAGCGGAGGTCCGCGACCGACTCGACCGCGACGAGGTGCCCCTCTCGGAGGACGCCGACGCGATCGCACAACGCCGCCACCTCGCCCAGCACGTGGGACGAGAGGAGGACGCTCGCCCCGTCGCCGACGCGCTCGCGGACGAGGCCCGCGAACTCCTCTTGAAGCAGCGGATCGAGTCCGGAGGTCGGCTCGTCGAGCAACAGGAGTTCCGGGTCGTGCATGAACGCGGCCACCAGCGCGACCTTCTGCCGGTTTCCCCGGGAGAGGTCGCCGATGCGGCGCGACTCGTCGAGCCCGAAGCGTTCGACGAGGCGGTCGCGACTCGACTCCCCGCGGAGCGCCGCTTGGTGGTCTAAGAACGCGCCGGCCGTACGGTCGCGGTCGAGCCCCGGATCCCCGGGGAGGTACCCGATCCGCTCGCGTGCGCGACGCGACGCGACCGGGTCCGTGGCGTCGCGCCCGAGGAGCGTCGCGCCGCCGTCCGTCGGCGACAGGAACCCCAACAGCGTGCGGATCGCGGTCGTCTTCCCCGCGCCGTTCGGGCCGAGGAAGCCGAACACCTCGCCGTCCTCGACGGTGAAGGAGACGTCTTCGATCCCCCGGACGTCGCCGTAGTACTTGGAGAGGCCGCGGCACTCGATAGCGGGCATACCGTCCTCAACTCCGCTGTAGCTCTTAAATGTGGGAGTGAGGTTCGCGAAGCGAAGCGG
>NZ_SGUB01000023.1:0-51183 GCF_005435235.1 Halorubrum sp. GN12_10-3_MGM
CTATTACCCCAAGTTCCGCAAGTTCTGATAGCCTCTGGCCGAAGGCAGGACGGTCTTCATACATACCCGTTTTTGCCGGGCCAGAGGCACTAATGCTCCTGGTTCCGCCAGTCTACTGAAGAGCGTCGACGCCGAACCACTCATCGCCTACTTCTGTAACGAACCAGGGAGCGACACCGTCGAAACGTACGTTAACGCCGTCGAAGGGGCAGCAGACGGCTACATCTCGGCGACCAATCTTGCCGAGATCCATTATATCGTCCGGGCGATCGACGGCGAGGAGCGCGCTGATGCCGTCGTCGACGTCCTCGAGGAAAGTGGCATCCGTCGCATCGACAGCGAACAGACATGGGCGCCAGCAGCCAGGTTCAAATTCCGCTACTCACCAGCACTCGGTGATGCTTTCGCACTCGGGACAGCCGCACACGTCGACAGGGTGCTCTTGGTCGGTACCGACGACGACTACGACGACATCACCGATGTCCCGATCACTCGGTTCCGGACCGAACCAGCGTAGCCGCCGTGAGGACCGCACCTCACGCCGTTGCGGGTTGTTTGCTGGTGTCGCTTCCAGTGAGTTCAACATCGAAGCGGATGCGCTCGTACGGGAGGTACGGCTGCTTCGCACGGTCGTCAGCCTCAATGTGGAACACGATACCGTACTTCGCTAAGCGGGTGACATCGTCGTGAACTGTCCTGTGCGACTAATGTAGCCCTAGCGAGCTCGCGACGTACTGGACACGTCCCCCCGCAAACACCCGGTCAGAACGCCGGCGGGGACTCTGTCCAAAATTGTTCGGGACAGTGGATATCTCCTCACTAAAACAAACAGTCCAAACAGCTATGTCCCAACATTTCCAACAGTCAACTATGTCGAGCGATACCATCGATATCGACGAGTTCGAGGACGCGGATGCCGATGACTTCGAAGAGCGAACCGACACCGAGCGGATCGTATTATTCCTCGACAATCATGACGACCGAGCATGGAAGGCGGCGACGATCGCCGAGCGACTCGGGCTCGCGACGGACGCAGTCAGTGCGATCCTTTCGCGACTGAAAGAACGTGGCGTCGTGCGACATAAGCGTCCGTACTGGGCGATCACGGACGACGAGGAACGACTCCGGTCCGCCTACCAACGCCACCGACACCACGAGGCTGCGGACGAGCAGTACGGCGAAGAGCGTCTGGAAGCGCTCCAGACCGACGATATGGAAGACGTACAGTGACCGCGTTTGACGAGCTCGAACGCGGCGATATCGTGTGGGCGAGCGATCCGCTCTCCGAGAAAGGACGCCCGCTGTTGGTTCTCGGGACACCGCAACTTCCGAACCACGGAACACAACTCATCACGGTGTTACTTTCGACGAAAACCTATCACGAAAACGCACTCACGCTCCGCGATGACGATTACGACGACGACCCGCTTGGCAAACGAAGTCACGTCTTTCCGTGGTCGCTTGTAACGCTCAACAGTCCTGTGGATGTCGACCACTATCTAACCTCGCTCGTCGACGACCGAACTGAGGATGTAGTGGATCAAGTGACCGAGTATCTCTGCTCCTGAACGGTGAAGCCGGATAGCAGCCGCTAAGCTTCTCACGCGAGGAGCCGCCGGAGGCGGCGAGATGGCAGGAACACTCAACTGGAATTGATGTGGGGAAGATCGATGGATCGACCGCTGACGAGTGGGTAACGACGTGAGTCAACGAGACATATCACCACGGTCCGTCGCGAACACTCCGTTCGGACGAGTTTCTAAAACCGAACCTACCGCTCAGTACTCAATCGCGGCCGAGTAGTGGTCCAACACCAGCACCGTCACGGCGCCGACGAGCGCCGCCAGCGCGAACCGCGGTGCCGCGCCGCGCCACGATTCGCCGCTCTCGGCCAGTATGGCCGTCGTCTCGACGAGCGGCGCGCGGAGCGCGCCGACGATCAGGCTCACGAGGAACGCCAGCGTCGCGGCGCGAGCGCGGGAGAGCGCGTACCGGACCGCGTGTGCGATCGTGAACAGCCCGCCGAGACCGCCGAGGAGGAACGCCGCGACGGGCGGGAGCGTCTCGACGATTCCATCCGCGCCGTCGCCCACCGCGAGCGCGCCGAGTCCGTCGACGAGTCGGCTCACGACGCCGGACATGTACTCGTACTGGCCGAGGACGATAAGCAACAGCGACCCCGAGATGCCCGGCAGCACCATCGCGCTGACGGCGACGCCCCCCGCGAGGAAGACGAGCGGGAGCGGGCTGCCGAGCGCGGTCGCGGCGACGCCGGACGCGAGAAAGGCGAGCGCGAAGCCGGCGACAGCGGCGGCCTTCCGCCGGGGCGTCGAGAGGTCGACGTCGCCGAGCAGCACCGCGGCGCTGGCCGCGATCAGTCCGAAAAAGAAGCCGTACGTCGCGACCGGCTGCGTCGCGAGCAGGCGGTTCACCGCGCTCAACACGGCTACGACCGCGGTGCCGATGCCGGCGCCCAACACGAGCAGGAAGGCGCCGTCGACCTCGCTGAACGCCGCGTGCGCGTCGGCGCGGCGTCCGGGCCGCACGCCCGCGAGCACGCGGCGCGCGCGGTCGGAGTCGACGGCTGTGACCGCTCCGATCAGCCGCTCGTAGATACCGACGATCAGCGCGATGGTGCCGCCGGAGACGCCCGGCACGGCGTCGGCGCTCCCCATCGCCACGCCCTTCAGGTAGATCGTCGCCCACTCCCGGAGGTCGGCCATCTGCTCGCACGAAGCGCAGCCGCAGTAAAGAAGGGTGGGATCGCGCGACCGCGTCGGCCGCCCTGAGCCCGACCTCGGCGCCCGCGGTCAGTTCGGTGCGGTTGCCGTCGTGGCGGCCGTCGCCGTCGTCGCGGCCGGCTCGGCACCGATCAGCGAGCCCGCGTCGGTCGAGTTCGTCGAGTTCCCGTCGTCGCTTCCACTCTCGTCATCGACGGGGCACTCGGGGTCGCCGCTCGGGCAGTCGATGACCTCCTCATCGAGTTCGACCGTCGCCGCCGCGTCGTCGACACCGACGACCTGACCCTCGGTCACCTCGACCTGGCCGACGTGCTGAGTGGTGTACAGGTCGTCGTCGGTCGTCTGTGCGGTGGTGACGTTGTACGGCCCGGTCGCGCGGACGCTCGTGTTCGTGTACCCGTTCTCGGGGCCGAACTCGTCGTAGCCCGTCGTGGAGTACGGGAGCGTGAGCTCGAAGGTCCCGTCGTCGTCCGCGGTGGCGTACTGCGTGTACTCGAAGGTCTGCCCGTTCGGCTTACGGAGCTCGACGGTCGCTTCGACCTCCTGACCGGGGGCAGCGCCCGAGCCCTCGACGGTCGCGCCCGGCACGCGTTCGAACGTCTTGACGAAGTCGTCGCCGAACGCGCCGAACAGCGACTCGCCGAACGTCGCCTGGAGGTCGACGCCGAACCGCTGGGCGAGGATCTGCGCCTGCTGGGCGTACGGCGACCGACCGGGGGCCTGCGTGGCGTGGACCAGCCGGTAGTGTTCGAGCGCGTCGACGCGCTCGGAGGGGACGCCCATGACGCCGCCGACCTGCGCGGAGCCGTCCTCCTCGACGTACGACCGCGCCGCGGAGAGGTTGTCGAACCGCCGAACCGCCTGTCCCTCGCTCGGCAGGACCTTGATCTCGATCTGGTCGCCGCTCTGGGTCTGTGCGGTCTGACGTTCGTAGTCGAGCACGACCGGGTCCGGCTCGACCGCGCTGCCGTAGTGCTGGTAGAGCCGGATCATCTGGCTCTCGTGGTAGCGCTGGGTGCGAACCTGGAGTGCTGGACGGAGCCCGCCTTGTTGGCCCTGTGCGCCCTCGACGCGCTGGTAGAGCAGTTCGTTGAAGTCGCGCACCGTCTCGTTACCGCTGTAGAACGTGACCGGCGCGTTGAACTTGGAGTTCGGCGACGCCATCTGCCAGTCGACCATCACGTAGCGGGTGTCGTTGCCCTCGGTGCTCTGGCTCGCGAGCACCTCCGCGGCCTCTTCCTCGCTCGGCGCGAGCAGGTAGTCGGCGGCTTCGCCCGCGTTCTGCTGGAACGGGTTGGCGTTCGGGATGCGCTCGGCGCGGGTGGTGATCCAGTGGCCGTAGTCCCACCACGACTGGACGCCGTACGCGCCCTCGGTGTACTCGAAGTCGCCGTCAGCCGGGCGCTCGTAGGTGCCGTACAGCTCCATCGGGTTGTTCGCGCCCTCGAGTTCGCCCGGCTGCGGCGTCTCGTCGTTCATCCACTGGAGGCTCTCGTCCCACTGGACGACGCTGCCCGGCTGGCTGGAGTTGCCGGCCTGCCAGACCGGCGTGGCGACGCCGACGAGCGGCACGAGGAGGACGGCGAGGACGGCGGCGACGGTCAGTATCTGCCACCCTTCGATCTCTCGGACCGCGTCGAGCGACGTGAGATCTAAGGCGTCGAGAGTTACTTGGAGGAAGTACGCCGTGCCGACCGCGACGATGACCGCGAAGTAGTAGTTGAAGCGGCCCTGCGTGAACGCGGCGCTCCCGATAAACGCCGCCCACACGACGAAGTACAGCTCCTCGGCGTCGTACTCGACGAGGAAGGTCGCGCCGACGAGGAACGCGGCGGCGATGAGCAGGCCGATCACCTGCCAGTCGACGCCGACGATCCCGCCGATGGCACTGTACGCCTGTGGGACGGCGTAGACGGTGCCGACAACTGCGAGCCCGGTCGGGATGTAGAGGGTGTGGTTGATGTCGTCGGAGCGGTACAGCGGGCGCGCGAGGATGTAGAGGACCGCAGCGAGAGCGAGGAAGAAGGCGAGGCCATACTGTGAGAGGACGAAGTCGGCGAAAGAAGCGCCTTGGAGCGGTGGTTGCGCCTCGCCGATAGTGCGAGCACCGGCGCTCGCGGAGAAGGCGACGGTGTTGAGGAGGTTTCCGATAATTGTTGACCAGAGCGACGGGATGGCGAGCCAGACGACGCCGGCGGACGCGAGTATGAGGCCACCGACTGCTGCGGGATAAGTGTCTGCGTCGAGGTCGCGGGCTTCCCACTGACGGGCGAGCCACGCGAGGAAGACGGCGCCGAGCGCGACAACGAGCGGCACGACGATCTGGAGCAGCGAGTACTCACTCGGTGCGAACCGGAACGTGTCGAGCGGGATCACCTGCATCAGGCCCGCGACAGTCATCGCGACCGCGCCGGCGAACGCGACTGGCTCCGGGCTCTTCCCGTGATACGTGTCGCTGGTGAGCTTAACGGCGAGGAAGATACCCGTGAAGCCAACCATCAGAATGCCTGGCTGCCACGTCCACATGTAGAGGCCGAGTGCGACGCCGGCCGCGGCGGCGTAGGCAACCGGTTTGCGAAGCGCGTCCCAGTCCCGATCGACCACGAGCTCCCACACCGGCTTCTCGCGTTCCGCCACGCCGAGCGCGACGAGGAACGCGAGGACGGCGGTACTCTGGAAGAGGACCTCCGCCGCGCTGTGGTCGGGGAAGCCGACGAGCGTGTAGCGGAGGAAGGTCCCCGAGAACAGCGCCAGTGTCGCTGCCCCCGCGAGTGCGGGCACGCGGTCGACGAACCGCCGCGCGGTGAAGTACGTCGGGACCGCGACGAGCGCGCCGGTGATAGGCGCCATGACGAGCATGACTTCTTCCGTACTGCCCATGATCGGCCGGGCGATCCAGACCCCGACGGCCATGATGTGGTCCCAGAGGGTACCGAACTGGCCGGCGTTGGTCCCGAACGGGAAGCCGGTCCAGACGTCGTACGGAAGCGTGCTCGGCCAGTTTTTAAGGAGGTAGTTCGTCGTGCGGAGGTGATACCACGCGTCGTTGCCGCGGAAGTACACCTCACCGTTCCGGATGAAATTCCCGTACGAGCGTAGTCGCGTCCACAGCATGAACGCGACCACCCCGAGGAGGAGGGGAACGTGGTACCACCGCGCGAGGAGATCGGACGGGGACGGGTCCGATGCGTCCGGCGGATCGTTCGAGTCGCTCATTACCGCATGGAACTGGCAAAACGCGCATAAGGCTTGTCATATATCCGCGCCCGCTGGACGTTCTTGGGGGTACCCGCCCGCGAATGGGCGCCCGCTTGCGACGCGAGGCGGAAACTCTAAGCACACGGGTCGAAAGCGTCTCGGTGTGAAGGTCTCGGTCGTCGTCTGTACGTACACACTCGACATGTACGAGCATTTCCGCGAGGCCGCCGACAGCGTCCTCGCGCAGACCCACGACGACGTCGAGCTCGTCGTGGTCGTCGACGGGACGCCTCAGGTGTACGAGCGCGTCGCCGAGGACTACGGCGACCGCGAGGACACAGTGGTCACGTGTAACGACGAGAACGTGGGGCTACTGGCGAGTCGGAACCGCGGCGCGGAGTTGGCGTCGGGGGATGTGGTCGCATTCATCGACGACGACGCGGTCGCGGACGAGGCGTGGACGGAGCGACTGGTCCGCGCCTACGAGGAGGAGGACGCGATCGCGGCCGGCGGGAAGATGACCCCCGAATGGGTCGCGGGGAAGCCCTCGTTTCTCCCTGAGGAGTTCTACTGGCTGGTCGGCGTGACGCATCGCGGCTTCGCGGACGGACCAGGAGAGGTCCGGAACACCTTCGGCTCGAACATCTCGTTTCGCGCGGACGTGTTCGCGGATTTGGGCGGGTTCGACGTCGAAATTGGCGGGCGGAAGGGTAATAAGAATCTTCAGGGTGGGGAGACGGAGCTGTGCGCACGGATGCGAGAGGCGTACGGGCAGGGCGTGTGGTACGATCCGAAGGCCGAAGTGGCACACAAGGTGTTCGAGTACCGGACGGAGTTCCGGTGGTTAGTCGACCGGGCGTTCTGGCAGGGGTATTCGAAGCGAGGAATGGACGTACTGGCCCCCGAATCGACCGGCGACGAGTCGGCCTTCCTCCGGCAACTGCTGTTTGACTCGGTTCCCGGACGGGTCGGCGATCTCGTCCGGTCGCCGTCCGTAGCCGGCTGTCTACAACTGTTTGCCCTGTTCGTACTGACCGGCGTCGTCGGTGCGGGCTATCTCTACGGTGTCACGGTGTGGGGGTAAAATGTCGGACGAGAACCTCCCGGACGTCTGTGTCGTCACGCATCCGCTTGCCGCCGCCGGCGAGAACGCGACCCGGAGTCTGCTGGATATCCTCGCAGCGATAACCAGCGTGGCGCTGGTCACGGCTGATCTCCCAGCGGATTCGGAGATACGTGATCGGCGTGAGGTCGTCGAGCTAACTAGGAAGGGTACAGGCGCCTCCGTTTCCGTCGCCGCTGCCCGGTTCGCGCTGAACCAGCTCCGAATGTGTCGCGTGCTCGCCGACCGCGACGAGTCGGTGGTGTTGTTCTACGGCGCCACCTCGTATCTCCTGCCTATCGTCGCCGCCCGACTGCTCGGCAAGACAGTGCTGGTCGAACCACGCGGGGACGTCCCGCTAACCCTGCGGCTCAACTGGGAACCGCGGATGCCCGGAGCGCTCGCAAGGCTGCTGTCCGACCTCGTCCGCGCGCTCGAACGTGCCGGATTCGCGGTGGCTGACGGCGTCGTCACCTATACCCCTGAAATGGCCCGCCAGCTTTCGCTCCACCCAGAGGCACCGAACGTGTATCCCAGTGGCGCGCGCTATGTCCGGACTGAGGAGTTCAGCGTAACACGGCCGTACGAGGAGCGCGACCGCGTTGTCGGCTTCCTGGGTCGCCTCGACGAGGAGAAGGGCATCCGTGAACTAGCTGCCGTAGCCCGTGAACTCCCCGATGACGTGATGTTCCGGTTCATCGGTGACGGCGACCTCCGCGAGTGGCTCGAGACAGAGTTGGAGGCGGAGCGAGCCGAAGGGACGGTCGAGTTGACCGGCTGGGTGGACCACAACGCGGTTCCGGCGCAGCTGAACGACCTCGCTCTGCTGGTGATGCCGTCCCAGCCAACCGAAGGGCTCCCGACGACAATACTCGAGGCGCTTGCTTGCGGGACACCGGTGCTCGCTTCGCCAGTCTCCGGCGTGCCAGACGTCGTCCGTGACGGCGAGACTGGGTACCATATCGACTCGCGGGAGCCGGCGCAGCTACAGGCCCAGATCACGTGGATTCTGAACGAGGAGCCACTGGCCGATATCAGCGCGAGCGGGCGCTCGCTCATCGACAGCGAGTACTCCTTCGAGGCGGCGACAGAGCGGTACCTGGCGATTCTGGCGTCGTTCGCCAACTGATAGACGGAAGAGAAAAAAACTTACACCGCCTTCAGGCAGAGTACTACATGGAGATCGGATACTTCTGCTATCGCCTCTCGGGTACTGGTCCGCGCACCCGAGCCGCTGATATCATAAACGCTGTCGCTGAGCGGAGTCCTCATGACGTGACTGTTCTCACGAACGAGCCTGAGAAAATTCGGGGTCCCGCCGAGGTCCACACGGTCTCGATTGGCGACCCCGCTGACCTACTCTGGACTGCGAAGCAGGCCTTCTCCGATGCCGACGTTGTGCACGTCCCAATCAACACCTATCAGGTCCTGTTTGTGCGTCTGGTCTACCACGGGCCGCTCATTGGCGGGGTCGGTCCGGGACTGCAGTCCTCGGTGTTCCACAGAGCATTCGGTCGGTTGCTCGCGATAGACACGAAAATGAAGGTCCATGAGGGAGACAAGCGATGGGATGTGTTCGGCTACGACACGGAGATCTGTACCGCGACAATCGACCGGGACTTGTTCTACCCGTACGAAGCCGACCGATGTCGGCAGCTCCGTGTAGACCGCGGCATCGACACGGACCAGCTTGTCATACTCTATGTGGGGAAACTCACTGAGGAGCAGGGTGCGGGTATCGTCGATGAGATGGCATTACAGACGGCCGGCGACGACAGTATCCGGTACATCGTCGTCGGTGACGGGCCGCTGTCAGACCGGTTCAAGGGACGACAGAACATCTCCTTCGAAGGATTCGTCGATAACAAGACGACGCCGGAGTACTACAATCTGGCCGACGTGACCGTTGCGCCGCGGTGCGACGACAACACGTCGAACGTCGGCCTCGAATCGATCGCCTGTGGCACACCAATGGTGACGACCGCTGGGGGCGATATTGTCGACCTGTTCCAAGACCGGGGGACGTATGTCTGGGCTGACGAACGAACAGCGGCGTCGGTACTGGTGGCGGTTCAAGAGCTGTGCTCCGACAAGGAGGACTACGAGGCCCAGGTCCAGCGCGGCTTCGACACGCTCGCCGAGATGGAACTGACACTTGAGAGTGCCCTCCAGACCCACCTTCGTGTGTACGGAGAGGCTGCCGAGACGTACTGAGCCCTAGCCGATGCGCGTGGTGGCTCACCGAACCGGATGATATAATTGCGGTTGCGAACAACATCAGCGTTGAGCATGGCCCCACCGAATATTTTCCTTGTCGTTCTCGACAGTGCCCGCGCGCGAAACTGTGGCCTTCATGGGTACAGTCGGGAGACTACGCCCTTTCTTCGCTCTCTGGCCGACGAGTCTGTCGTCTACGAACACGCCAAGGCACCGAGTATCCACAGCATCTCCAGTCACACTAGCATCTTCACCGGATACCACACAGAGCAACACGAGATCACTGAACACAAGTCGTTCGTCAAACCAGATGCCACGATATGGCGGCGCCTTTCGAAGGGTTACGACTACGACACGGGAATATTCACCGCAAACGTCATCGTGACACAGACGTCCAACCTCGGCCAGACGTTCGACACTTGTGTCGGCCCAAAACGGGCTAATTTTCGTCTGTTTGACACCGGGCTCTCACCGCTTGACGTACAAGGCGACATTTCAGTTATGGAGTATCTGCAGACGGCACTGACCCACGAAGCCCCAGTCAGGTCAGTTCTCAACGGTGTGTACAAGAAACTTGAGTCCAGAGGCGGTTCACAGAACCCGGAAAGCGAGAACGCCTCGGTGTACATCGGGGACCTGCTCGACTGGATCGAGACGCGCAGCGGTCCCTGGGCCGCGTGTCTCAATCTCATGGACACGCACACTCCCTTCGCGCCGAATTCGGAGTTCGACACGTGGAGTGACAGCGACGCCCGCGAGGCGAGAGCGGCTGTTGAGTCCGGCTCTGTTCCGGACCCATTCACTGACGCATTCTGGCGCCACTTGTCCGCTATGGAGCCACTCTACGATGGGACGATCAGACAGGCCGACGCGGCAATCGAACAGCTCGTTGAAGCTCTCGAAGACGTGGGACTGCTCGACAATACATTGCTGGTAATCACCAGCGATCACGGCGAAGGGCTCGGCGAGCAGAGCGCGCTCGACCCGTCGGTCCGCCTCCGACACCACAGCTGGGGAATTGACGAAGTGCTCACCCACGTCCCGCTGCTCGTTCGGCCGCCGGGTGGCGACTCGGGCCGCAGGGTCCGTCGGCCCGCCTCGCTAACGGAGTTCCCCTCTGTTGTCGAGGACGTCGTCGACGGGGACGCCGAGGCTGCCGTCGCCGATGGGTTCGTTCCCGACGGAGACGTTGTCAGCTCGACGTTTCGCATTGTTCCGCCCGGAGACGAACTGGCGCTTCCCGAGGACGAACGGTCAAAATACTTCGGCCCCTGGCGAGCGGTGTATCGGACCGTCGGCGACGCTGTCATCAAATACGCCCGTCGAGGGGACGCCGCCGTCACGATCGATGTAACCGATCCGCAAAATCCAGTAAAGCTGGCCGATACCGATGACGGCGTCGTAGCGCCGGTGTTCGACGAGTTCCACAGTGAAGGTGTCCGGCTCGGGACGTCGGCCGACCGGGAGATGGAAGACAACGTAGAGGAGCGACTCTCCGATCTGGGTTACTTGCGCTAGCTGCTGTCCTGTCCGTCGAGACTGCCCAGTGGGTATATCGAACCAGTTATCGGGGACGCGGATTTCCTTCAACATGATGCGACGCGATCGAACTGCTGTCCTCCACTTTCTTGCGCAGGTGGTCCGATCGCTGGCCGGTTTCGGGACAACACTGTTTGCCGCACGGTACTTCGGTGCCGGCGGGCTCGGCATCTACTCGCAAGTTATTGCCCTGGTGTTCTGGCTTAAACTGCCGAGCAACAGCATCAAAACGGCCATCTCGAAGCGGATGTCTGAATCGAACGAGCGAACGGGGCACTTCTCTGCGGGCCTTCTCGTCTCGGTTGTGTACGGGCTCGCAGTGGGCATTGTTGTCTTGCTGTTTGACGGTCTCGTGAATGACTATGCCGACGCGAACGTGGCAGCCCTGCTGGTCCTGCTCGTGGTAGTTAATATAACGTTCGATACTGTCAAAAGTGGGTTCGTCGGGGACAAGCGGGTCGCGGTCTCAGGCTGGCTCGGCACCAGCGAGCAGCTGCTCCGGCTGGCCGGCCAGGTCAGCTTCGCCGTTGGCGGTGCGATGGTCATCGGGCTCGTATACGGCCACATACTGTCGCTCGCCGCGTTCTCTGCCCTCGGGATTATACTCCTGCGCGACAGGCTTCGGCTTCCAGCACACAGCGACTTCCGGGAGCTCCGTCAATTCGCGCAGTACTCCTGGTTGGGAAATCTCGAAGGCCTTGCGCTCAACTGGATGGATGTGCTTGTTCTCGGCCTGTTCGTCGCCAACGACTTCGTCGGTATCTACCAGGCATCTTGGACAATGGCGTCGTTTCTGTCACTGGCAAGTAAGTCGATAGGGATGACGCTCTTCCCAGAGCTAAGCGAACTCGGCAGCGAAGAGATGTATGGACGCGCGAAGTCGCTTCTCAGTGACGCGCTCGTGTTTGCCGGCATATTTTTGATCCCGGGTCTTTTCGGAGCGCTCGTCATCGGTGACCGTATTCTCGAAGTGTACGCAAGCGAATTCGCCGCCGGTGGACTGATCCTAGTTATCCTCATCGCTGCCCGGACGTGTTACGGGTTCGGACAGCAGCTGTTGACGGCCATCAACGGTCTGGACCACCCGGAGATAGCCTTTCGAATCAACGCCACGTTCCTCACCACAAACATCGTGCTGAACTTCGTCCTCGTCTGGCAGTTTGGCTGGTATGGCGCCGCCGCTGCAACCTTGCTGTCGACAGTCGTTCACCTCGTATACGCCTGGCTCGCGTTCGAGAGACTTTTCGGGACGATAGATATCCCAGTCGCTGAACTGGGGTACGAACTGGTTGCGAGCGGCCTGATGGTGGGGGTGCTGTGGCTGGCTGTGCCACGGCTGCCGACAACACTCCCGGTCACTCTCGGTCTTGTTCTTGTCGGTGCAGGTGCCTACGGGGTAGCGCTTCTCGGGCTCTCCGGCCGCATCCGGGGCAAAGTTCGGACCGTAATCGGGGCCTGAGAACCGCTCGGTGACACTCACTCCAAAAGAGATTAATTAACTTGGAGGTTCAATCCCCGTACGAATGGTTTTCATCGTTCTGGGACTCGACGCCCTCGACCCTGATCTGGTTGACCGGGCAGAGCACCCCAATCTCGCGCTCGCCGCCGACCGCTCCATCAACACGATAGATAGCTTGGAGGGCGAGCCCAGTACTCACGAGCTCTGGCCGACGATTATCACCGGGCTCACGCCGCCGGAACACGGCCTCACGCTATCCGAGGACGGCATCGCCTGGGGAAACCCTCTGCTCGATATCGGGAGTCGAATCGCCGACGTGGTGTTGCCAGACACACTACAGACCCGCATCGGCGCGTGGCTCCTGACGAATACGACGGCCGACGCCTTCCGCACACCGATGACGTACTATGAGGAGAACGGAATCGGGACCGTCTTCGACGGACGCGAAGCGACAGCTATCGGGGTTCCGAACTACGTCGTGGACCCGGACGAGACCGACCGCGAACACGAGCTCCGCCAGCAGATGGGGGAACTGTTCCAGCGGGACCCCGACGCCCGCGGCGGCCACACCTCCGCGGACCCGCTCGCGTTCTACGAACAGTGTCTGGAGATGGTGATGATACGGCTCGCGCGGGCCCGCCGCGGGCTCCGGAGCCGCGAGTCAGAACTGGTCTTTGCCTACACGAGTGGGCTCGACCTCGTCGGTCACGTCGCCTACGACCAGCCCGGCCTCCAGCGGGCGGCCTACGACGAACTGGACGAGCTCGTCGGCGACGTCCGGTCCGACCTGGGCAAGGACGACGAACTCCTGCTCGTCAGCGACCACGGCCTACAGGACGGTGTCCACACCCACGAGGCGATGGTCGCCGCAACCGACGAGCGGCTGGTAGCCGATATCGACAGCGTCACAGACGTTCGCGGCGCTATCGAGATGGAACTCGACCGAGTCGACCACCGGCCGGAGGGGCGAGTATTTGAGGAGCGCGACGACGCCGACAGCGAGGCCGTCAGAGAACAGCTGGAAGACTTGGGGTACATGTGATCATGGGCGACCCGAACGTTCTGCTGGTGGTCCTCGACAGCGTCCGTGCGAGCAACTGTAGCCTGTACGGGCACGCCAACGAGACAACGCCGTTCCTGGATTCTTTCGGCGCCAACCGGGCGACTGTCTACGACCAAGCCCGGGCGCCAGGCGCCCGCAGCGTCACCAGCCACGTGAGTCTCTTCTCTGGGCTCCACGTGGCCGAACACGGCGTCGTCTCGGCGGCCGAGCGACTCGATCCGACGGTGTCTGTGTTCCACCGGCTCCGCGAGGACGGGTACGACACCGGCATCTTCACCGAGAACGACTGGGTCACGGCGGTCGACGTGGGGCTCAAAAACGGGTTCGACACCGTCGTCGGGGCTCGGAACGTCCCGTTCCCGGACGCCCTGAACCCACACGAGTTCGTCTCGAACCAGGGCCGGGGCGCCTACGGCGCGTTCGTGCGGACAGCCCTGGCAAGTGACCGCCCTGGCCGGTCCCTGGTAAACGGCGTCTCGACGAAGCTCCAGTCGGATTTTATGCGCTACCTCCCAGGACGCGTCAAAGCCTCCACACCCGCGGATGTCTACGTTGACGCTTTTCTGGAGTGGAGCGAGGAAAGCGAGGGACCTTGGGCGGCCTGTCTGAACCTCATGGACGCCCACATCCCCTACGAGCCCGCTGCCGAACACGACCTGTGGGGCGGCAACCGGGCCAGCGAGCTCCAGTCTGCCTTCGAGGACCAGAAGTGGGCGTTCCACGGCGGGCAGCGCCCCTGGTGGCAAAAGAAGGCCGTCGAGTCGCTGTACGACGGCGCAATCAGACAGATGGACGCTGAACTGGAGCGGCTCGTCGCGGCGCTGGAAGTCCGCGAAGAGCTAGACGACACGCTGCTGGTGGTCACCAGCGACCACGGCGAGGGCTTTGGCGAGCCGAGTCGGCTTCAGGACGGCGTCCGCATCGCGGAACACGGCGTCTCAGTGCACGATGCGGTGGTACACGTCCCGCTGCTCGTCCGGTATCCGGGCCAGACCACACCACACAGAATCGAACGCCCCGCGACGCTGACTGCGTTCCCCGACGTCGTCAATCGGTTCCGCGACGGCGACCGCCCCGACGCGGGGTTCTGTCCCGACGAGCCGGTTATCACGACGGCCGTCGGCCTCGACGAACCGCTCCAGAAGCGGGCCAGCAACTACGTCGAAGACATCTCTCCGTGGGTCGATACGAAGCGCGCCGTCTTCGAGTACGACGAACACGAGGGCGTCGTCGAAAAGTACTGTCGGGTCGGGGATACCGCGGCGACGATACGCGTACGTGACGCACAGACCGATTACCGCGTCGCCGGAACCGACGACGGTCGCGTCGATGCGGCCTTCGACGCATTCGAGCGACTCGACGTCAGAACCGACGGCGAGGACCTCAACGACCTCGACGACGAGACGTACGGCCGGCTCGAAGACCTCGGCTACGTCTGACCGGGCTCGCTCTCGTGTTCCCACACTAGGTCGAAGTACCGTTTCATCCCGGCGACAAGGGAGCCGTTCTCGGTGGGCGCCAGTGGGATTGCGGCGAGCTCGGGCACGTGTCGAGGAAAAATATGATTGGCGAACAATTGGTCAACAGTATCTTGATGCTTACAAACATCTCTAATCAGATTATTAAAATAAAGATGTCGTGACAGGCCGACTCTTATCCTCAACCTCTGTGCTCTTCTAAGAGTTCCCGGACTGATATTGCTACGCTCTCTGTTGTTTTCCATCCGAGTCGTCCTTTTGTCGACGAAATATCCACACTAAACTTCTCTACCATCGTCTCGTCGCTCCGAGGATTCTCGACCAGCTCCACGTCCACCTCGATCCCCCGCTCCTCGCGCGCCACCTCTCGCACAATCTCCCCGACCTCCATCACACTCATATCCTCCTCGCTAGCGATCTCGTACGTCTCGGTACCGGTCTCTCCATGCTCCAACTGCTCCACCAGCCGCTCCGCGCTCCGCACGTACGCCCGCGCCACGTCTTTCACGTGAACGAAGTTTCGCGCCTGCGTCCCGGGCTCGTACACCGTCAGCGTCTCGCCGGCGAGCGCCCGATTCACGAAGAAGTTGATCATGGTCGGCTTCCCCACTTCCGTCCCGTCGACGACGTGCTCGCCGTACAGATTCGACTTCAGGAAGAGATGCGCCGGGAACGCGCCGTCCGCGAACGACTCAATCGACCGCTCGCCGAGCAACTTCGTCCGCCCGTACCAATTCAACGGATCCCGCGGCTGGTCGGCCGTGATCGGGAACTCCTCGGGATCGCCTAACACGGCCATACTGAACGGGAAGGCCAACGCTGCGCCCGTCTTCCGGCAGAACCACGCCACGTTGTTCGTCCCGGTGACGTTCACCTCGTACGCGAGGTCGGGGTTCTTGTCGCAGTCGTCGACGCCGCTGATCGCCGCGAGGTGACACACCACGTCCGCGCCAGCGAGCGCGTCCTCCAGCCGGTCGCGGTTCCGGACGTCCACGTGCTCGATGTCGACGTCGCCGATCGAATCCACCTGCCCGCGGTATTGGTTGTCGATCGCGATGAGCTCCCACTCGGGATACGCCTCCTGGAACTCGACGATCACGCGACTGCCGATGTACCCGGCCGCGCCAGTGACCGCGATCGTCGGCGTCTCAATCTCCTTACCGCTGCTCTCCTCGTCTATCTCGGTATCTGTCGTCTCGGTCATCCCTGAATCGCCTCCGTACCGGTCAGTTCGCTCGCGATGTTGCGGATCCCCTCGCGCAGCGTCCACTCTGTCTCGAAGCCCGTCTCGGCCAGGCGGTCGAAGTTCACGTGATAGGAGGGGCCGGGCTGTTCGTCCTCGAGATACGTCACGTCTAGGTCGCGCTCCAGTTCCTCGCGGACGATCTCCGCGATCTCCGCGATCCGGTAGTTCCCCTCGTTCGAGCCGACGTTGTACACGCGCTGAGGCCACGAATCGGGATCAAGGGCGGCGTCGAGGTACGCCCGCGCCGCGTCGCGCACGTGGATGAACGGCCGCCAGTTCGACCCGTCGCCGTACACCGTCAGCGGCCGGTCGGTGAGCCCACGGAAGACGAAGTGGTTCACCACGAGGTTGAACCGGACACCCGGCGACCAGCCGTAGTTCGTGCTCATCCGGAGCGCGGTCGCGTCGAAGTCGTACGCCTCGACCGCCTCGTCGAGCAGGCGCTCGCAGGCGACTTTCGACTCGGCGTACGGGTTGAGCGGGTTCTGCTCGGTCGTCTCGTCGATGTCGCGGCTCGCTGCGCGCCCGTAGTTGTTACACGAGGAGGCGACAACGACGCTGTCAACGTCGAACTTCCCCGCGGCCGTGAGCACGTTCTCGGTACCGTCGCGGTTCACGGCAAACGTCTCCTCGCGCCGGTCGTGCGTCGACGCGGCGCCGGTGATCGCCGCGAGGTGGATCACGGCGTCGGCGCCGCGGGTCGCGCTCTCGACGGCGCCATAATCGCGGACATCGCCCCGGCGGAAATCGAGCCGGTCGCCGACACAGCCGGCGAGGTGCGCCGGCGAACCGTCACCCAACGAGTCAAGAACGACGACCTCACTCACACGTTCGTCATCAAGCAGCCGCGGGACGAGCGCGCTGCCGATGTAGCCGCACCCTCCCGTAACGAGGACCCGCTGGCCGGCATCGGAGACGTCGCCGCCCGACTCACTCATCGGTCAGCACGCCGGGCAAGAACCGGTCCTCGTGGGCCGCAATCCGGTCACGCTCTTCCACGAGCGTGCCGAGCACGTCGCGGATCCCGGACTCCAAGTCCTGACGCTGGCCGCCGACCAATTCGAGGAACCGCTCGTTTTCCATCTCCATTTTGTGCTCCTCGTCCTCTTCACGTGGGTTCTCGTAGTGCTTCACCTCGGCGTCGAGGTCGAACTCCGCGCCGACCTCGGCGATCGTCTCCGCCAGCTCGACGATGGCGATCGGCCGAGTGACCTGATTGTACACGTCGATCCCGTCGTCGCCGGAGTGGCCCTGCTCGACCAACCGCACGAGACTCTCGACGGCGTCTTCGAGGCTTACCATCGGCTTGCGCTGTTCGCCTTTCCCGTACACCGTGATCGGGTAGCCCGCCACGGCCTGCGCGCAGAATCGGTTGACGACCGTGCCGAAGTAGTAGTCAAAGTCGAACCGTGTCGGGCTTTCGTGTTCACGCGTTTCGTCGGTCTCAGTCCCGTAGACGATGGCGGTCCGCACCTCGCTCATCGGGAAGTCGAACTGCGACTCCGCGAGCCGCATGTTCGCGGCGTCGAACGACTTCGAGTTACCACACCAAACCGGATTCCCACCCCGTCTAACGAGTACGAGGCCGCCATCGACAGTACAGCAGTACACTGTCCCATCGTAGTGTTCTCTATCGAACGCATCTCTGTGCTGGTTCGTCTGTAGACACCAAGACGGCTGTATGCCGATCCGGTACTCCGGCTTGGTCTGAATGCCCGGCTTTTCACTTCGATCTATCTGTCCGAGTGTTGCTCCGTACCCTAGTTTCAGCGCAATCTCTTGGACGTCGTCTGCCAACTGCTCAGAAGACGTGTAGTAGCGCCATCCGCGCCCGGCGTCAGTTCCATCCCCCTCAATCAATGAATCAAGTAGTACTTGTAATTGCTCTCTCGGGAGGTTTCGGGCCCACTCTGGAATCCGACGCTCGTCGGCGAACTCCCGTAGATACGTCGCCAATTGCTGGTCGCTAATCTCGATATACTCCTGATTCGCATCTCGGAAGTGTCTTATTTTCGATTCATCGAAACCGATATCTGTGAATAAGCTCGTTAGTTTTTGTGCCTCTGTCTGATATATCCGAACGTTATTAGCTTGTCCAGCTTTTCCAACCGATCCTTCTGCGAGCCACCACCCGAAGAACCGAAGCCAAGCATCCGTTGGAATCTCTTTTTCCTCTATTTTGATGATTTGTCCTTCGAATTGATTGATACTCTGTTCACACTCCGGAATCGTGAATGATGACTGGTCGTTCCCTTCCCAGTCTGGGAAGCCACTAAAGAAACAAGGTGTGGAAACCTCTTCTCCAAGATCTTCTGCGCGGATTATGTCGCGTCGGTCCTCGAAGGTTTGTATTCCGTCGCCAGCCCAGCTCGTCCCGACCAGCATCCGGTGGTTCGGAGTCACTTTAAGATCCAGTCGACGATTGGAGACAGTCACCATCTCTCCCTCGTACTGGTACGATTGGACGTCTGATGGCTCTGTCCAGTACGTCTCGCCCGACTCCTCGCTCATTGCTATTACTGTGTGGTCTGACGTGAGCTCTGGAAAGGAAGTCCATCCCTCAGACGTCAGGATCTCAGTCTCGTCATCGTAACATTGGTGGTACCAGCTACCGCCCATCGCGGGGAACGGCACCTCGTCCGAACCGCCCTTTCGGTCGACCTCCAGGCCACCTTCCGGGATCGGGAAGTGCGGGGCGCCGTAGATGCCGGTCGTCGTCGTCTCGATGAAGTGGGTGTCCGACAGCCCCGTCTCGTGGAGGCCGTGGAGCAGGTTCAGCGTCATCGAGACGTTGTTGCGCTGGGTGTACAGCGCGCGCTCGCCGTTGATCGACGAGTAGGGCGCGCTGGGCTGGGCGGCCGCGTGGAGCACGGTGTCGGGCTCGTGGGTGTCCAGCAGCTGGAGGACGAAGTCGCGGTCCGCGAGGTCGCCCTCGACCAGGCTGAGGTTCTCGACGCGCCCGAACCGCTCTTCGGGCTCTTCGACCCGCGTCGCCGACACACTACCCGACTCGGCGACCCAGTCGCGCCGCGAGAAGTCGTCGACGCAGACGATCCGTTCGTCGACGCGGTCGGCCAGTCGCAGCGCGGTCGGCCATCCGAGGTACCCGTCGGCACCGGTGAGTAGCACAGTCATCGTTACTCGGTAGTCGAGTAACTACGAGTAAATGCTTTGCGGTTAGGTTCGCTGTCGCGAGAGCGACCGGGGCGAGAGCGACGCGTCCGCGCCGGTCGACGCCGCCCCAGCCGGCGCTCACACTACTCGACGGCGCCTCCGCTCGCGGTCGGGTCGCGTTCGGCGTCGGGGTCCGGATCGGCGGGGATGCTCTCGTGGCGCCACAGCAGGTCGAAGTACTGCCACATGCCCGCCACGAACGACGGGTTCTCCGTCACCGCGGCCTGCCGGTGGTGGTTCGGCACGTCCTCCTGTTCGACCATGAGCAGCCCCTGTCCGGACTCGTACGACAGGCTCGGGTCGACGAAGGTTCCGCGCCACGGAAGTACGCGGTCGCTCACGCGCACCGCGACCGACGGGAACTCCGCGGCGAGCGAATCGCGGATCTCGGCCTGTCGCTCCCGGTTCTCCGCCGAGAGCGAGTCGGGGTTCAACAGTAGCACGTCGATGTCGACACCGCGGTCGACCGCGTCCCGCATCGCCGGCCGGACCGCGTCGACGTACCCGAAGCTCTTCGAGAGCACGTACACCGCCTCCTCCGCCTCGCTGAACAGCCGCCGCGTCTCGCGCTCGCTCGGCTCCCCCACGTCGACGACGTGGAACAGGTCCTCGGTCGGGCTGAGCTCGTCGACGCCGCGGTCGCGGACCGGCGCGTACTCGTCGACGAACGCTTCCTTGACGGCCGCCACGTCCTCGCGGAACCGCTCGTAGGCGTGCCGGCGGTTCTCGACCGCGCGCTCGGCGATCGCCGCCGGCTCGTGGGGCTCGTACCGCTTCGGACGGCCCGGGATCACCTTCACGTATCCGGCCTCCGAGAGCGCGTCGAGGACGCCGTAGATCCGCGCCTTCGGGATCCCGGTCGCCTCGGCGAGGTCGGGCGCCGTGGTCCGGCCGAGGAGCAGCAGCTCCTCTAACGCGTCGGCTTCGTACTCCGTCAGATCGAGCAACGAGAAGAGGTCTTCCCCGGAATCGGCCATAGGCGTTCGTCCTCGTTCGCTCCGTAAGTACGTACTGGTGCCGCCGGAAGGGTTATTACGTGGGCGCTAATACGGTTACTCAGAACATGAGTAACTCCGACCCCACCGACGACGCGCACCTCGCCGATGTCCCCGACGGCGCGGGCTGTACGGAAATTTGGGAGCGCCTCTCCGACGGCCGCGACGAGGAACCGGACGAGGAGTAGCGACTGATTTTCTGGGCGCCGATTTCTGCGGTTCACCGGCCCGATGCCGGCTCGACGCCGGTTCGAGCCTCGGGTACAGTCGGGTGTGGGTGCGGAACAAACGCCGGGTGTCGAACGGAGCAAACACCGCGGAACAAGCGCCGCCGAAAAGAGCCGAAACTGCGCTACTCGACCGTGACGCTCTTCGCGAGGTTCCGCGGCTTGTCGATCGATCGGCCCTTGTCGTTCGCCACGTGGTACGCGAACAGCTGGAGGTAGACGTTCGCGACGAGCGGTTCTGCGATCCCAACGTCCGGGACCGGAAGCGACACGTCCAGCGTACTGTACTCGTCGCCGGCGGAGACGCAGCCGATCGCCGGCGCTCCGCGCGTCTGCGCCTCGGTCACGTTGTTCATCGTCTCATCGGCGCGCGCGCCGTCGGTCAAGACGGCCAGCACGGGCGTGTCGGGCGTCACGAGCGCGAGCGGGCCGTGTTTCAGCTCGCCGGCGGGGAATCCCTCGGCGTGGTCGTAGGAGATCTCCTTGAGCTTCAGCGCGCCCTCCAGCGCGACCGGGACGCCGGGCTTCCGGCCGACGAAGAAGAACGCCTCGCTGTCGCCGTACTCGGTCGCGGCCTCACGCACGCGGTCCTCGTTGTCGAGGACCTGCTGGACCGCACCGGGGAGGTCGCGGAGCCCCTCCAGCACGGGGCGCGCGTCGGCGGCGGCCAGCGCGCCGCGCTCGCGGCCGATCGCCACCGCGAGCATCGTCAGCGTCGCCACCTGCGAGGCGAACGTCTTCGTCGCGGCCACGCCGATCTCGGGGCCGGCCCGGATGAACGCGGTGTCGTCCACCTCGCGCGTGACGGTGCTGCCGAGCGTGTTCGTCACGGCGAACGTCCGCGCCCCGGCCGCGTTCGCGCGGCGGATCGCACCGAGCGTGTCGGCGGTCTCGCCGCTCTGGGTCACGGCGACGACGAGCGTGCGGTCGGCGCTGCGGCCCGCGCCGAACTCGTACTCGCTCGCGGTCTCGACGGTCGCGCGCACGCCGGACAGGTCCTCGAACAGCTGCGCGGCGTAGCGGCCCGCGTAGTTGGAGGTGCCGCACGCGACGATCTGGATCTCCTCGAGGTCGGCGAGGAAGCCCGGCGGGAACGAGACGTCGAGGTCGGCGTCACCGGCGTCGACGTCGAGCCGTCCCGCGATGGTCTGGCGCAGCGACTCCGGCTGCTCGTGGATCTCCTTCCGCATGTAGTGTTCGTAGCCGCCCTTCTCGGCCGCGTCGGCCTCCCACGTCACCGTCTCCGTCTCGCGGTCGACCAGCTCACCGTCGGCGTAGACCTCGACGCCCTCGGCCGACAGCGACGCCACGTCGCCGTCTTCGAGGTAGGTCACGTCCCGGGTGTGTTCGAGGAACGCCGTCACGTCGCTGGCGACGAAGGTGGCGTCCTCGTCGTGGCCCAACACGAGGGGGCTGCCCCGGCGCGCCACGACGATCCGGTCGTCGCCATCGCGGACCGCACAGATCGCGTAGCTCCCCTCCAGCCGGCTCTCGACGGCCCGCACCGCGTCGAGGAGGCCGCCGGCGCCCGCCGCCGCCGCGAGTTCCTCCTCGATCAGGTGCGGGATGACCTCGGTGTCGGTGTCGCTCGTGAACTCGTGGTCGGACAGCTCCGTCTTGAGCGCCTCGTGGTTCTCGACGATCCCGTTGTGGACGACGGCGACGTCGCCGACGCAGTCGGTGTGCGGGTGGGCGTTCTCGTCCGTCGGCGGACCGTGCGTGCTCCAGCGCGTGTGCCCGATCCCGAGCGCCGCGTCGGCCACGTCGGGCACGGTGAGGTTGTCGACCTCGCCCGACCGCTTCGCGACGGTGAGCCCGCTCGCCTCGCCGACGAGCGCGACCCCCGCCGAGTCGTAGCCGCGGTACTCTAGATTGCGGAGCCCCTCGTGGACGATGTCGCCCACGCGGGCGAACCCGCCCCCGTCGCCCGCGGCGTCGCCGGTCGCCCCGTCGTTCGCGGCCGACTCTCCGTCGTCCAGCGCGATACCGTCGCCGATGTAGCCGGTGATTCCACACATCGTTATCCCCTCCGAACGACCGCGCCCGACTCGATCCGCCCGTCGATCACGACCCCCGCGTCGGCGGTGACGTCGTCGCCGACGACCGCGCCGTCGGCGAGCGTCGCGCCGCTCCCGACGGTGGCGTTGTCGCCGACCACGCCGCCGAGCTCAACGCCGCGGTGGACGGCGTCGCCCACGACAACCGTCGCCGGGCCGCCGGCGACCGTCGCGTTCGGACCGATCCGGGCGTTGCCGGCGACGATCGCGTCCCTGACCACCGCCCCGGCGCCGATCACGGCGTCGGGGAAGATCACGGCGTTCTCCACGACCGCGCCCGCCTCGACGGTCGCGTTACTGCCGACCGCGGTGCTGCCGCCGATCGTCACGTTCGGGCCCACGCGGACGTTGCCCGCGAGCGCGGCGTCGTCGGCGACGGTCACCGAGTCGCCGAAGGTGGGACCGTCGGCGTCCGACGCCCCGGAATCGCCGATCAGTGCCGCGTTCACGGTCAGGAGGTCCCACAGGTTCGACACGTCGAGCCAGCGGCCGTCGTACCGGACGGCGGACAGCGTTTCGGTCGCGGCGAGGTCGTCGAGCGTCGCCGTGATCGCCAGCTCGCCGGCCACGTGCGTCTCGCGGATCGCGTCGAAGACGGCCGGGGAGAAGGCGTAGACGCCGGCGTTGATCTGGTTCGTCTCGACGGCCCCTTCCGGCTTCTCGTCGATGTCTGTCACGCGGTCGCCGTCGAGCGTCACCACGCCGTACTGGCGCGGGTTCGCGGCGGTCGTGACGGCCATCGCGGGGAGGTCGTCGTCGATCGCCCGGTCGCGGACCTGCGAGACGACGGCGGGGTCGACGATCCGATCGCCGTTGAGCACGACGAACGGGCCGTCGACGACCGGCTCGGCCTGTAACACGGCGTGGCCGGTTCCCAGCTGGGTCGACTGCTCGACGTACTCGATCGTCACCCCCCAGTCGTCGCCGTCCCCGAAGTGGTTCCGGATGCGCTCTTGCTCGTAGCCGACGACGAGGACGATCCGGTCGATCGCCGTCGCCGTGATCGCCTCGACCACGTGTTCGAGTAGGGGCCGGTTCGCCACCGGCACCATCGGCTTCGGCCGCCGGTTCGTCAGCGGCGTCAGGCGCCGTCCCTCGCCCGCGGCGAGGATCACCGCGGTCACGGATTCGCTTCCCATACGGGAACGGTCCGTCCGCCGCGATTTAAATCGTTCGCGGGACCGAGCGTCGGTGCCGAAAAGTAAAGTGGCCAACCGAACGTATTTCTGACGTGGCTAAATCGGCCGTCATCGCGGACGACGACGAGACGATCCGGTCGATCCTCCAGTACAAACTGTCGAACGCGGGGTACGACCTAACGGTGTGTCTCGACGGCGAGGAGTGCCGGCAGGCGTTAGACGAGGCCGACGCCGCCCCCGACGTGGTCGTCCTCGACGTGATGATGCCGCGGATGAAGGGTACTCAGCTGCTGCGGACGATCCGGCGCGGCGAGCTCGCGGTCGACCCCGAGGTCCCCGTCGTGATGCTCACCTCGCGCGGCCAAGAGGCCGACGTGTTGAAGGGGCTCGACTCCGGCGCCGACGAGTACCTCACGAAGCCGTTCAGCCCGAACGAACTGCTGGCCCGGATAAACCGACTGGTCGAGGCGTAACCGTGCCGCTCGCGGCCCCGACTACGGCGACGTCCGTGTACGGTCCGCTCGCGGGTCCTCAGTCGGGGACGCTCTCGCTCGCCGTCGTCGTGCTCGGCTCGCTGCTGTTCGCGGCCGCGGTCCTCACGCTCGGGTACTCGCTTCTCGCGGCCCGGCGACGCCGGCGTCGCGTCCCGATGCGCGCCGCGCTACGGTCGGAGCTCCTCGACCGGCTCTACGGCCGCGACGACCCGGCGTGGGACGAGTGGGTCGCCGGCCTCTCGGCGGCGGAGCGGGACGAACTGGAGTCGCTGCTCGACGTGTACCTCCGCGAGCTCGACGGTCGCGACGCCGACGCGCTGGCCGGACTCGGGCGAGCACTGGGCGTCCACGAGCGGGCCCGCCGCGAGATCGCGAACGGCGGCTACTGGGACCGCACCCACGCGCTCGTCTGGCTTGCCCTGCTCCGCGACGCGCCCGACCGCGACCTGCTCAGAACGCACTGTACCGAGACGCCGCGGGAGCGCGCCGCGGCCGCTCGGATACTGTACGCGGCCGAGACGGACGACTGCGCGACGACCGGCGTCGACCTGCTCCTCCGCGACGAGCCGGAGTCGTTCTCGGTGTTCGGCGTCGACACGCTGTACCGCGTCGCCGAGCGCGACCCGAGCCCGTTCTTCGAGCGGGCGGCCGCCGACTTCGCGAGGTGGCCGCCGGCGCTCCAGCGGCAGGCGCTGCTCGTCGTCCGCCACCTCACCACCGTGGTCGGGGATGCCGATCTCTCGTGGGTCGTCGGGTCGCTGTCGAGCCCCGACCCGAGCGTCCGGTCGGCAGCGTGGCGGGCGCTGGGCGCGTACGGGTGGAACCGGGCGGTCAGGGACACTGTCGACCTCGCCGCGATCGCCGCCGACCCGACCCCGCCGGTCCGCGCGAGCGCGTACCGAGCGCCCGGGACGTGGGGGGACGCGGAGGCGATCGCGGCGATCGAGGCCGCCGGGACCGCGGACCCCGACGCGCGGGCGCGGGTCACCGCGGCCGAGACGCTGGTCTCACAGCGGACCTCGGCGGAAGCGGTGGACCCGAACGACCCGCCGCGCGCCGACCTCGGGGCGGACCGAACCGCGTCCGCCAACGGTCGCTCCGTCGACGAGACCGCCGCATTCGATGTCGCGTGGGCGTGGGCGGTCGAGCACGCCCGCTTCGATCGGCTCGCGCGAGACATCTCCCGCGACCGCGACCGGCTCCACGACGAGGTGCGCGGATGACGACGCTCGAAGCCCTCGGGACGACGCTCGTCGTCGGGTCCGGCGTGTTCATCGTCACGTACTACCTGCTGATCAACGTCGGCTACCTGCTGATCCACGTGCTCGCGCTGGTACAGCTCCGGGACAGCGTCCGCGAGTCGGAGTGGACCCCGTCGTTCCGCGCGTTCGACAGCCCGTTCTACCCCGGCGTCGCGATGGTCGTGCCGGCGTACAACGAGGCGGCGAGCATCGTCGAGAGCGTGCGCTCGATGCTCGCGCTCAACTACCCCGACCAGGAGATCGTCGTGGTCAACGACGGCTCCTCGGACGCCACGCTCGAACGGCTCGAAGAGGCGTTCGGGCTCCGCCCGGTCGACGCCGAGGTGCCGTACGACGTGCCCTCGGAACCGATCCGGGGCGTGTACCGCTCCGCGACCCACGAGAACCTCTTCGTGGTCGACAAGGAGAACGGCGGGAAGAGCGACGCGCTCAACGCCGGCGTCTGGCTCACCGACCAAGAGCTGTTCTGCGCGGTCGACGCGGACACCGTGATCGACAGCGACGCGTTGTTAGACGTCGTCGCGCCGTTCCTCGAGGAGCCCTCGCGGACGGTCGCCAGCGGGGGCACGATCCGCGTGGCGAACGAGTGCGTCGTTCAGGACGGACAGGTCAAGGAGGTGAACCTCCCGAAGACCGGGCTCGCGGGCGTTCAGGTGATGGAGTACCTGCGGGCGTTCTACTCGGGGCGGCTCGGGCTCGCCCGGCTGAAGGGGCTGATCCTCATCTCCGGCGCGTTCGGCGTGTTTCGGACCGACCGCGTCCGCGAGATCGGCGGCTACCGCCACGACACGATCACGGAGGACTTCGACGTGGTGGTCCGCCTCCACGAACACCTCTCGGACAACGACGTCGACTACCGGATCGAGTTCGTCCCGGAGCCCGTCGCGTGGACCGAAGTCCCGGAGACGCTCCGGACGCTGGGGCGCCAGCGGCGGCGCTGGTACCGCGGCATGATGGAGACCGTTGTCGCGAGCCGGCGGATGTTCTTCCGTCGGGCGTACGGTCGCGTCGGCACGGTCGTGTTACCGTTCTTCACCGCCGCCGAGGCGCTCGGCCCGCTCATCGAGGGGTTCGGCTACGTGTTGCTTCCGCTGGGGTGGTACCTCGGCATCCTCAACGTCGAGTTCTTCCTCCTCTTCCTGCTGCTCACGGTCGGCGCCGGCGTGTTCCTCTCCTGGTTCGGCGTGTTCAGCGAGGTGTGGAGCTACAACCGCTACGAGTCCCCGTGGGAAGTCCTCCGACTGCTCTGGTACGGCGTGTTAGAGAACTTCGGCTACCGCCAGTGGAAGACGATCGTCGCCTGGCACGGCCTGATCGAGTACCTCCGCGGCGACCAGTCGTGGGGCGCCATGGAGCGGCGGGGCTTCGGCGATGCGGGGACCGACAGCGCCGAGGCGGCGGGCGCCGCCGGGCCAGGTGTCGCAACGGCCGCGGCGACGGACTCAGAGGCCGGACCGGACGATTCGGCGTCCGAAACGGGTGCCGCCGCGGCGGCGGCGGACGACGGCGGATTCGTCTGGGTCGACCGGCTCGTCGACGCGTCGGACACGGACGGGTTCCGCTGGCTCGCCGGGGTCGCGGCCGACGAGAGCACCGGCCGGTTCGTCCCGAGCGGGGAGCTGACCGCCGGCGCCGGCGACGGAGGATTCGTCTGGACGACCGACTTCTCGGAGGGGGTCGGCGACGGGGGATTCGTCTGGGTCACCGACCCGTCGCTCGGCGCCGGCGACGGGGGGTTCGTCATCGCGCTCGACGACGACGGATCCGCGCGGCTCGCGGCGACGACCGACTTCTCGGAAGGGGTCGGTGACGGCGGGTTCGTCTGGGTCACCGACCCGTCGCTCGGCCCCGCTGACGGCGGATTCGTCTGGACTCGCGACCCCTTGGACGGCGCCGGCGACGAGGGGTTCGTCTGGGTCCTCGACGGGGGCAGTTAGTCCGAGCGCAGCGCCTCGTGGACCGGCTCCGCGGCGTTGACGTCGCTCACGGCGAACCGCGTCCCGTCGTCGTCGCTGTCGACGGCGAGGTCCCAGCCGTGGCCCGTCACCACGCGCTGGACGACCAACAGCCCGAGCCCGAACGACTTGACATTCTCCGCGTCGGCCGCGGTGAGCGCCGCCTCGACCGCCGGCGGGAGCCCGGGCCCGTCGTCCGCGATCACGAAGCCGTCCGCGTCGCCGGTCACGGTCACCGAGACGCCCGGCCCGCCGTGTTCCACGCTGTTGCGGAAGAGGTTCTCGAAGAGCCGTCGGAGGCGCATCTCGTCGGCGACGATAGCCGTCTCGGAGGCCACGTCCACCGTCAGCGTCGCGTCGCGCGTCTGGACCGTGTCCCACGCCTCTCTGACGAGGGGTTCGAGCGCGACCGAACTCCGCTCGCCCACGTCGGCGCCCTCCTTCGCGAGGATCAGGCACTCCGCGATCATCGACTCCATCCGGTCGAGCGCCCCCCGGACGCGGTCGAGGAACTCGGCCGTCTGCCCGCTGACGCGCTCCTGCGCGAGTTCGACGAAGCCGATGGCCCCCGACAGCGGGTTCCGGAGGTCGTGCGCGACGATCCCGGTGAACTCGTCGAGGCGCTCGTTCTGTTCGCGCAGCTCCGCGTAGTGTTTCCGCCGTTCGAGCTCGGTGCTCACCCACCGCGCGAGCACCGAGACGAAGTCGCGCTCGGCGTCTGTGATCGGGTCGTCTCGCGGAACGTCGTCGGAGAAGCAGAGCGTTCCGTACGTCTCTCCGTCGACGGTCACCTCGGCGCCGACGTAGCAGTGGAGCCCGGTCGTCTCCAGCGCGCGGTCGTCGCGGTACTCGGTTTCGCTCGCGTCCGCGAAGCCCATCGCCTCGCCGCTTTCGACGACGTGGCGACACCACGTCCCGTCGAGGTCGACGACGCCCCCCTGGGTGTAGGGGCCGGTCTGGATGTTCGTCTCGACCACCTCGTAGCGCCCCTCGCCGGTGTACGAGAGCACGCCGTTGTCGACGCCGAGGTACTCCCGGCCGACGTCTATCGCCTTCAGGAGGCGCTCCTCGGTCGACTGGTCGGTCGCGGTCAGCTGTAGCAGGCTCTTGAACGGTTCGGAACGGGACGTGTCAGATACCATGGTGAAGCGGGTCGCTGGCTAGGATCCGGTTTGTCGCGGGTCCGGCATAAAACCGCATCTCGGACCGGGCCGAAGACAGCCTTATTCCGGTCCGCCGACACGTGCCCTCATGCGCAGACGCCGATTCCTCGGTCGCGTCGGGGTCGCCGGTGCGGTCGGGACCGCCGGCTGCGGCTTCCGCGGTCTCGGCTTGAGCGAGGGCCCGCCGCGCCGGTTCCGCGTCGGCGACGACGGGTTCGAGGTCGCGGTCGACGGCGGGGCCTTCGACTCTCTGTCGGTCCGCGGCGTGAACCTCGGGATGGCCAAGCCCGGCCGGTTCCCCGGCGAGGCGGCGATCACTCGCGCCGAGTACGACCGGTGGCTGGGGCTGATGGGCGAGCTGAACGTCAACGTCGTCCGGGTGTACACCGTCCACCCGCCCGCGTTCTACCGGGCGCTCGCGGCGTACAACCGGTCGCACGCGGACCCGATCTACGTCATCCACGGCAACTGGATCGGAGAGGAGACCCTCCGGGAGGCGGGCGACGCGACCGCGCTGTCGCCCTCGTTCGACCGCTCAATGCGGCAGGTGGTCGACGCCGTCCACGGCGCGACGACGATCGACCCGGAGCCCGGGTACGCCAGCGGCACGTACGACGCCGACGTGAGCAACGCCGTCCTCGGCTACGTCGTCGGCATCGAGTGGCCGCCGGCGGTCGTTCGGGAGACCGACCGGCTCGGCGAGGCGACCGGCTACGACGGCGAGTTCTTCGCCGCGCCAGCGGCGAGCCCCTTCGAGGCGTGGCTCGCGGCCCGCCTCGACGCCGCCGTCGCGTACGAGGCGGACGAGTACGGCGCGCAGCGCCCGGCGGCGTTCACGAACTGGGTGACGACCGACCCGCTCGAACACCCGTACGAGCCGTTCCACGACGAGGACTCCGTTTCCGTCGACCCCGACGCGATCCAGGCGACCGACGCGTCCGAGGCCGGCACGTTCGCGGCGTACCACGTGTACCCCTACTACCCGCCGCTGTTGAACGAGACGCCCGAGTACGCGAACTACGTCGACCACCGCGGCGAGCCGAACAGCTACGCCGGCTACCTGAACGACCTCGTCGGCGCGACCGACCACCCGCTGCTCGTCGCCGAGTTCGGCGTCCCGGCCTCCCGCGGCATCGCCCAGCGCGACGTTCACGGCCGCGATCAGGGCCGACACACCGAGACGGAGCAGGGAGAGATCCTCGCCGCCATGTACGAGGACATCCGTGAGGCCGGCACGCTCGGCGGGATCGCCTTCAGCTGGCACGACGAGTGGTTCAAGCGGACGTGGAACCTCGCCCCGTTCTCCGACTCCGACCGTCGGCCGTTCTGGTCGAACGTCCAGACGCCCGAACAGCGGTTCGGCCTGCTCGCGTTCGACCCCGCGGGCGCCGTTCCGCTCGACGGGTCGGCCGACGCGTGGGCGGACGCGGCCACCGCGACGCCCGAGCGCGACCCCGTCCGGCTCGGCGACGGCGCGGACGCGAGCCGCGAACTGACCGGGCTCCGCGTCACGAGCGACGCGGCGTACCTCTCGGTCAGGATCGAAGCGGACGCCCTCGGCGGCGGGGTCGACTGGGACGCGACCAACTACTTCCTCGCGATCGGGCTCACCGACCGGGGCGAGCGAGCGCTCCCGCACGGTCTCGGTGCGGCGGCACCGGCCGACTTCGTCGTCCGCCTCGGCGGTCCCGATGCCTCTCGAGTGACCGTCCGTCCCCGCTACGACGCCTTCGCGTACGAGTACGGCGCAGAGGCCGGGCTCGACCTCGACCGCTACCGGGAGCCGGACCCGGGCGTCTTCTCGCCGCTGCGGCTGGTGATCAATCGCGGCTACACGGTTCCGAAGACCGGCGAGCGCGTTCCGTTCGAGTCGGTGGAGACCGGACGGCTCCGCTACGGTAACGGGAACCCGGACTCCGACCGGTACGACTCGCTCGCTGACGTCCACGTCTCGCCGTCGAACGACGCGATCGAGGTCAGGCTCCCCTGGCAGCTGCTCAACGTCGCCGACCCGAGTCGCCGCCGTCGGCTGGGCGACTTCTGGAGCGAGGGACTCGACGACTACGAGACGTTCGAGGCGATCGACGTCGCCGCGGCCTCCTACGTCCCGGTCGACGCAGACGGGACCGCGGCCGAACTCGACGCCAAGACGAACCTGACGCACGCGGTTCCGGGCGTCCCTGACGGGAGCCTGCGCTCCCTCCGGTTCGAGCCGCCGACGTGGGACCGACCGGCGTACACGGAACGGCTCAAGGAGTCCGGTCGGATCGTGGGCGACGTGTTCGGGCGCTACGCGAACGGAGAATAACGCGAGCGGTCGCCGCGCAGGCGTCCCGAGCGGCCGACCCCGGTTCACGCGTCGACGAGCGCCGTGACTCCGAGCCCCCTATTCGGAGAGCCGGTCCCGCGTCAGCGACTCACCCGGCCCGGTGGTCTCGCCGGCCCCCAGTTTGACGCCGGCGTTCAGGGCGGTGTTGATGCCGGTCTTCGCACCGCCGCCGACGATCGCGCCCAGCTTGCGGCGCCCGGTGTCGACGCGCTCGCCTTTCACCGTCAGCCGCACGTTCTCGCCGTCGTGGCGGAGGTTGGCGACGTTCGTTCCCGCGCCGAAGTTGACGCCGCGGCCCAGCACGGAGTCGCCGACGTACGAGAGGTGCCCGACCGACGCGCCGGCCATTAGCACCGAGTTCTTCACCTCGACGGCGTGGCCGACGTGGGCATCCGGTCCAACAACGGTGGCCCCGCGGAGGTAGGCGTTCGGCCCCACGTCCGCGCCCTCGCGGATCAGCGCCGGCCCCTCGACGTACGCCCCCGAGCGGACGCGCGCGCCGTCTTCGACGACGACCGGGCCGCGGAGCTCGACGCCGTCCTCGACGGTACCGCCGATCGCCGTTCCGTCGTCGAGTGCCGCCAGCGCCAGCTCGTTCGCTTCCAACAGCTCCCACGGGCGCCCCACGTCGAGCCACGTCCCGTCGTAGGTCGCGACCGCGATCCGCCGACCGTCACCGAGCAATCGGTCGATCGTCGTCGTGATCTCGTACTCGCCGCGCTCGCTCTCCGGGGTGTCCTCGATGTACTCGAACACCTCCGGTTCGAACGCGTAACAGCCGACGTTCGCGAGGGTCGTCGGCGGGTCGTCGGGCTTCTCGACGATCCCGGCGAGCGCTCCGTCGTCGCCGACCGAGAGCACGCCGTACGCCCGTGGGTCCTCGACCTCGGTGGCGGCGATAGCGGGGGCGCCGGCCTCGGCGAGCGCGTCCGGGAGCGACGCGTCGACGACCACGTCGCCGTTGAGCACGAGGAAGTCGTCGTCGACGACCGGTTCGGCCTGCGCGACGGCGTGGGCCGTCCCCAGCGCCTCGGCCTGCTCGACGTAGTGGACCGGGCGGCCGCGGTACGACTCGCCAACGGCATCGCGGATCGCGTCGCCGCGGTACCCCGTCACGACGACGAACTCGTCGACCACGTCGCGGGCCGTGTCGAACACCCGTTCGAGCAGCGAGCGGTCCCCGACCGGCAGCAGCGGTTTCGGGCGGCGGTCCGTCAGCGGTCGCATCCGAGTCCCGCGGCCGGCCGCGAGCACGACTCCGTACATGTGCGGAGCCGACGGCGGGCCGAGGTTTATTGACTGCGGTCGGATCCGGGGCGTCAGTCGAGGCTCGCGTCCGCTCGATCGATGAGCCCGCGCGCCGTCTCGAACAGCGCGTCTGCGTCGGCCTCGTCGCGCGCTTCGGCCGTGATCCGCACCAGCGGCTCGGTCCCGCTCGCGCGCACGAGGAACCAGCCCGCGTCCGTCTCGACACGGACGCCGTCGAGGGTCGACACGTCGTCGTACTCGGCGGCCGCGGCCTCGCCGACGCGCTCGACGGTCTCGGACTTCCGGCCCGTGCGCACGGAGTCGCGGCGGATCGGGTACTCGGGGAGGCCGTCGACGAGCGCCGCCAGCGATCCCTCCGCGCCGACGAGCGCGGTCAGGATACAGGCCGCGAGCGGGCCGTCGGGACACAGCGTCCGGTCCGGCCAGATCCACGCGCCGCTCGGCTCGCCGCCGAAGGCGACGCCGGGCTTCGCCGCCTCCGCGGCCACGTACGCGTCGCCGACGGGCGTGTACGTGACCGCGGCGTCGACTTCGCTCAGCGCGTCCGCGACGAGGAGGCTCGTGTCGACCGGGACCGCGACGCGGTCGCCCGCGCCGGCCTCGCGGCGGGCGAACAGCGCGAGTAGCGCGTCGCCGGCGACGAACCGCCCGCGCTCGTCGACCGCCATCAGGCGATCGGCGTCGCCGTCGTGGACCAGCCCGAGGTCGGCGTCGGTCGCGGCGACCACCTCGCAGGCGGTCTCGCAGTTCGCCGCGGTCGGCTCGCTCGGTCGCCCCGGGAACCGACCGTCGCGCTGCCCGTTGAGCGTCTCGACGTCGCAGCCCGCGGCGTGGAGCGCGTCGGCGGTGACGCGCCCGACGCCGTTGCCGAGGTCGACGACGACAGAGAGGTCGTCCGGCAGCGGAACGGTCTCGCGCAGCGCGCGCTCGTGGCGTCGTCGCGCGTCGCCGCCCGCGACCGCGTCGCGCGTCTCGACCGTGCCGATCCCGTCGTGGCTTGCGAGGTCGAACGCCTCCGTCCCGACGATCTCGGCGATCCGATCGTTCCGGTCCTCGTCGAAGGCGCGCCCGGACGCCGTCCAGAGCTTGATACCGTTGTCGGGCGCGGGGTTGTGCGAGGCCGTGACGACGGCGCCGGCGTCCGCGCCCTCCCGGGCGACCGCCCGCGCAACCGTCGGGGTCGCCTCGACGCCGACGTCGATCACGTCGCTCCCGCACTCGGTGAGTCCCGCGGCGAGCGCCCGCGTGAGCATCGCGCCGCTGTCCCGGGCGTCGCGCCCGATCACGACCGTCTCCGCGCCGTCCGTCGCGAGCGCGCGCCCCACGTCGAGCGCGAGGGCCGCCGTGACCTCGTCGCCGACCGGGCCGCGAACGCCGCTGGTGCCGAACATACCGAGGCGATCGCCGGCCACCGCAAAGACGGTTCGGGACGGCGGCCAGAACGGAATCGCTCCAAGGCTTTTACTGATCGAACCCCGCAGCCTCGCGCATGGTCCCCGACCCCTCCTCGGTTAGCAGACGGACGGTTTTGGCGACGCTCGGCGGCGGCGCCGCGGTACTCGCCGGCGGCACCGCGGTCGTCGGCGTGACGGAACCGACCGCGCTGCCGGACTCGATCACGGACGCGGCGACGACGCATTACCCGACCCCGCCGGAGGTCGACGCCCTCTGGCGGCCGCCGGTGACCGAGGCGCACGCCCGCGAGGCCGTCGAGACGCTCGCGGAAACGGTCGCGGAGAGCCGGCGCCGGTGGGCCGAGATGGACTCCGTCGGGGACGACGCCGCGCCGATCACGACGGATGCGGGCGGCTGGCTCGAGGACGCCCGCGAGGCGCTCGACGAGGCCGACCACGACACGGCCCTGTTCCGAGCGCGGTACGGCCTCCAGTTCGCGGGCGAGGCGCTGGGGTACGCCCGCGCCGAGCAGGACGCGGTCGACCGGGCGACGCTCCGCGACCGCGCCGCCGTACTGACGGACCGCGCGCGGGCGGTCGCGGACGACCTGAAGCCCTACCCGACGACGGATCCCGCGCGCGACCTCGGGTGGTACGTCCGCATCGAGGGCGAGGTGCAGTCGGCGAGCGCGCTGGCGGCCCGCGCGCTCCCGGACGATTCCGACTCAGGGCAAAACGCCGATTCCGGGGGCGAAAGCGACGCCTCCGCCGACGCGGTCGACCCGGAAGTCGCAGGTGAGGTGACGGCCGCGCTGCTCCGAGGCGAGGTCGACGCCATGACCGCGGAGCGGTACCGCGACACCCTCTTCGACCGCCTCGGGAGCGACACGGGCCCGCACGCGGAGGCGCTGCGCGCGGCCGCCGAGCGCTTCCGCGCCGACCTCCGCGAGTACCCGTCCCGGGACGATGTCCGGGACCGGTACGTCGGGGAGGTCGACGAGTACGGGCCGTGGGAGTTCGCGCACTCGCGGCTGGCGCGGTGGTGTCTCGGATCGACCGCGCCCGTTCCGTGGCGGACGCCGATCGACACGGACCTGCTCGCGTTGCGGACCGTCGCGCTCTCGATCGGGGTAGCGCGCCGTCGTGCCCACGGGACGGCAGTCGACCGGCTCGTCGTCGAGCCGGACGACACCGCGTTCGACTCGGGCCACACCCTCGCCGCGAAGCGCCGGGCGCAGGCGACCTACGAGTCGGTCGTCGGCTCCGCCCCTGAACCCCTGCTCGTCACGCAGATCGGCCGCGCGGTCGAGGACCTCCAGGTCGCGGAGGTCGGGTTCGGCGGCGGCCGCGACCGGCCGATGTGGCGCGAACGGTTGGAGGCGTACCTCTACGCGCTGGTCGGGCGCGCCAAATTAGAGGCGTTCCCGCCGCTACGGGACGCGATTCTCGACCCCGACTGATCGGCCGCGGCGCTCCGGCCGTCGAGGGGGCGACGGGCCGCCGGCACGCCCGACCGCGTCAGTCGGTCACCGACCGCGCCAGCGCGCCGAGTCCAATTAGGTGCGCCACGGTGACGCCGAACACGGTTGCCGCGTCGGAGAGCCCCAACAGCGGCGTCAGGCCGTACGCGACGACGTACGGGAGGACCGCGATACAGGCGACGCCGACGGCCAGAAGCAGCATCGTCCGGCTCTCGTTCCGGCGCCAGCCGTCGTAGGCGAGGTACGACACGTACGCCCCGAGGCAGGCGGTGGCGACCCCGCCCGCGGTCGCGACGACGGAGAGCGTCACCGGTAGACCACCCCGAGGATCAGCAGGAGCCCGCAGAGCTTGCTCGCGGTCACGACCACGGTCCGCTCGGTGGCGGTCACCCACGCGACGTTGCCGGACGCCAGCCGGAGGAACATCGGGAGGGGCGCCAACAGCAGTAGCCCGAGCGTCAGGAACAGCAGCGGCCGGCGGCGCGTTCGCAGGTATCCACGCGCGAAGCGGTAGGTGACGAACACCGCGAGCAGCACCGACAGGAAGAACGCGGCGATCGTGATCGCGGCGAGCCCACCGCCGCCGCCGACCACGTCGACCTGAATCGGGAGACTCTGTCGCCCGATTACCGAGAGGCTCTGCTCCGTGACCGCCGCAAGCGCCGTCGCCACGGGCCACGTTCCGATCATCCCGAAAGCTCCTCGTAGAGCCGCGTCAGTCGGTCGGCGGCCGTCTCCTCGACGTAGTCGACGCTCACTTCGAACCCGCTCGCGGTCAGGTCGACGGAGACGCGGTTGAGCCGAGCGGCGTACACCTGCTGGGGACCGCGGTCCGGGTCGACCTCCTGTACCGTCTCGACGAGGTCCTGCTCGCGGAGGCGTTCGAGCCGGCGGTAGACGGTCGCCTCGGAGGCGTCGCAGGCCTCGCTGAGCGCGCTCGCCGACCGCGTCTCCTCGTAGGTCTCGATGAGGATCTGCCGGGCGTACTCGTCGTCGAGCAGCGAGTACACTTCCCGCGGATCGACCGACGCCTCCGTGCCCATTCGGTCGAACCTCGTAATCGGGAAACTTAGTCTTCCCGCCGAGGACTGAGTTCGGTCGCGCCGCAGTCCGGCGCGCAGCGTCGGTCCGCGTCACGAGAACCGTCGGATCGCTGACGAGACCGAGATTTCTTACGGCTGCTGGCCGACGCTTCACTCAGCCGATGGCCCTCTCGGACGCGCTCTCGGATCCCCCCGCGAACAGACGGGTCGCCGAAGCGGTGCTCTCAGCGCCGTTCCGGATTCGGACCTACGCCGCTGCGGCGTACCTGGCGCTGTCGTTTCCCCTCGGGATCGCGTACTTCGTCTGTACCGTGGTCGGGCTGTCGCTCGGTGTCAGCCTCTCCGTACTCCTCGTCGGCGTACCGATCCTCGCGGCGACGCTGGGCGGCGTGGTGCTGGTGTCGATCGGCGAACGCGTGCTCGCTCGTCGGCTCCTCGGCGCCGACATCGCCGACCCGTCGTGGAAGGTGACGGAGGCGTCGGGCATCGCCGACCGGGCCCTCGCCGCGGCGACCGACCTCGCCGTGTGGGGCGCCCTCCTGTTCGTCCTGTCGAAGCTGATCATCGGCGTCGCCGGCTTCACGCTCCTCACGGTCGTGCTCAGCGTCGGCGCGTCGCTGCTGGCGGCGCCGCTGTACTACGACGCGCCCGGCGCGTCCGTCGGGCTCATCCTCCCGGAGCCGATCCGTCGGGAGCTGTCGGTCGTCGTCCCGTGGGAGCAGTTCGAGGTCGGCGTCTCGTTCATCGTCCGACTCACGTCGTGGGAGGTGTCGACGTTGCCGGGCGCGCTCCTCATGTCTCTGTTCGGCGTGCTGGCGGCCCTCGTCGGGCTGAACGTCGTGAGCGCCGCCGGCTGGCTCTGCGCGCGGTGGGCCGAGTTCGCGCTCGGCGCTGGCACCTCGCCGGTGAGCGACGACTGACCCGGCGTTCGCCCGCTGCGAAAAACATCGTACTTATATTTTTGGTGGCGTTGCCCGCTGAGCAGCGTTCGATTCTTTATATGTGAGCTCGGTCGCAAGCGGTAGGTACAGCATGAGCGATCACCGCTGGTCCCCACGCTCACCGGTCGCGGCGCTCGCGCGCTTCGTCGGTGTGCCGTTCGACGCGCAGACGTATCGCAACCTAGCGTACCTCCTGTTAGCGTTCCCGCTGGGCATCGCCTACTTCACCGTCGTCACGACGGGCCTCTCGACGGGACTCGGGCTCCTCGTCACGTTCGCCGGCGTCCCGATCGTCCTCGCGACGCTGGTCGTGACGCTCGGTATCAGCTCGTTCGAGCGCCGGCTCGCCGACCACCTCCTCGACGTCGAGGTCGACGGCGACGACGGAGGGATCGAACTCGCCTTCGGGTCGGTCGAGGAGGCGATCGGCACGACGAAGCGGGTCCTCACCGCGCCGGCGGCGTGGACCGGGCTGCTGCTCGTCGGGCTCAAGTTCGTTTACGGCGTCGTCGCGTTCACCGCGCTCGTCACCGCGTTCGCGGTGTCTGCGACGCTGCTCGCCGCGCCGGCGCTCTACGACGCGCCCGGCGTCACCTACACGTTCGGCCCGTACGTGGTCGACACGCTGGGCGAGGCGGTCGCCGGGGGCGGCCTCGGCGTCCTCCTCGTCCTCGTGTCGCTCCACGTGACCAACGGCGTCGCCCGGTTCGGCGGCTTCCTCACCGACGCGCTGCTCGGCGGCGCGGCGCGGTCCGCGGAGGCGGCCGATGCGTGACCGTTCGGCAGCCGACGGGTCGTCGACGCGGCGGCGACTGCTCGGCGCGGTCGGTGTTGGACTGGGAACGACCCTCGCCGGCTGTAGCGGCGTCGTCGACGTCGACCGCCGGACGGAGACGGAGCGGCGCAGCGTCGACCCCTCGACGGTCTCGACGCTCGCCGTGACGGAGGCCACCGGCGATATCGACTTCCGCGCGGAGTCCCGCGACGACATCGCGGTCGTCGCCCGGAAGCGCGCCCTCGGCCGCGTCTCGTTCGACGAACTCGGCGCGACCGTGCGGACCGTCGGCGACCGCCTCGAAGTGACGACGGACGAGCCGCGGGTCGTCGGGTTCGGCGGCGGCCGCGTCGACCTCGAGATCCGCGCGCCGCCGAGCGTCGCGGTCGACGAGGTCCGCACCGCCGACGGCGACGTGCGGGCGGAGTCGGTCCCCGACGGCGCGACGCTGGCGACGACGGACGGCGACGTGTCGGTCACCGACGCCCGCGGCGACGTGCGCGCCGAGTCCCGCGACGGCGACGTTCTCGTCGACGGGACCGACGGAACGCTCTCGGCGACGACCGTGGACGGCGAGATACGCGCGCGGGATCCCGCCCGCGTCGACGCCCTGCGGACGCGGGACGGCGACGTCGTCGCGGACGTGCCCGCCGCGGCGTCTGACGCGGTCGTCGCGTCGACCGACGGCGACCTCCTGCTCCGGCTCGGCGACGATCTGAGCGCGACCCTGACCGCGAGAACCGACGACGGGGAGTTCGTCGTCACGGACGGCGGCGGCGCGGTCAGCGTCCGCGAGCGGACGGAGTCTCGGCTCCGAGCGGCCGTCAACGGCGGCGACGCCGCGGTGACAGCCCGGACCCGCGACGGCGACATCACGATCCGGGCGTGAGCCGTCGGCGTCGCCGTTGTCGACAGCGGCGACCTGCGCTCCCGCGCGAAACCGAAGCGCTGAATTGTCGCCTCCGAGGACACTCGATCATGCAAGGCAAACGCGTCCTCGTCACGGGCGGCGCCGGGTTCATCGGCTCGAACCTCGCGAACCGCCTCGCGGTCGATAACGACGTGATTGCCGTCGACGACCTCTACCTCGGCGCCGCCGAGAACCTCGACGACGCCGTCGAGTTCGTCGAGGCCTCCGTGGTCGACGACGACTACCCCGTCGACGTCGACGTCGTCTTCCACCTCGCCGCGCTCTCCTCGCGGAACATGCACGAGAACGACCCCCAGCGCGGCTGCCGCGTCAACGTCGAGGGGTTCGTCAACGCTGTCGAGCGTGCCCGCGAAGCGGGCTGTGAGACGGTCGTCTACGCCTCCACCTCCTCGATCTATGGGAGCCGAACCGAGCCCTCGCCCGTCGACATGGACGTGGAGGCGCACACCGCCTACGAGGCCTCGAAGCTCGCCCGCGAACGCTACGCCGAGTACTTCGCCAACCACCACGACATGAACGTGGCCGGCCTGCGCTTCTTCTCGGTGTACCAGGGCTTCGGCGGCAACGAGGAGCACAAGGGCGAGTACGCGAACACGGTCGCGCAGTTCGCGGACGCGATCGCCTCCGGCGAGGCGCCCGAGCTGTTCGGCGACGGGAGCCAGACCCGCGACTTCACGCACGTCTCAGACGTGGCCCGCGCCTGCGAGCTCGCCGCCGACCACGAGCTGACGGGCGTGTACAACGTCGGCACCCAGGAGGCGTACACGTTCAACGAGATGGTCGCGATGATCAACGACGCGCTCGGGACGGACGTCGACCCCGAGTACATCGAGTGCCCGTTCGACGGCTACGTCCACGACACGATGGCCGACTACTCGACGTTCCACGAGGCCACCGGCTGGGAGCCCGAGATCGGCTTCGAGGAGGGCGTCGAGAGGGTCTGCGAACCGTATCAGTAGCGCGACGACGGCCCGGTAGGGAGGGCCGCGGCCTCCGGCGACGACCGGCCGCTCGACGGCTCAGATGATCGAGGCGACCGCGTCGGAGAGCGACGCGTCGCCGTCGGCGACGTCGCGGCGGTAGTGCATATACACCGCGCCCAGCGGCGGTTGGACGACGTACGCCAACGTGATCGGCAGCACGGCGGTCTCGGGGACCGCCGGCGCGGCGACGACGACCGCCACCGCGATCGAGAGGTTGCGCATGCTCGTGGCGTACACGAGCGCGACGCCGCTGGCGGCGTCCCGGAGCGCGCGTCCGAGCCCCGACCCGACGGCGAGCAGGAGCGCGTAGAACGCCACGATGGGGACGATCGTGGCCCCCGATGCGACGGGGTCGGCGAGAATGCTCTCGGATCGCATCGCCATGGCGATGAACACGATCAGCATGACGCCGAAGGAGCTGAGCCCGCCGAGCGTCGGCTTCAGTCGGCTGAACCCGTCCGCGCCCAGCCGACCGAGCAGCACCCGCCGCGTGAGCGTGCCGGCGATCATCGGGAGGACGACCACGCGGGCGAGCTGCCCGTACAGCGCGGCGGCGTCGAAGCCGACGCTCGCCGGGATCAGCGCGGCGAGGTACGTCGGCAGGACCGCGACGGCGACCAGCAGGTTCACCGCCATCGCCACGAGCGCGGACTCCAAGTCGCCGTTGGCGAGCCCGGTCCAAGCGGCGGTCATTCCGGAGGTCGGGATGAGCGCGATGAAGTAGAGCCCGAACGCGTAGCCGACGCTCCCGTCGAAGAACAGCCGCGCGAGCCCGACCGCGAGTAGCGGGGCGACACCGAAGTTGACGAGGAGACTGAGCGCGACGACCCGCGCGTGGCTGCGGACGTTCACCACCTCCCTGAGGTCGATGTTGATCATCATCGGGTAGATCATCAGGAACAGCACGGGGACCACCGCGGACTGGAGGAGTCGCTTGAACGACGCCCCGGTGAACTGCCCGACGATCAGCCCCGCCGCCAGCGACCCGGCCACGACGTAGATCAGGTTCGACTTGATCCCTGTGAGGAACCGCCGTATCATCGTGTATATTATTGTGGTTACTACACAATAATATTTCGGGCAGAACGCGGGTGACCCGACAATTTCCGGCGCGGCCCGACGCGCACGGCGATGCGGGCCGACGCGCACGGCGATGCGGGCCGACGCGTGCGGCGACGCGAGCGCGCGGGGGCTGCTCCTGTCGAGACGGGCGCGTTGCGGGTCGCGGCCGGGCTAGTGCCCCTCGACCGCGCTGCCAGCGGCGATCAGGAATCCGGTGATCGCGGTGATCAGCGCCACCGTCCCGATCGCGATAGCGCCGATCCGGAACGTGTCGCCGGAGAGGCGCTCGGCGATAAGAAACAGGAAGACGGTCGTGACGAAGCCGATGAGCACGAGCGTTCGCCCGAAACGGCCCGTGTCGATGCCGGGCTCGCTAGACACGATTTAATATCTCCTTGAGCACGCCCTGATACTCGTCCTCGGTGGCGGCGTTGCCGAGCGAGTGGATCGACTGGCAGATCCACAAGCCGGCGGTGAAGTTGATGAACGCCGCCATCGAGACGACGCCGAGCTGTCCGTCGACGAACAACCCCGTGACGACCGCGCCGACGAACCCCACCGCCATGAGCGCGTGGGTGACGAGCGATCGGGTGCCGAAGTCGGCGAGCTGTAGTGATAACCGAGTGCCAACGGCCATGCGATCCGTTGCGGCTGCCAGTGTAAAGAGGTAGCGCGTCACAGCGTCCTGCCGCGTCGGGTTCGGCGGCGTCCCGGTTCCGGCGACGCGTACCCCCGTTGGTTTAGGCGGCCGGCCCGTACGCGCTCATGGATGTCGAACGCGGATCGGAAACACGACGTGGTGGTGTGGGGCGCGACCGGCGTCGCCGGGCGCTTCGCGGCCGAGTACCTGACCGAGCGATACGACCCCGAAGCCCTCTCGCTCGCCGTCGGCGGGCGGAGTCGAGAGCGGCTCGACGCGCTCGTCGACGACCTCACGCGGCGGAGCGACGCGTGGGACGACGTGCCCGTCGTCGTCGGCGACGCGACCGACCCGGAGAGCCTGCGCGCCATCGCCCGCGACACCGAGGTCGTCTGTACGACGGTCGGCCCGTACACGGCGTACGGAACGCCGCTGGTCGAGGCCTGCGTCGAGACCGGGACGGACTACTGCGACCTCACGGGCGAGGTGAACTGGGTGCGCGAGACGGTCGACCGGTTCCACGAGGCCGCCGTCGAGAACGAGGCGCGGATCGTCCACAGCTGCGGGTTCGACTCCGTGCCGGCGGACATCGGGACGCTGCTCGTCCAGTCGTTCGCGGCGGAGGCCCACGGCGCGCCCTGCGAGTCAGTCCGGATCTACCTCGACGGCGGGAGCGGGAGCGTCAGCGGCGGCACGCTTGCGAGCTTCGGCGAGCTGTTCGAGGCGGCCGCGACCGACCCGCTCGCCCGCGAGGCGCTCCGGAACCCGTACTCGCTGGCCCCCCGCGGCGAGCGGAGCGGCGTCGACCCCGGCGAGCAGCGCTGGCCGCGGCGCGATCCGCTCCGGGGCGAGTGGACCGCCCCGTCGCCGATGGCGCCGGTGAACGAGCGCGTGGTCCGGCGGAGCAACGCCCTGCTCGGCTACCCGTGGGGCCGCGAGTTCAAGTGCGGAGAGGTCGTGCCGACCGGGTCGGGACCGGTCGGCGCGGCGACCGCGACCGCCGCCGCCGGCGGACTCGGGCTGTTCTCCGCGGCCATGTCGGTCGGGCCGGTGCGCGACGCGCTGCGGCGCTACGTCTTCCCCGACCCCGGCGAGGGGCCGACGCGGGAGGAGGCGGAAGCGGGGAGCTTCCTGATCCGGGTGTTGGGCCGCGGGACGGGCGCTGACGGGCCGTTCACCGTCGAGGCCGAGTTCGGGGCCGACCGAGACCCCGGCTACGGCGCGACGGCGCGGATGCTCGGCGAGTCGGCCGTCTGTCTGGCGCGCGACGACGTCGACTCCCCGTTCGACGGTGGCGTGTTGACGCCGGCGTCGGGGATCGGGATCCCGCTCGCGGAGCGACTCCGCGACGTGGGGTTCACCGCAGCGGTCGGCGAGTCGTAAAAGAAGCGTATCGGGCGGACCGCTCCCGCCCGTCGATTACATGTAGCCGAGGTCGCGCAGGCGCTCCATCAGGTCCTCCTTGTCCTGGGCGCGGCCGGCGCGCTCGGTCGTGCCTTCGAGGTTCTGGAGCCAGGCGGGCTCCTCGGTCGTCTTCTCGGTCGAAACCTCGCTGCCGAGCGAGCGGAACCCGGCGAAGTACTTCGGCGAGATCGGGATGTCCTCCTGCGTGACACCCTCCGGCAGATCGTCGTCGGCCTGCGGGATGTACCCCTCGTCGGGGAACGCCTCGACGGTGTCGGGGACGACGAAGTTCCAGAAGGCGTCCCACACGTCGGCCTCGGCGAACTGGAGGATAGGCTGGATGCGGTCGTGCGGCGGGAACAGGTCGGGGTCGTGGCGCGGCGAGAAGAACGTCTCGTCGGCGCGGGCCTCCTGCTCGTCCCAGCGGACGCCGGAGATGACGCCGTCGATGTCGTACTCCTCGAGGGCGTCGTTGAGCGCGACCGTCTTCAGCAGGTGGTTGCCGACGTAGGTGTCGAGCAGGAACGGGAACGTGTCCTCCTCGAACTCGAGGATCTCCCGGATGTGGTGCTGGTTGTGCTCCGAGAGCGCGTCGACGGGGATGTCGTCGCCGGGTTCGAGGCCGTGTTCCTCGACGTACGCGCCCACGTCGTCGTTGCGGGCGTACACGAGGTCGATCTCCCACTCGTCCGCCCAGTGCTCGACGAAGTCGGTGATCGAGTCGAAGTGCTGGAAGTGGTCGATGAACACGGCGGTGGGCTTCTCGTAGCCGTACTCCTCGGCCACCTGATTGATGAAGTACAGCGTCAGCGTGGAGTCTTTCCCGCCCGTCCACATCACGGCGGGGTTGTCGTACTGTTCGAGCCCGCGGCGCGTGACCTCGACCGCCTTCTCGATTTTGTGCTGGATCGACGGGTAGTCGTCGGGGGTCTCCCCCTCGCCGTCGGCGTAATCGACGTCGACGCTCGCCGGGAAGTCGTCGCTCATACGCCCGAGATGTCGCCGCGAAAGGAAATAGGCCTTCTGAATCGCGGCCGGGGGCCGCCGGTCCGTTGCCGGGCCGCCGTCGCCGCGCCCTCGCGGAACACAAGGGATATGCCGACCGCCCCGGAATCGTCGGTCATGGGTCTGTTCGACCGGCTCCGCGGCGAGGACGACGACCGCGTCGTCTTCCTCGGCATCGACGGCGTACCGCTCGACCTCGTCGAGGACCACCCGGAAGTCTTCGAGAACCTGACCGACATCGCCGAGACCGGCTCCGGCGGGCGGTTGGAGAGCATCGTGCCGCCGGAGTCGAGCGCCTGCTGGCCGAGCCTCACGACCGGCGTGAACCCCGGCGAAACGGGCGTGTACGGCTTCCAGGACCGCGAGGTCGACTCCTACGAGACGTACGTCCCGCTCGGGCGCCACGTACAGGCGACCCGGCTGTGGGACCGCGTCACCGACGCCGGGCGCGACGCGACCGTCCTCAACGTCCCGGTCACCTTCCCGCCCTCGACGCGGATCCAGCGGATGGCCTCCGGCTTCCTCTCGCCCGACCTCGAGTCGGCTACGAGCGACGAGTCGCTCCGCGAGACGCTCGACGGCTTCGACTACAAGATCGACGTCAACGCCAAGCTCGGCCACGACGACGACAAGACGGAGTTCATCGAAGACGCGCACGCGACCCTCGACGCCCGGTACGAGGCGTTCGACCACTACCTCGCCGAGGACGACTGGGACCTCTTTTTCGGCGTGTTCATGAGCACCGACCGCGTGAACCACTTCCTCTTCGGCGACTACGCGACGGACGGCGAGTACGCCGAGGAGTTCCTCGAGTTCTACCGCACGCTCGACGAGTACATCGGTGCGATCCGCGACTCGCTCGACGACGACACCACCCTGGTCGTCGCCTCCGACCACGGCTTCACCCGGCTGGAGTGGGAGGTGAACTGTAACCAGTTCCTCGCCGACGAGGGGTGGCTCTCATACGAGGACGACGACCACGATTCGCTGACCGACATCGACGACGAGGCGCGCGCGTACTCGCTCATTCCCGGGCGCTTCTACCTCAACGTGGAGGGCCGCGAGCCGAACGGCGTCGTGCCCGAGGACGAGTACGAGGCGACGCGCGAGGAGCTCATCGACGACCTCGAATCGCTCACCGGCCCCGACGGCCGACAGGTGTGTAAGCGGATCGTGAAAGGCGAGGACGCCTTCGACGGCGCCCACGACGACATCGCCCCCGACCTGGTCGTCATCCCCGCGGACGGGTTCGACCTCAAGTCGGGCTTCTCCGGCAAGGAGGCGGTGTTCACCGAGGGACCGCGCAACGGGATGCACAAGTTCGAGAACTCGCTGCTGTACGCGACCGATCCAGACCTCGACCTGGCCGACGCGAACCTCTTCGACGTGACGCCGACGGTGCTCGACCTGCTCGACGTCGACGCCGACGCCGAGTTCGACGGCGAGAGCCTGCTGTCGTAGCGACCTCGCCGACGCCGCCGTCCCGCGGCGGGCGTATCCGACACGGTCACCCTCCGGGCGGACGGCGTATCGCGTGTGATGACCGACGGCGTTCGCTTCGTCGCGCTCGGCGCCGTTCGACGAACACAGCCGCGAGGGGGTCGTCCGCGAGTTCGACGAGATGCTCGGCGTGGAGCCGCTCGACCCGACGGCGGTCGGTACCTTCGAGCGCGTCTTCGAGCGCGGCGGGGAGCCTGCCCACGAGGTGTGGCGCGTCTACGAGGGTCGAATCGCTGAGGAATGGCCGTATTGCGGCGATTCGTTCGCGCTCGTTGAACCGGAGCGAGGGACCGAACACGTCTCGCGGTGGATTCCGATCGACCGACTACGGCAGCCCAACACGACGTTCTCCGTCTCGGATGTGCTCGACGCGCTCACCGCGTAGCCGGACGACGCCCCGGACTCACAGCCCTCACAGCGGCGACCAGCGCTCGCCCGGGGTCGCGCGGAACGCGTACGCGGTCTCGCGCTCGACGGCGACCAGTCGGCCGCCGATGGCGAACAGGGCCCGCGGTTCGATCTCGTCGGGAAACGGCGCCTCCCACCGCATGGACCCGCCGGAACCGAGCGCGACCATGCGCCCCCGGGTGGGATCGTTGAATCCGCCCGAGTTCTCCGCGACGTACGCTCCCGTCGCGTCGACCGCGAGGTGGTCGGACGGGAGGTCCGACCGCTCGTCGCTCCCGAACGAGGGAATGGAGGGCGACATCGGTGTCGATCGGCCGGTTCGACTCCGACCGTTAAATGCTCTCGGTCGGCGTCGAACACCGCAGACAGAGGATCCCGGTGCCGGCCCAGTTCACGTGGGTCGACCCGCAGTTCGGACAGCGGTTCCCGTCGTTGTTGTACTCGGTCGTCCCTCGGGGCGCGGCGAGGTGGCCGTCATCAACCGCGCGCTCGATCAGGCCGCGGAACCGCTGCTTCTTGAATCGGGCGCGGTGCGCGAGGAAATCGCCCGGGCGGTCGGGGTCGGCGCCGTGGAGGTCCTCCCACTTGATCGCGATCTCGCCGTCCGCCTGTCCCCGCGCGACCTGCTTGATCGTCGCGGCCGCGGCCTCAAAGAGCGGCGTCGTCGCGAGCGCCTGCGGCGCGTCGACGCCGTCGCCCGCCGCCTCGTAGCGCGCCGCCGCGTCGTCGTACGCGTCGTCGGCGCCGCCCAGCCCGCCGGCGACCCGGAAGTCTGCGACGAACTCGCTCAGGCAGGCCCCCTGCCCCGGCTCGTCGAGGACGCGTCCGAAGTCGCGGCTCGCGGCGATCCCCTCGACCGCGCGCTGGGTCGCGCGACCGTCGGCGCCCGCGACGCGGTACGCGACCGCCGCGGCGAGCAGCTGTTGGAGCCCCTGTCCGATCCACCCCTTCTCGTCGGGCTCGAAGGGGTCGACCTCCGGCCGCGGGTCGGCCAGCACGCGTCGCCCCCCGCGGGTGTAGCGGTCGCCCGCCCGCTCGTACGCTCGCGCCGCCAGCGCGTCGACCGCCGCGTCGTGGTGGCCGCCGTCGTCAGTGTTCACACCCTGCTTACGGGCGGCGATGAGTTACGCTTGACGGGGACCGCTCGCGCGGCGGCGCCGACGCACCGCCGACCCGACGCACCGCCGCCCCGACGCCCCGACCATACTTACTTCCGGGCGTCGAACCGCTCGCATGGAGAGACCGGACGGCGCTTCGGGGTCGGGGTCGCAGTCGCCGGCCGAATCGACCGCACGGCCGGAGGCGGAATCGAGGCCCCGACCCGCGTCGAAGTCGGACGGCCCGTCGACCAGCGGGCGCGTCGAATGGCTCCTCGCCGCCGCGTTGCTCGCGGTCCCGATGGCGGTCGTGCCCGGCGGCGACGGGACCGCGACGCTGGTGAGCCTCTGGGGATTCGTGACGCTCGGCGCCGACGGCGGGATCGGCGGGTACCCGGTGTGGTCGTACTTCCTCGACCAGCCGCGGCCGTTCGCGACGCTCCCTCCGTCGATCCGCGCGTGGCCGCTCGCCGTCGGGTTCCACCTGCTCGCGCTCGGGAGCGCCACGGGCGGAGTCGCGCTCGGTCGCGAGGACCGGCGGGTCACCGGCGGCCTGCTCGTGTTCGCCGCGGCCGCGACGCTGTGGGTCGCCGCGGGGCTGGGCGTGCGCTTCGGCGTCGGGTCGACCGCCGGCTGGCTCTCGGTCATCCCCGCGGGCGCGGTCGCGGCGCTCCTCGTCGCCCTCGGGGCCTACGGGCGCGACCTCGCCGGGATAGCCACTCGCTGAGCGGCCGCCGGAACCCGCCCCGCCCTCCCGCCGTCCCCGCCCATTTATATCCCAGTGCGCGGTCTCGCAGTGTATGACGACGCTCGCCTCGGTCCTCGGCGTGACGACCGTCGCCGGGGTCGCGACCGGGATCGGGGCCCTCCCCGTCTTCTTCCGGCATCGCGTGACACACCGGATCTACGACGGTGCCCTCGGGCTGGCGGCCGGGCTGATGGTCGCCGCCAGCGTGTTCGGCCTCGTGATCCCCGGCATGGAGGAGGGGACGCTCCGCGCGGTGATGGCGGGGGTGCTCCTCGGCGGGGCGACGCTGCTTGGCGGGAACTACCTCATTCCGCACCTCCACGCGGAGTACCGGGCGTGGTTCGTCGAGGGCGGCGCGACCGCAGACGACGCCGCGGTCATGGAGCCGCCGACCGGGGACTCTGTCACCGAGGGTTTCGCCACCCGGGGCTCCGCCGCCGAGGAAGGCGACGCGGAGCCGGAATCGGTCGACGAGGACGCCGGGACGCTCGCCGAGCGCGAGTCCTCGCTCCGGAAGGCGCTGCTCATCGGCGGGGCGATCACCCTCCACAACGCCCCCGAGGGGCTGGCGATCGGCGTCGCGTTCGCCTCCGGGCTGGAGGAGGTCGCGCTGTTGCTCGCGGTCGTCATCGGCCTTCAGAACGTGCCCGACGGGTTCGCGTTCGCGGTGCCGATGGCGGAGACCGGGATGTCGAACCTCCGGGTGGTCTGGTACACGACCCTCTCGGGAGTGGTCCCGCAGGTCGTCGCCGCGGTCTTCGGCTTCTCGCTCGTGTCGGTCGGGGCCGGACTGTTCCCGGTGTCGTCGGGGTTCGCCGCGGGCGCGATGCTCGCGGTCGTCTTCCGCGAGCTGATCCCATCCTCGCACGGGCACGGGCACGCCGACGCCGCGACCGGCGCGTTCCTCGTCGGCTTCGTCCTGCTCGTCGTCGTCGACGCCGTCGTCGTGGTGTGAGCGGGCGCCGGACGCTGGAAGCGCACGACCGCGGCACAGGCCCAGGTGCGGGCGTCGGTCGCTACTCGTTGCGCGGGCTACTCGGGTGGTAATCGGTGTCGTACTGTCCCGGATTGCCGTCGACGCGGTCCGGGTTGATCCGGCCGCCGAGCAGCATGAAGTCGAGCACCGTACAGTACAGCATCGCCTCGACGACGGGGACGGCCCGCGGCGGGAGGACGGGGTCGTGGCGGCCGACGACCTGGACCTCCTTCTCCTCGCCGGTCTCCCAGTCGGCCGAGCGCTGCTTCTTCGGGATCGAGGTCGGCGCGTGCCACGTCGCCTCGCCGTAGATCGGCTCGCCGGTGGTGATCCCGCCCTGAAGCCCCCCGTGGTCGTTCCCCTCGGGGACCGGGTCGCCCTCCTCGCTCTCGACGTGGTCGAACGACTCGCCGTCGTCGAACGTCCAGTCCTCGTTGCGCTCGCTGCCCGCCACGTGCGTCGCGTCCTTCCCCAGCCCGTACTCGACGCCGGTGGTCGCCGGGATTGAGAACATCGCCTGCCCGAGGCGGGCGGGGAAGCTGTCGAAGCGCGGCGATCCGAGCCCCCGGGGGACGCCCCGGCACTCGAAGTAGATCGAACCGCCGATCGAGTCGCCCTCCTCCTGGTACTCCTCGATCAGCTCCTGCATCTCCGCGGCCGCCTCGGGGTCGGCGCAGCGCACGTCGTTCTCCTCGCTGTGTTCGAGGATCTGCCCGAAGCTCACCGGGGCGGCCTCGATGTCGCCGATGCGATTGACGTGCGCTTTGATCTCGACGTCGTGGTCAGAGGCGTCGAGCACCTGTTCGGCGACCGCGCCGGCCGCGACCCAGTTCACCGTCTCGCGCGCCGAGGAGCGCCCGCCGCCGCCCCAGTTGCGTGTGCCGAACTTCGCGGAGTAGGTGTAGTCGCCGTGCGAGGGGCGCGGCGCGGTGACGAACGGCTCGTACTTCCCCGAGCGGGCGTCCTTGTTCTGGATCACCATTCCGATCGGGGTGCCCGTGGTGTAGCCGTCCTGGACGCCGGAGTTGACGACGACCTCGTCGGGCTCGCCCCGCGAGGTGGTGATCATCGACTGGCCCGGCTTGCGCCGGTCGAGCTGCGCCTGGATCGCCTCCTCGTCGAGCTCGACGCCCGCTGGCACGCCGGAGACGGTGACGCCCATCGCGTCGCCGTGGCTCTCGCCGTAGGTCGTCAGCTGGAAGAGTCGGCCGAACCGGTTCCCGTTCATACCGGTACGTGTGGCCGGGGGCTTATAGGGGTTGCAATCCGCGCAACGAGCGGCGCTCGCCCGGACTTCGAGACGACGCGCCGACCGGCGCGCGACCGACGGCGGTATGTAAGGGGAACGCGTTGGTGGGTGCGTGCGCGACCGCTTCACCTCCGACCTCGGCGTGTACGCCCTTTCGGGGCTGTTCTCGCTCGTCGTCTTCGCCCTCGCGCTCGGCATCCTCTCGCGGACGCTCCCCGGCGGGCTCGCGAGCCGCCAGCTCGGGGGACTGATCGTCGGCTACCTGCTGTTCGTCGGCGTGTACACGACGGCGTGGTTCATCTACACCGGGATCGACAGCCGCGAAGAGGTCTGACCGTCGAGTCGCCGCCGCCCGCGGAGCCCCGCCTCCGACCGAGTCGGATCCGCCTGCCGAACCGTTTTCACGTCGCCGCGAGACGGGGCGGGTATGAGTTGGGACACCATCGCCTTCGACGTCGACGACCGCGGAGTCGCGACGATCACCGTCGACCGACCGGAGCAGCTCAACGCGCTCACCGCCGAGACGCTCGAAGCGATCGAGGACGCGCTCGACGAGGCCGCCGAGCGCGACGCTCGCGTCCTCGTGATCGCCGGTGCGGGCGACGAGGCGTTCGTCGCGGGCGCGGACATCTCGCACATGGTCGACCTCTCGACGCCCGAGGCGCAGGCGTACGCCGAGCTCGGCCACCGCGTCGCGGACGCGATCGAGTCGTTCCCCGCGCCGACGATCGCCGCCGTCGACGGTTACGCCTTCGGCGGCGGGTGCGAGCTCGCCTTGGCCTGTGACCTGCGGGTCGCCGCCGAGAGCGCCGTCCTCGGGCAGACCGAGATCGATCTGGGGATCATCCCCGGCTGGGGCGGCACGCAGCGGCTCCCGGCGCTCGTCGGCGACGAGGTCGCCCGCCGGCTGATCTTCCTCGGCGAGCGCATCGACGCGACCGAGGCGGCCGAGGTCGGGTTCGTCGGCGAGGTCGTCGCGGACGACGACTTCGAAGACCGGATCGACGAGCTGGCCGGCGAGCTGACAGCGAAGCCGGTGACCGCGCTGCGCGCGGCGAAGGAGGCGCTGAACGCGGCCGGCGAGGGGTCGGCGGCGACCGGGCTCGCCTTGGAGCGCCGTGCGTGGGCCGGCCTCTTCGGGACGCACGATCAGCGCGAGGGGATGACGGCTTTCTTGGAGAAGCGCGATCCGGAGTTCGAATAACGCGGTAGCGGATCGCTGTCGGTGCTGTGCCGAGGTGTGGTGGCGCGCGCCGTCGAGCGGCTGCCCTCGGCGGCCGCGAGAAGCGCGTGCGAGGGACGCCGCGAACCGCCAACAGGCCGTGAGCGGTAGCGAGGCGCGACGCCTCTGGCAGCCGGCGGCGTGGCCGCCGGCGACGAGGCCGGGGAGGCGTGAGGTGCGGTCGCTGTGCGGGGCGGGACTCGAAGGGGCGGGCGCG
>NZ_SGUB01000024.1:0-48638 GCF_005435235.1 Halorubrum sp. GN12_10-3_MGM
ACATCCACTGGAGCCACGGCAACTTCGGCTACTTCCCGACCTACTCGCTCGGTTCCGTGATGGCCGCGCAGCTGTTCGAGGCCGCCGAGGCCGAGATCGACGACCTCGACGCGAAGATCGCCGAGGGGGGCCGGAAGGGGGAGCCGTCGAGGAGTTCACACGGTCCGGAACGCCCGGTCGCCGGCGTCGCCGAGGCCGGGGACGATGAACCCGTCGTCGTCGAGGTGATCGTCGATGGCGACCGTCAGCAGGTCCGCCTCCGGGACGGCCTCGCTCACGCGGACGAGGCCGGCGGGCGCGGAGACCGCGGAGAGCACGAACAGGTCCTCGAAGTCGTCGGCCTCGTCGAGGACGTGGTCGAGGACGGCGGCCATCGTCGATCCCGTCGCGAGCATCGGGTCCGCGACGATGACGGTGTCCTCCGGGCGGATCTCGGGGAGCTTCACGTAGTCGATGGTGATCGGGAACTCGCCGTCGTCGGTCATCCCGGCCGCCTCGTCGCGACCGGCGGAGATGACGCCCTGCTTCGCGCGGGGGAACGCCTTCAACAGCCCCTCGACGAAGGGGGTCGCGGCCCGGAGGACGTTGATGATCACCACGTCGTCGAGTCCTTTCACGCGCTCGCCGGTCGTCTCCGCGAGCGGGGTCTCGACGGGGACGTACTCCGTCTCCATCGCGCCGTCGATGATCTCGTAGCCGCAGATCCGCCCGAGCTTCACCAGCCCCTTCCGGAACGCCACCTGTTCCGTCTCGGCGTCGCGCAGCCGCGAGAGGGTGTCCGTCGCCAGCGCGTGCGTGATGAGGTACGCGTCGTCGCGGTCTTCGATCGTCATTATACGGAACCGCGCCCGGAACGGTCTTAAAACGTGGCGAATCGAGCGCTCGCCGGACCGCGACCGGAGGGCAGCCCCCTCCGGCGACCGCACCTAGCGGAGCGCGACGACGTACGTCACCGCGAAGAGGATCACGGCGAGGGTCGCGACGTTCCGGAGCGACAGCGTCGCCGTCCCGACGAAGTCGAGCCCCCAGACGATCATCCAGGCGAACCACGCCGAGAGCACGGCGTTCATCGCGAGCAGCACCTTGGGATCGCCTGAGGAGCGCTCGACGCCCTCGCGGATCCCGGCCTCGTCGCCTCCCTCGTCCGTGCGCTCCTCGGCACTCATACGCGGATTCGCGGCTGTGCGCCACTTAGCTCTTGTCCGTTCGGGCCGTACGGCCCTCATGATCGGCCCGGTCCGCCTCCGCAACCGACGCGGGGACCCCATCGATCCGATCCCCTTCCTCGTGACGACGGGGCTCGCGTTCGCGCTGGTCTTCTCGTTCGGGCCGCTGTACGGCCTCGCCTACGGGCTGTCGCTTTCGGCCGCGCTTGCCCTCTCGGCGCTCGGGTTCGTCGGAGTGACCATCGTCGCGTACCGACAGCTCGTCCGGTCCGCGCCTCCGGTCGGTGCCGGGGCGCTCCCGGCCGACCTCCGGTTCGAACGCCTGTTGTACGCCGGGGTCGTGCTGGGGATCGCGTTCCTTGCGCTCACGCTGCCGCTGCTGTGACGGGGCGCCGAGCGCGGGGCGGCCTCCGCGGGTCGGCTGTGCGAATCGGTTACACGACACCGGGGGACTAAGATGATCGATGCGGATCATTACGATATGGGCATCTTCGAGACGGTAACCGACGCGCTGGCGGGGTCGACGGGGACGGCACCCGGGGCCGCCGGCGATGACGGCTCCGAGGGGGCGTACTGGTGCGACGACTGCGGCGTCCGCGTCCGCGACGTCGACGACGAGGGGCTCGACCGCGACGCGGAGGGGACGCCGACGTGTCCCGACTGCGGCGACCCGATGCGGTTCGCCCGCGCGACCGGGGGCGACTGCGCCTGCTGATCGCCGACCGCCGGTCGCGTCGAGGGGTTACGGCTCCCGGAGCGCGACCTCGGCGCCCTGCTCGCTCGGGAACGGGGCTGGGCCGACGTCGGCCGGGTCGTCACCGATCCCCGGGTCGCCGAGCTCCGCGAGTTCGTCGTCGGTCAGAAGCGCGTCATCGAGCCGGTCGACGAGCGGTGCCTCGTCGACTCCCGTGCCGATGACGACGAACTCGGTCCGGCGGTCGCCGTGGTCGTCGTCCCACTCTAGCTTCGGGCGGTTCGAGCGGAGCATATCGCGCTCGACCGACGGCAGGCTCGCGATCCACGGGCCGAGCGCCTCGACGCGGACCGACCGACCCGCCTGCCCGACCTGCTGGCGCTGGTCGGTGCCTGCGACCCACAGCGTCCCCTTCGAGCGGACCACGTCGGCGGGGAGGTCTCGGAGGAGAGCGGCGAGTCGGTCCGGGTGGAACGGCCGCCGGCGGCGGTAGGTGAAGGAGGTGACGCCGTACACCTCGTCGGGGTGGCGGTGGTCGTGGGCGTGGTCGCCGTCGCGGCCGTGGTCGCCGTCGTGAGCGTGGTCGTCGTCCGTCCCGCTGTCGGCGTCGGCGTCGTCGACCTCGGCGAGCGCGCGCTTCCAGCCGGGGAGTTCGCCGAGTTCCCGCTCGTCGAACAGCTCGACGCCGAGGATCCGGTCCGGGTCGACCGCGGAGAACTCCGTGACGACCGTCTCCGCGTCGGGCTGGAGCGCGCCCACGAGGTCGACCGCCTCGTCGATTTCCGCGTCGGTACAGAGGTCCGCCTTGTTACACACCACGAGGTTCGATACCTCGACCTGCTCGACGAGGAGGTCCGAGAGCGGCCGGTCGGCGTCGTCCTCGTCGCCGGTCGCGGCCCCGGCGCCGGCGTCGGGATCGACGCGCCGCTCCGGCGTCTCGTCGCCCGCGAACGCGTCGAGGAACTGCCGCGTGTCGATCACGGTCACCAGCGCGTCGACCCGGTACCGGGCCGCCGCGCGCGACTCGGTCGTGAACAGCCGCGCGACTGGCGCGGGCTCCGAGATGCCCGAAGACTCGACGACCAGGGCGTCGAAGGAGCGCTCGTTCGCGAGCCGCACCACGGCGCTTTCGAGGTCGTCCTGAAGCTCACAGCAGATACAGCCGTTCGACAGCTCCGTGACGCCCTCGACATCGACCTCGGACTCCTCGGCGATCAGGTCCGCGTCGACGTTCACGTCCCCCATGTCGTTGACGAGGACCGCGATGTCGCGGTCGCCGGCGTTCCGGAGCAGGTGGTTCAGAAGCGTCGTCTTACCCGCGCCGAGTCCCCCCGAGAGCACGGTCACCGGGATGCGGTCGTCCATACGGGCGGATCGGACACGACGCTCTTGAACCCCCGGCCGACACACGGAAACTCGGGCGGCGGGGCGAAAACCGGGCGGCGCGCGGGGCCGGCCCGGGGGGTGAGACCGACGCGGACCGGTCCGAGCCGATACGTTGATACGCCGCGGTCGTCGTACTCGCGATATGGTTCTGTCCGCCTCCGCCGTGTCGCTCGTCAGCGTCTCGGTGACGGTGCTGATGGTCGCCGCGATGCTGTATCTCGTCTGGGGATCGCTCGACAGCGACATCCACACGCCGAGCCCCGGTAGCGAGGACCACCCGGAACTGGACGACGACGGCGACGACAACGACGAGGCGTCGGGCGAACTTCCGGACGGGAACGCCGCCTGACGCCGCGACCGCCGAGGCCGATCCGGCCGCTGTCCGCCCCTCGGCGGCCCGGGCCGCGACAGGTTTTAACAGGGGAAGAGTGTCATGAGGAATGATGACAGTAGCAGACCGGATCGAGCGGTTCCGGGCGGTCCTCGAGGAGTGGGTCCGGGGCCTGTACCACGGGATGATCACGCACCCGGCCTACGAGAAGATCGAGAAGGAGGCCGAGGACGCCGAAGACGAATTCATGCTGGCGTGTTTCCCGGACGCGTTCGGGATCCCGTCGCCGGTGTCGTACTACACCGCCGAGCTGCTCCCGTACCTCGAAGACGAGTTCGAGGCGTGGGAGCGGCGACTGTGGGACCGCGAGACGCTGCTAGAGCGGAAGGGGCAGCAGTACCACTTCTGATGACCGGACGACACTCACGCCGCGACTGATGGAGCAGTTCGTCTTCTTCGGCGGCAAGGGCGGCGTCGGCAAGACGACGGTCTCGTGCGCGTACGCCCACCGCTGCGCGCGAGACGGTCTCCGGACGCTCGTCGTCTCGACCGACCCGGCCCACTCGGTGTCGGACGTGTTCGACCAGCGGTTCGGCGACGAGCCCGAGTCGGTCGCGGACGTCGACAGGCTCGACGCGATGGAGATCGACCCGGAAGACGAGATGCAGCGGCACCTAACGGAGATCCGCGAGGCGCTCTCGGAGCAGGTGTCGGCCGCGATGGTCTCGGAGATCAACCGCCAGCTGGAGATGTCCCACGGGACGCCGGGCGCGTACGAGTCGGCGCTGTTCGACGCGTTCGTCGACGTGATGCGCACGGAGAGCGAGCCGTACGACCGGGTCGTGTTCGACACCGCCCCGACGGGGTCGACGCTCCGGCTGCTCGGGCTCCCTGAGTTCCTCGGCGACTGGATCGACCGGCTGCTGTACAAGCGCGAGCAGTCGATCGACCTGTTCGAGAAGGCGGCGATCGGGGACATGGAGCCCCGGCGCCTGCTGGAGGGCGACCCCGTGATCGAGCGGCTCAACGAGCGCAAGGAGTTCTTCGAGTACGCCGGCGAGACGATGCGCACGGACGCCGCCTTCTTCCTCGTGTTGAACCCCGACCAGCTCTCGGTCAACGAGACGGAACGGGCCATCGAGGCGTTCACCGAGCGAGACCTGCGGGTCCGCGGGCTGGTGGCGAACAAGCTCACGCCGTCCCCCGACGAGGGAGAGCAGGGGCGCGGAGCGCGCTACCTCCGCGAGAAGGTCGAGACCGAGCGCGAGCGGCTCGCGCAGGTCCGCGAGGGGTTCGACCCGCCGCTCGTCGCCGAGATCGAGTCGCGCACGACGGAGGTCCGGGGGGACGTGCTCGCCGACGTGGCCGCGTCGCTCGACGTGGAGCCGTAGATCCGTCGGAGGCGAGCGCGCGGCCGCGAGCTGGGAGAGCGCGCGCGGCGATCCGACTCGATCGCGCGCGGCGGCTGCGGTCCGTCCGGGTGCGCGCGAGGTGGGTCGACGGGCGATCTGGGCAGATTTTACCTATTAGTCAGAGAAATTAACTTCGTTTCGACGGTGAGTAGCGTTACTCGATCCGGGGGAGTCGTCGATCGTCATGAACGAAGATAACGTTTAAGTTCGACATAGTGAATCGATACCACGAGGCAGGGACCTTATGACAAGTATAATTTGGATCGTCGTCGCCGTGCTCAGTACGTTCACCGTGGGATACGTGGGGTACTCGCGGTACCTCTCTCGTTTCGTCGATCTCGACGACGAGCGGGAGACGCCGGCACACAAGTACGAGGACGGCCAAGAGTACGTACCGGCGAAGAAGCCGGTTCTGTTGGGGCATCACTTCTCAAGTATCGCGGGCGGCGCGCCGATCGTCGGCCCGATCACCGCCGGAGCCATCTGGGGCTGGGTGCCGGCGCTGTTGTGGGTCGCCATCGGCAATCCGCTGATGGGAGCGGTCCACGACTTCATCTCGCTGTCCGGGTCGATGCGACACGAGGGGAAGTCGATCGGCTACATCATCGGCGAGTACGTCGGCGAACGCGGCAAGGACATGCTGCTGTGGTTCGCGTTCCTCACCATCATCCTCGTGGTGGCGGTGTTCGCCTTGGTCGTCGGGATCGTGTTGAACGCGTTCCCCTCGGCCGCGACCGCGAGCCTCGTGTACATCGCGCTGGCGTTCCTGTTCGGCGTCTACCTGTACCAGCTCGACGGCCCGTTCCTCCCGGGGACGGTGGTGTTCGTCGCGGGCGTGTTCGCGGGCGTCTGGCTCGGTATCCAGTACCCGATCGCGCTGTTCCCGGCGGTGGAGTCCGGGGCGTTCCCCCAGGGGACCATCGTGCTCTTCGAGTTCCTCGGTAACGGCGGGTGGCTGCCCGGAGCGGTGATGAGTGCGGACGCCATCCTCCAGCCGAACGTCGCCGCGTGGGTGCCGGTCATCCTCGTCTACGCGACACTGGCGAGCGCGCTCCCGGTGTGGGTGCTGCTTCAGCCCCGCGACTACCTGTCGTCGTTCCTCCTCTACTCGGGAGTCGGCGGCGCGTTGCTCGCGATTATCGTCGGAACGCTGCTCGGCACCTCGGCCCAGCCGCTGACCGTCGATCCCTCCATCGGCGCGTACATGGGCTTCTTCGGTAGCGAATTGGCCGTCGATACCCGGGGTATCACGCCGCTTTTCCCGCTGTTGTTCGTGACAATCGCCTGCGGAACCATCAGCGGGTTCCACTCGCTGGTGTCCTCCGGGACGACGGCAAAACAGCTGAACAAGGAGAGCGACGCTCGCCTCATCGGCTACGGCGGGATGCTCGGTGAGGGGCTGCTCGCGTCGGTCGCCATCTCGACGCTCGCGGTGGCCGGGGCGACCACGGCGGCCGCGGGCGGCGGCATCGGCGGCGCGCTGCCGAACTTCGCGACCGGCGGGGGGATCATCCTCACCAGCCTCGGGATCCCGCAGGGCGTCGGCGCGCCGTTCATGGCGCTCGTGTTGGTGAGCTTCCTGCTCACCTCGACCGACACCGCGGCGCGGCTCGGTCGGTACATGATGGAAGAGATCGTCGGAACGACCGGGAGCGGGACGACGACGGGCTTCTCCGCCGACCTCGGGAGCATCGCCAAGGGCCGGTACACGAATCCGGCCGTCCAGTCGCTCGTCGCGTACCTGCTCGTCATCTCCGGCGAGTGGGTGACGCTGTGGGCGCTGTTCGGTGGCGCGAACCAGCTTCTCGCGGCGCTGGCGCTGCTCGCCGGCACGGTCTGGCTCGCGAACTGGGACGAGTCCAAGCAGCTCGCCTCCACCGGCGTCCCGATGACGATCATGGTGACGATCACCGTCCTCGGGCTGTCGTGGGTGGCGCTGTGGGACAACCTCTATCAGAAGCTCATCCTCGGTAACGTGGCCGGACTCAGCGGCCAGATATCGGCGGTGGTCCAGATGGGGCTCGCGTTCGTCCTCATCTACCTGGCCCTGTCGCTGGTGCGGATCGGCTACGACAACATCACGACCGTGCGGAGCGACAGCGGAGCGGCCGCAGAACCGAGCGACGACTGACTGAGATCGGCCCGGTTCGGCGCGGTTTTTTCCGAACGACCGGCGACGGTCAGCGCCAGAAGCGCTTCGCGAACCGCGAGAAGAACCCTTCGTCCGGCGAGTCGACCCGTTCCCACAGCCGGAACGCGGCCGCGGTGTCAGCGTTCTCGCTGGCGACGAGTGCCTCGCGGTCGGGCGCGACCGCGACGAGGTTCACCTCGTAGTGGCCGTAGTAGCCGAACTTCAGCAGCGTGCGGTCGCTGAACCCGGCGACGAAGTCGGCGACGTCGTCCGGGATACGGTCGGCGACGACGACGACGGTGACGTCCGTGCCGTAGTGCTCCTCGTGGCCCTCGACGCGCTCGTCGGCGACGTCGTGAGCGAACTCGACCAGTCGCTCTAGCTCCCCGACGCTCGGGGTCGACACCCGGCGGACGTACACGTACTCCCGCATGTCGTGGTCCGCGTAGCTCAGCGCCGGGTGGAGGAACTGCTTCTGATTGCGTACCCGCATCTCGGCGGTCATCTCGAAGCGCTCGCCGTCGACGACCGCGTCGCGGTCGAGGTCGTAGCTGTACATCAGCCGGTCGGAGACGCGGTCGAGGTACTCGTCGTCGTACTCGGGGACGGCCTCGCGAATCTCCGCCGGCAGCTCCTCGGGGGCGCGGCGGTCGTCGGCCCCCGCCGGGTCCGCGGCGTCGGCACCCCCCTCGCCGTCCGCCTCCGGCTCGGCACGCTCACTCATCGGCGGGCTCGTACGCGACCGCGTCGCCGTCGGCCGGGGGCGCACCGATCGCCAGCACGGTGACGGGAGCGTCGGCGTCGGCCGGGTTGTACGCCCGTTGGGGGCTCTCCGGGTCGACGACGAACAGGTCGTCCGCGGGCACCTCGTATGTCTCGTCGGGGGTCTCGATCACGAGGGTGCCGTCGAGCACGTAGAACGCCTCCTGTTGGGTCTCGTGGTAGTGGTACGCCAGCGGGAGCTGCTCGCCGGGGGCGGCCCTGAATCGGTTGATCGCCGCGGCGTCGAGCCCTCCAGAATCGGACAGCTTTCGACACTCGCACGGCCGGTCCGGCTCCGGGTCGACCGAGTCGACGTCGACGACACGATATCCCATGGGAACGCATTCCACGGAGCGAGTGAAAAGGGCGTCGGGAGCGGAGCGGGCGCGAGCGCCCCCGAGGCGTCGTTTTCCCGAGGCGGAGTTTTAACCGGGAGGACCACGTCGTGTGATGTGAGAGACCATGACAGACGAAGGAGACGAGGCGGACGGCGCGGTCGAGGCGGAGGCCTGCGGCCGCTGCTCGATGTCGACGGTCGTGGGGGCGGTGGCGAGAGACCAGTCCCCCGAGGAGCGCGCCGAGCGCGACCCGTTCCGCGGCGAGCGTATCGAAGTCGACGAGTCCGCCGTCCGGCGCGCGTCGCCGGCCGGCTACCTCGGCGAAGTTAAAGAGCGGCTCGACGCGGTCGCGCGCCGGATCGCGTACGGCAGGTGAGCGTCGCAGCGGTCCCGGCCGAGGAGGCGCGCGCCGTAGCGGTTCCGGCCGGCGAACCGAGCGGCCGAGTCCCGTCAGTTCGGAGAGACTTATACCCCTCCGTTCCGTAATGAGGGCAACCGATGGAAGAGAGCATCTCCGGCTTCAAGGTGCGCGGGGACTGGGGCGACGTCGTCGAACACGGCGAGCGGATCGCCTTGGCGCTCCGGGAGGTGGGCGTCGACAGCGACGCCTACTACGAGTTCGACGAGTGGCGTCCCAAGACCCACGAGCGCATCGACGAGGACGTCTCGGAGAAGACCGCGGCGCAGGCGTCCGTCGACGAGGGAGAGGGCGAGCGCGCGGGAAAATCGCCGGGCGACGACCTCCAGACGGCCGGCGAGAAGCTCACCGAGTCCTACGAGAAGGTCGAGGAGAACGACACCGAGAGCGCCCGCGAAAGCTGGGGCGAGTCGATCGGACACGTCGCCCGGGCGGCCGACTCGGCCGGTCGGAAGGCGATCCGGAAGGTGGAGGACGCCGTCTACCGGAACGTGATGACTCAAGTGGCGCCGTACTACTTCGACAACGATCTCGTCAGCGCCAACATCCAGGAGGTCGCCCGAGCCGAGGACGGCGAGACGTTCGTCTTCGAGGTGAACGTCAACGACGACGAGCTGAAATCGGAGGTGTCGGCGGTCCTCGACGAGTACGAGTCCGAAATCGACCGCTGGCACGTCGAGACCGAGAAGCGGACCGACGAGGTCGCGGCCGCCGAGGGCGTCGAGCCGCCCGCCGAGGAGGGCGGGCCGGACTCGACGACGACGTGAGGCGGAGCGTGTCGGGCGGCCGCGAACGCGGAGCCACATCGGTCGTCTTTAACTCGCTCACCGCTGAATCGAGCCCATGAGCGAGGTACTCCGAGTCGAGGCGGGCGAGCTGTCCGTGGACGAACTCATCGACGCGCTCAACGACGGGCAGCGGATCCTCGTCGACGTCGAGGTCGCGGGCGCCAACCACGAGGTCGCCCTCCGATACGACGGGGAGACGTACCACTGCGACACGCCGACGAACCTCCACCGGCACGCCGACGAGTCAGGGATGCGCGGCTGTATCGACCAGATGGGGTACGCCGCCAAGGAGTGACCACCCCGAGTCGGAGAAACCGGCATTTAACCTCGCCGCGCACGAATCGGCCCGCATGAGCGACCCCGAAATCGAGGACCTCGTCGGCGACGGCTCTCCCTCCTTCGAACACGTCCTCTCTTGTGTCTTCGGCGTGCGCGACCACGAGAGCCGCGCGTACCTCGCGCTGCTGGAGTACCCGGGCAGCACCGTGTCGGAACTCGCCGACGCGCTCGACCGGGACCGCTCGAACGTGAACCGTTCGCTGTCGACGCTCCGCGAGAAGGGGCTCGTCGAGCGCCGCCGCCGCCTGCTCGACTCCGGCGGCTACGTCTACCAGTACACCGCGACGCCCGTGCCGGAGGCCAAGCGCCGGCTCCACGACGCCCTCGACGAGTGGGTGGCCGACGTCCACGACGCCATCGACGGGTTCGAGCCGGACGAGAGCTGATCGCGTCGCTCGCGGCGACTACGTCTCGGACTCCGCCGAGTCCTCCGGCTCTTCTCCGGCGCTCAGCCCGTCGTCCTCAGGGCGGTTGAGCGCGCGCTCGGCGTCGTGGTGCTCGGAGTAGCCGTCGAACCAGCGGGCGATCCGCTCGATGCGGTCGACGACGTGCGCGGGCTCGCCGGACCGCGAGAGCTCGTGGCCCTCGTGGGGGTACCTGACGAATCGGGTGTCGACGCCGTTCTTCCGTAAGAGTCGGTGGTACAGCTCCGCCGTACAGATCGGCGTCCGGGTGTCGTCCTCGGAGTGAATCAGCAGGGTCGGGGTGTCGACCGCGTCGGCGTGGCCCGTCGGCGACTGCTCCCAGAGCCACTCCGGCTCCGCCGAGGGCACCGTGTCGAAGTCGCCCTCGACGAGCTTGTACGCCGCGTCGGTCGACCCGTAAAAGCCGGTGAGGTCGTAGACGCCACGCTGGGAGACGGCCGCGCGGAAGTAGTCCGTCTGCCCGACCGCCCACGCGGTCATGAACCCGCCGAAGGAGCCGCCGGTGACGAACGCGTTCGAGTCGTCGATCTGGGGGCGGTCGGCGACCGTCTCGACGCCCGCCATCACGTCGCGGAGCGTGATCGCGCCCCAGTCGCGCTCGATTGCTTGCGTGAACGCCTCGCCGTAGCCGGTCGAGCCGCGGGGGTTCGACCAGAAGACGGCGTAGCCGCGGGCCGCGAGCGTCTGGAACTCGTGCCACATCGTTCCGGCGGTCGACCACATCGCGTGCGGGCCGCCGTGGATCTCGACCGCGAGCGGGTACTGACCGTCCGCGTCGGCGGACTCGGCGTCACCGGCCTCGACCGGTGGGGTCAGCAACCACCCCTGGATCTCGACGCCGTCGGACTCGAAGCGAAGCTCCTCGGGCTCGCCGACCGCGCGCTCGTCGAGGTAGTCGGCGTTCAGGTCGGTCAGGCGGGTCGTCTCGTCGGCCGCGGCGTCGTAGGCGAACGCGTCGCCCGGGTGGTCCCACTCGCTGGCGGCGAACGCGACGGTGACCGACTCGGGACCCGCGTCGGCGTCGCCCCCGACGGTCGCGCCCGAGACGGTCCCCGGCCGGAGCAGGCGCTCGGGCGTCTCGCTCCCGTCTGCGGGGACCCGCCACAGCGCCGTCTTCCCCTCGTCGGGCGTCGCGAAGTACAGCGTCTCGTCGGCCGGCCCCCACTGCGGGGTCGTCCCGCGGCCGAGGCCCCGGTCGACACCGCCGGTGAGGTCGGTGACCGAGCCCGACTCGACGTCGAGGACGCGGAGGTCCGTCGGCTGCATCGACACCTGCTTCGGCTCCGCATGCGTGAACGCGACGCGGCCGTCCGCGGTCGCCGCGAGGTCGGCGCCCCACCCGGTCGTGGTGTGGGCGCGCTCGGCCTCGCCCGCGTCGAGGTCGTGGGCGTGGATCGCGATCTCGACGGAGTCGTCGGGGTCGTCGCCGACCGCCTCGGTGTAGTACAGCGTGTCGGCGTCGCCCCACGACGGCGCGGCGAAGTCAGCCTCCCGGTCCGTGACTCGGTCGACCGCGCCGGACTCGGCCGGGTCGGGGTCGGTGACGCCGCCGACCGTCGCGTCGGCGTCGACGACGTACACGCCGGGGCGTCGGCCGTCGAAGTGACGCTCGGCGGCGCGGTAGACGGTCCGGTCGATGACGCGCGGGTCGGGGTGGTCCTCGGGCTCGTAGTCGTCCGGCACCGCGAGGTCGCGGTCGGTCTCGTGGTCGTCGGCGGTCACGGACTGGACGAAGGCGATCCGCTCGCCGTCGGGCGACCACGCGATCGACGAGACGCCGCCGACCACGTCGGTGACGCGACGGGCCTCGCCGCCGTCGAGCGGGAGGACCCACAGCTGCTGGCGGTCGTCGGCCGCGCCGCGGGTGGAGGTGAACGCGATGCGGTCCCCCGAGGGACTCCAGCGCGGCTCGGCGTCGGCGCCCTCGGCGAGGGTGAGGCGGCGCGGCTCGCCCTCGCCCGCTGCGTCGACGAGGTACACCGTCGTCTCGTAGCTGTCGTCGTCGTTCGGCTGTCGGCGCACGAAGGCGACGCGGTCGCCGCCCGGCGAGATCCGGGGGTCGGACGGGACCGCGATGTCGTGGTAGTCGGCCGCGGTGATCGGCTCCATGCGTGTGGGTCGGACGGGGGAGGCAAAAGGCGTCGGGAGGCGGAAAGGCGAGGATCGACAGGCGAAAGGCCGCGTGTCGGGGGACGGAAAGGCGAGCGTCAGGAGACGGAAAGCCGGGCGGCGGCGCGAGCGACGCCGACGCCGAGCCCGCGCCGTGGGCAGCGCCCAGTCGTCCGTCGCTCAGTCGCCGCCGTTGTCGAACGCGAGCGAGACGCCGTCTGCGTCGACGGTCGCGCCCGCGGCGCAGACCGGGTGTTCGAGGTCGGCGCCGAGCAGTTCGGTCGCGACGGGCTCGGCGTCGGTCGCGGTCAGGTCGTACGGCTCGGGAGAGTCCGTCTCGTAGGTCGCGACGACGGTCGGCTCCTCGACGGCCTCGACGAGGAGCGCGTCGCGGCGGACGGTTCCGATCGTCGCCGACTCAGCGCCGACCACGCCGGCGACGCGAGGCGTGTCGTAGTCGTCCTTCTCGTAGTCGAGCGCGAGCAGCGCGGAGGCGAGCGCGTCGCGCGCGGGGTACCCGCGCTCCAGTTTCTCCGCGATCGGGTCGACGTGCGAGCCGTTGCCGAGGACCGCCAGCGGCTCCTCGGTCGGGGTCTCGACCGCGCGAGCGCAGTTGTACGAGACGTAGGGGTTGTCGGTCTCCGGCGCGTCCGCGGTCGGGCCGACGGTGAGCGTCCCGCCGCGGTCGCGGACGCGGCGGTTCGGGAACGAGCGCGAAGAGACGCGGTAGCCGCCGATGCCGGGCGCGACGACGACGAACCGTCCGACGTACATACATTTTCGTGTGTATCGAGTCGCATAAAGCGCATCGATATGCGCACGAACGCGATCCGTGGGCGAGATGCCTTCTTCATGATCTGCCGCCGGCGACGGCGGGGCGGTGACGGCGGGGCGGCGACGACAACAGTGGGGACGGGACGGCGACGACAACAGTGGGGACAGGACAGCGAGACAACAGTGGGGGCGGGCAGCGACGCCCGCCGGCGCCCGCCGATGCTCGTCAACCGATCGCACGGCGACCGCAACGCGCAACGCTTACAAACACGTACTGGCTATCCGTAGGTGCGCAGTCCATTGGGGTAGTGGCCAATCCTGTTGCCTTCTGGGGGCAACGACCCTGGTTCGAATCCAGGATGGACTACTTCTCTCGGTTTCGTTTCGAGTGGAACGGAGTGGCATCCACGTCTCGTGGTTTCCAGTTGAAACGAAGGGGTACCGATGAGCGGGCGGCCGCCGTCACTTCTCGACGTCCAGCAGGGCGACCCGCTCGCGGACGACATCGGCGAGACCGCCGGTAGTCGCGGTGAGTTCGCGATCAGTGACTCCGTAGAACTCGCGCACCCGTTCCTCGTCGAAGTCGACCGGAAGCCCGGAGTCGTCGGGGTCGGTGCGCGAGTCGGCGGCGAGTTCGCGAACGGACTCGGTCGCCTCGTCGAGGTCCGCGGACGGGCGGTCGGCGCCGGACACGTCACCGAAGTCCGCGACGAGGACGACCGCGGCGCGCTCGCCCTCCGAGACGCCGAGTTCGAGCGCGCGGTCGATCTGCCTGCGCCCGGCCGCGTACAGCAGGACCTCGACGCCCGGGTCGCGCGCGACGGCCTCGCCGCGAGCGATCGCCCGCGCCGCCAGTCGCGCCGCCTCGCGGAGGTGCGTCGGGGAGACGACGAGGTCGGCGTCGAACGCCTGGACGACCGCGCCGGTATCGGCCGCAATCGCGTCGAGGTCCGCGAGAAACGCGTCGAGGTCGTCGATCGCGAAGGTGCCGGCGACGAGGCTGACCCCGGGGTCGGGCGCTGGCATCCCGTCGCCGCCGGCCGCGGAGTCGGTCATCCGAAATCACCCAGGCTGGCCTGTCCGTCGCCGTCGCCGTCGGCGTCCGCGCCCGCGGTCGCCGCCGCGGAGGCCGAGCTGTCGGGGTCGACGCCGTCGAGCGAGGGGTCCTCGCGGCCGGCGTTCTCCAGGATGCGCTCGGCGGTTCGCTCGCGGCCCCGCAGCGCGCCGAGGACGACCGCCTTGTCCGCCTCGCGGAGGTCGGCGCGGCTCTCGATGCCTGCCTCGTAGAGGCGGCGGGCGCGCTTCCGACCGACGTTGCGGACGCCCGCGAGGTCGAGGAGTTCCTCCCGGACCCCGTACTCCAGCCGCTTGCGGGCCTCGCGCACCTGGACGACGGTGTCGCCGTCGATCCCCTCCACGTCGCGCGCGAGCGTCTCGGCCGCCCGGAGGAGCCACTCGGCGGTGTCGACCTTCCCGCGGATGTCGCCGGGGCCGACGCCGTACCGCTCCGCGATCCGGTCCTCGTCCACCTCGTTAGCCCAGTCTTCGAGCAGGCGCCCCGTCTTCAGCGCGGCGAGCCAGTCCTCGAAGCGCACGTCCTCGTACTCGGAGGGCACGTCGCCGAGGAGCTCCGCCTCGCGCTCGTAGCAGACCTCGGTGTACTCCTCGCGGTCGCCCGACTTGAGGTACAGCTCGTAGGTGTCGGGCGTCCGGCTGACGAGGTGGTAGAGTCCGAGCGGCGTGACCGCCGGGGCGGCGTCGCCGGCCGACGCCGGCCCCTCTGAGGCGGGGTCGTCCGGTTCGTCCTCGCCGGCGCGAGTGTACGTGGTGAACCCGGGGTCGTCGGCGTCGGCGGTCGGGTCGTCGGCCGCGACGAACTCGCCGTCCGCGTCCGCGGATCCGACAGGCCCGGACCCGTCGTCCGCGACGGTCCGAAGCCCGTCGAGTATCTCGGCCGCGCTCATCGGGTCGAGGTAGAGCCGCGAGACGGTGTGACCGATCCCGGTCGCGGCGAGGCCCTCGCTCCCGCCGTCGCGGTCGCGCTCGACGAAGCCGTTGACTTCGAGGTAGTCGAGGACGGTGTCGGTGACCGCCGCGAGCCGCCCCTCGTCGTCGGTCTGCGTGGCGTAGAGCGTGTTGTCGAGGAACGAGAGGAGCCCGTCGCGGGTGGCGGCGAAGCCGGACGCGACCGTCGCGAGGACGTGGGTGCGGAGGGCGGGCTCGGCGGCGAGCTTCGAGCGGACGGGTTCGGCCTCGGCCCAGACGTACCGCTCGAACAGCTCCTCGCGGGTGTCGGCGTTGTTCGCGAGCAGCACCGCCTCGCCGTAGGGGTCGAGGCCGGGGCGGCCCGCGCGGCCGCACATCTGGTGGACCTCGAGCACGTCGAGCGGTTTCATCCCGCCGAACTCGCCGTCGTAACGCCGCCAGTCGCGGACTATCACGCGGCGCGCGGGCGTGTTGACGCCGGCCGCGAGCGTCGGCGTCGCGGAGACGCACTTGATGAGGCGGTCGCGGAAGGCGTCCTCGACGAGGCTGCGGTGCTCGCTCGCGAGGCCGGCGTGGTGGAACGCCGACCCCTCCTCGACCGCGTCGGCGAGGTCCTCGGAGGTGTCGGTGTCGGAGACGCCGCGGATCTCCTCGGCCAGCTCGCGGAGGCGGTCGCGCTCGTCGCCGGTGAGCCGCGGCCCCGTCACGTCGGTGAGCTTGCGGGCCGACGACTCGGCGTTGCGCCGCGAATTGACGAAGACGAGCGAGGAGCCGCCCTGGCCGTCCTCCTCGGTGTCCAGGGCGTCGGCGACGAGCCTCGCGGTCTGGTCCTCGCCGCGCTCGACTGGGACCTCGCGCTGGCTCCCGTCGTCGAAGTTGATCGCGTTGCCGAAGTGGACGCCGGTGTGGAGCTCGATCGGTCGCCAGTCGGACTCGACGAGTTCGGCGTCGAGCCAGTCCGCGATGACGTCGGCGTTGCCGACGGTCGCCGAGAGCGCGACCGTCTGGAGGCCGGGGTTCACCTTGCGGAGCTTCGCGAGGGTCACTTCGAGGGTGGGGCCGCGGTGGGAGTCGTCGACGAGGTGGACCTCGTCGCTGACGACGCAGGTGAGGTCGTCGATCCACGGCGCGCCGTTGCGGATGAGCGAGTCGACCTTCTCCGAGGTGGCGACGATGATGTCGCGGCTGGCGAGCCACTCGCCGTCGGAGTCGTAGTTGCCGGTGGAGACGCCGACCGTCACATCGAACTCTTCCCAGCGCTCGAACTCGGCCTTCTTCTCGCTGGCGAGCGCGCGCAGCGGGACGATGTACAGCGCCTTGCCGCCGCGCTCGACGGAGGAGAGCATCGCCAGCTCGGCGATCAGCGTCTTGCCGGACGCGGTCGGGACCGCCGCGACGAGGCTCTCGCCGTCGGTGACGCCCGCCTCGACCGCCGCTTCCTGCGGCGGATACAGCTCCGCGACGCCCTCCGCTTCGAGCGCCTCGCCGACGCCCGCGGGGAGCCCGGAGAGCGAACTCGGTTCCATTACCGGAGTCTGGGCCCCGCCTCGATTTAAACCGTCGGAACGGGCCGAACATAGCGGAAGAACGCGCGGCGGCGCGTGTCGGTGAGCGGCCGGAGCGAAGCGAAGGCCGCGAGCTGCGCGCGCGAGTCGCTGGCGGCCGGGGGCAGACCAAGGGCGCCGTCTCGCGACCTACCCCCCGTGCGATCCCGACCCTACAGCGTCCCGGCGGCTGACGACCACGTACAGTCCTCGAAAGCCGACGGCGACGCCCGCGCCGAGCGACCCGAGCGCGGTCGCAACGGCGAGCGCGGGAACGAAGAAGGCCGGATCGAGGACGTAGTCGGGCGAATCGGCGATAAACGCGATCGCGGTTGCGTGTCCCAAGACGGCCGCGGCGTCACCGAGCCACGCGAGTGCGATCCCGCCCCGGTACCAGTAGACGAGCGCCGCGATCGGAGCCCCGAACACGGCGTACCCGAACGGCTGGTAGGTCGGATAGGAGGCATATAACCAGAACGTGGACGGGACCGAGAGAACGGCGGCGACAGCGATGACGACAACCGCTCTGTGCCGCTCCCCCGACGAGCCGAAGAAGCGTTCCGACGCTGAACGCTCGCTCGGGGGACTCAATCGACGGAGGGCAGAACCGACGACGACGGCGAAGGCGCCGACCGCGAGGCCGAGCCGGAGGTGAGTCGGAAGCGTGACGCCGAGGACCTCCATCTCCAGTACGTCCGGCAAGGGGCTGAACGCCGCACGCGCGAGAGCCGACGCGACCGGGATGGCGGGCCCCGCTGCGAGCGTGTAGATGGCGGCGCCACCGTGATACTGAACGAGGATAGCGATCGCCGCGGCGGGCAGGTAGAGGACGGCGGTGGCACGCGAGTGACCGATGTCGCTGATCTCCGGGGCGACCGCGCGGATGGCACCGAGTTGGGTGGTCACCTCCGTACTCGCACCGTACGCCGCGTTCGACCGCCAGTAGGCGGCGTAGAGGACGAACGCAAAGACGAACACGAGACCGACGGTGCCGGCGATACGGAAGCGACCGTCGGGACGGCCGAGGAGGGCACGGCGGACGTCCATTGAGGGAGACGACTGTGGGACTCGGTAAAACGGTTGGGAGATCAACTGTTCGTCTCGCACCGGCCGCCACGGGAGGTCGAATCCCGACGGACCGACTCAGGGAGCCACGCCGACCGTCAGCAGCGTCCCCCACGTCCGGTAGCGGTCCACCATCGCCTCGCGCGTCTCGTACCCCTCGGTCGGGAACTCGGAGGCGTCGGGAATCTCGGTCTCGCGGTCCGGGATCGCGTCCTGCTCGGCGACGTACAGGCCGGCCTCGCGGAACGCTTCGCGGTACTCCTCGCGGCTCCACAGCGTCATCTCGACGGCGATGTTCTCCTGCCACGCGTGGGTCGTCTCGCTCTCCGCGAAGTAGTTCACCGCGCAGTAGAAGGTACCGCCCGGCTTCAGCACGCGGCGGACCTCTTCGAGGGTGTGGACCGGGTCGGCCGCGTAGTAGAACGCCTCCATCGAGAAGACGTGGTCGAAGGAGTCGTCGGCGAAGGGGAGTTCGTCGAAGTCGCCGACGAGGAAGCCGACCGCGTCGTCGTCGGTGTACTCGCGGGCGTTGCTGGCCATCTCCGGGGCGCCGTCGAGGCCGTAGCCGCGGTCGATCCCCCGCTCGCGGAGCGCGCGGAGCGCGTAGCCGGAGCCGGTCCCCAGATCGAGGACGGCGTCGCCCGCCTCGGCCGGCATGCGGGCCAACACGTGTTTCGCGGTGTGCCAGTGGCGGTCCTCCATCCCGCGGTCCTTCCCGCTCGCCGCCCACTCGTCGAACTCCTCGCGGACGCTCATACCGGCCGAACGGGGAGAGCGGTGAAAAACGGCGGTGTTTTACCGGCTCCGCTCCCGCCGGTGGGTATGAAGCGACCGCGAGCGCTCCGCCGACCGAACTTCCGGGTGGCCGACATCGCCCAGCAGTCGGTCGGCGGCTTCCTGCTCGCGGGGCCGTTCGTCGTCACCGCGGAGGTCTGGGAGCTCGCCGCGGGGATGAACTGGGTCCAAGCCGGTGTGACCGCCGCGCTCGTCGGACTGATCGGGTACGCCGCGCTGTACCGGGCCGACACCGGACGCGACGTCGACGAGGAGCCGGACTTCGTCGGGATCCCGACCCGCTTCGTCTCGCTGATGACGGTGGCGTTCGGGTCCGTGCTCCTGCTCGCGCTGATCTTCGACGCCCCGCAGACGTTCCTCGTCGAGGGTGGGATCGGCGACGGCGCGGTGGTGGCGACGACGGCGAAGGCCGTCGCCGTCGGCGCGATGTTCAGCGTCGTCGGCGCGGCGACCGCCGACAGCGTGTTCTGAGAGGGGCGTGGCGCGCTGTCGCGGTCACGGCGCCGCGGTCGCGCCGTGCCGCTCGCTCCGGCCTCACAGCACGACCGAGACGACCGCGAAGAGGATCAGCACGCCGGCGATGTCACAGAGGTTCGTCACCACGGGGATCGTCGTGTCGTCCGGATTGAGCCCGACGCGGTAGGACACCTCGACGGCGGCGACGCTGGCGACGACGACGAGGACCGCGAGGCACAGCCCGGAGACCAACGAGATCAGCAGCACCCGGCCGAGCGCGAGCGACCCGCCGAGCGCGAGCCCGATCGCCCACGCGGCGACTCCCACGGCGCCGAAGACGGTCGCCGCGAGCCCGAACACCGCGCCCGTGTTCGCCCGGAGGGCCGGGTTCGACGGGCTGAGCTCGTAGGTCCCGAGGTACAGCTGGGTCGTGAGCCGCGAGCAGGTGATCGACGCGAGGTTGCCGGCCGTCCCGATCTGGACGGGAACGAGGACTAGCAGGGCCGGGTACCTGAGCAGTACCGCCTCGTACGTCTCCAGTACCGTCCCCGAGACGAGCTGAAGCACCGACAGCGCGGCGAGCAGGGGGATCATCGTCCGGACGATCCGTCGGACCGACCACTCGTCGACCGCGGTGGACTCGGGGTCGGTCACGACAGCGCCCCCACGGCGGCGACGCCGACCAAGAGGAAGAACACCCCGAACACGTCGCCGAGCGTGGTGACCACCGGTCCGATGACGTTGTCTGGGTCGAGCCCGCGGCGGTAGCCGAGGAAGATGACCGCGATGAGCACCGTGATCATCAGCACCGCCGAGAGGAAGCCGGCGACGACCATCACGCCGACCAGCTGGAAGAGGCTCCCGCCGTCACCGAACAAGACGAGCGTCGCGTAGGTGACGACCGCGATGAACACGGAGACGGTCATTCCGTTCAGGAAGGAGGCAACGACCGCGTTCGTGAGTCGCCGGTCGGGTTGAAACCGCGGTTCGATGATCCCCTGGTGGAGCCCGGTCGAGAGCCGGGCGCCGAGCGAGCCGTACACTCCCCCGCGGGTGGCGAGGAACGCCGGGAGCAACAGGAGGAGCCCGGGGACCTCCGCGATGTTCGCGCGCATGGCGTCGGAGGCGAGTATCGTCCCCGCGAACAGCCCGGCGATCAGGCTGACGGTTATCACCGGGACCGCCTGCCGGTAGATGTCGCGCGCGGAGTCGTGCCCGGGCATCGAACGCACCGACGACGGGCGGGGCAAAAAAACCGACCGACGCGTTTGAACGCAGGATCGAGACTTGTCACAACTCATCGGTCCGTGACGGCGATCTCCAGATGAAACGAAGGGGGCGAATGCGGTGGAGACGCAGAGTACGTACGAATCAATTACGAGGAACAGGATCGGGAGAACGAGCGACGAGATCAGTTTCAGGAGGCCACTCACTTGAAACGGATAGAGCCGTAGATTTTGGTAGTCCTGCTACTCCCGACGGACTCTGTCTAGCTCCATTCGATTCAGTAATTCCGTGTTTTCGTCACTGGATTCGATTTTCGAGTAGTTGAGGGCGTCAGTTTCGCCTGTCGGATGCTCTTTTCGGAGTTCCTCCAATCTTGAGTCGCTGTGCTGTTGGGCCTTCTATTGGTCAGTCGAGTCGGGTAGAGGAACGAAACGAGAATCGTTCCGACGAAACCGGCGGCGATTACAGAGACCAACCGCGAGGGGGCGTTTCCCCGGACGAAAATGAACGCGGGGGGAGAAGTAGCGACCCCGTCGAGAACGTGAGCGTAGTGCGAATCGAAAAGTATCCGCTAGTGCTGAGGCCACCCAACCCGTCCGGATCCAGCGGGTCGACTTACAGATCAACGTTCTGGAGTTCACGGACGGCGAGTATCGTGGTGACGACGCCGGAGAATCCGCCGACGATGACAGCGTCGTATGTCCCAGAAGACGTATCGCTCATTCGCTCAACCACAGGTGTATTCTATTTGACTTAATTATTAGCCCGTCGACCGCACCGTTAAGTCGGTCGCGTGATTGCCGATCCCATGGACTACTCGCTCGCGATCGAGAACGGACCGGAAGCGATACCGGGTGGCACGGGACTCCTGCTCGTCCACCCGAGCATCGGCGAGACGGACCGAATCGACACCGATTTCCTGAAGACCGACACCGACGCGTTCCTCGTCGTCTCGACCCGGACGACCGCCCGCGAGGTCGAACAGAAGCTGGAGTACTACGACGTCGACGAGACGAAGGCGACGATCCTCGACACGCTCTCCGTCGAGCGCGGCTACTCGCGACGGACCGCCGACGACGTCTACTACGTCTCCGCGCCGGACGACCTCGACGGCGTCGTCGACCGCGTCGAGCGGTTCCTCACCGAGAACGAGGGGAAGCGGCGCGTCTCGGTCGACTCGCTCACCGAGATGGCCTACTACGCCGACGACGACGCGGTGTACGACGCCGCGAGCGAGATCCTTGACCTCCTCGACGAGCACGACGCGGTCGGTATCTTCCACCTCTCCGAAGAGGTCCACGAGGTCGCGACGCTCGACCGGTTCCGCGACCTGTTCGACGGCGTCATCGACCTCGACGGGGACGGGAACGTCGTCGTAGACGTCTGAGCGGCGGTCTGCCGCCGCGAGGAAGCGTCAGCTCTCGTCGAGGAGCGCCGCGAACGTCTTCTCTGTCCACGCCACGGCGTAGGCGGCCCCGCGGTCCCGGTAGGCGGTCGTGTCGAGGGCGGCGTACGGCGCCGGGAGGTCGAGGTCGTGTTTGACCGCCGAGCAGGCGTACTCCGTCGCGCTCGGGAACTCCGTGTCGCCGCGCGCGACCTCGCCGGAGAGCTCACCGAGCCGGCCGGAGAGCCGCTTGCCGGCGTCGACCCACGCGTCGTACAGCCGGGGGTGCTCCGACTCCCACGACGCGAACGTGTCGCGGGTGTGGAGGCCGACCCACGCGTCGAACAGCGCGTTCGCAACCTGGAACACGTCCGCCGGTCCGAATCCCGTCGTCGACGCGCCCGTCTCCGGGTCGGGGCGGCGGATCGCCGCGTCGAGGTCGCGGTAGCGCTCGCCGAAGAAGGGGAGGAACGTCTCGGGGAGCCCGGTCGAGTCTCCGCCGCTCACTGCGCCCGGAGCCGGGTCGCAGTCGATCTGGACTAGCCGCTCGGCGACGAGGAAGGCAAGGAAGTCTTCGGGCGTCCCCTCCGCACGTCGCTTGACGAGGACCGCGGGCGGATCGGTCTGTGCGGTCCGGACGACCGTCCCGTCGCCGGGGAGTCCGACGGTGAACGCCGGGCCAGCGTGCTTGCCGAGTAGGTCCGGGACCGCCTCGGGAAGCCACTCGGCGGGGTACGACGCGGGGTCGAGCGCGTCGACAAAGAGGCCGAGGTCCTCCGCGGCGGCCGGCGGGAGGGTCTCGAAGTCGGACTCGACGTCGAGGACCGGCGATCCCGGTGCGTAGTGATCGCGGACCGCTTCAATATCGTCGTCGAGCGCCCGGGGCGAGAACATCAGCCGAGGACGTACGAGAGGATGATGAGCACCGAGAGGACGGCCGAAACGCCGACCGTGCCAACCACGATCTGGGTCGATTTGGACATGCGAGACAATCCGTCCGCCCGTCGTTAAAATCATCCGGTCGACGCCAACCGTGCGGCGATTTTATGCCGTCGGCCGAGAGTACTGACGTATGCGAGTTCGTGACGCGGTCGAGGCCGACGCCGCGGCCGTCGGGTCGATGACGGGCCGACCCCGCGGCGTCGCTCGGAACATGATCCACGACCGGTCGGTTCGCGTCGCGGTGACAGACGACGCCGGGTCGGAATCGGGGGGAGCGCCCTCGCCGTCGGAGCCGAGCGGCGACGGTGACGGCGGTGACGACACCCCGGTCGACGCGGTCGCCGGGTTCATCGCGTTCGACGTGCGTGACGGGACGGTTCACGTGACGAACTTCGAGGGCACCGCGGCCGCGGTCGAGCGGCTGTTCGAGGAGCCGGTCGGCTTCGCGAAACGAGAGGGAATGTCGGTCGAAGTCATCGTCCCCGCCGACGGGGTCGGTCCGGAAGTGGTCGAGGCGTTCGGCTTCGAGGCGGCGGGATCCGGGCCGCGGATCGACGGCACGGCGACGACGAGGTACCGGTTCGATCCGGCGGAAAGCGGCTGAGGCGGACGCTTCGGGGTTTATCATCCGGTCAGGGCCGCGGCCGCCCATCCGGTCAGGGTTGCGGTCGCCGATCCGATCAGGATCGCAGCCGCCCATCCGGTCAGGGTTGCGGTCGTCGATCCGGTCAGGGTCGCAGCCGCCCATCCGGTCAGGGTTGCGGTCGTCGATCCGGTCAGGGTCGCAGCCACCGATCCGGTCAGAGTCGCGGTCGTCGATCCCCGCGAGGCTTAGTCAAAGCGCTCTTGGACGATTTCGAGGGCCTCCTCTCGGTCGTCCCAGTCGACGAACACCGCGACAGAGGTGGCGCTCGTGATCAGGTCGATGATGTTGATTCCGGCGTCCGCGATGGGCGCGATGATGTCCTGAATGACCCCCGACTGGTTGGGGAGTTCGCCGCCCGTGACGCGGATCACGGCGATGGGGTCGGCGACGGTGACGGAGGAGAGCGCCTCGTCGGTGACGACCGCCTCGTGGAGCAGCGCCTCGGCGGTCTCGGCGATGTCGACGTCGACGTAGAAGGTGACCGAGTCCATGCCGGACGCGACCGCGTCGATGTTGACCTCCTCGGCGCGCAGCGCGTTCGACAGCTCCGAGAGGATCCCCGGACGGTTGCGGATGGCTCGCCCCGCGATGGTGAGACACGCGAGCGGCTCCTCGCGCATGTCGATCAGGCTCTCGAACTCGCCTTCGATCCGCGTGCCGCCGCGGAGCAGGTCACCGTGCTGGTAGTGGACGACCCGAACCGCGAGCCCCTCGTCCTTGTACGAGAGCGCAGACGGCGCGACGACCTCGGCGCCGCGGAAAGAGAGGTTGCGCAGCTCGTCGACGGTGATCTCGCCCACGTTGCGCGCGCCCTCGACGACGCGGGGGTCGCCGGTCATCACGCCCTCCACGTCGGTGACGATCACGACCTCGTCGGCGTCTATGTAGTTGCCGAGCATGACGGCGGTGGTGTCCGAGCCGCCGCGCCCGAGCGTGGTGACGTTGCCCTCGTGGTCCTCGGCGAGGAACCCGGTGATGATCGGGACGACGCCGTCCATATCGGCCGCGATCTCCTCCGCCCGCCGCTTCGTCTCCGCCACGTCGACCTCGCCGAGTTCGTTGGTGACGACCGGCCAGTCCGGGTGGCCGGGTTCGAGGAAGACGGCGTCGACGTCGCGGACGGACAGCGCGGCCTTCAGCATGCGGACGCTGGTGCGTTCGCCCATCGAGACGATCTCCGCGCGGTCGGCGTCGTCCGTCTCGAAGGTGATGTCGTCGAGGAGGTCGTCGGTGGTCGACCCCATCGCGCTCGCGACGACCGCTATCTCGTGGCCGGCCGCGACCGCGCTCGCGACCGAGTCGGCCGCGCGCTCGATCCGGTCGCCGCTGCCGAGGCTCGTTCCCCCGAACTTCGCGACTACGCGCATGCGGCTACCCCGTCGCGGGTCCGAGAGGGTCGGTCTCCGGCGAGCGGTCGGCGGCGGGCGAGCGGGACGGCGGGTGCCGAGCCGACGCCGGAATTCCGGGTCGGTCGGCGGGAGCGATCGGTAAACATGCGACTCCGTAGCGGAGGAAGCCGGATAACAGTATCTTCTTCGACAAGGGTCGCCCGAATCGCCGAATCGTCCGGTTCAGTTGTTATACTACGAATAAAACGAGACGAACGATCACCGACGTCCGGAATCGCCGGGAATGTGGGGAGACGACGGTCAGAGAACGCGGGGCGGGACGGGGAAGGGGCCGGTCAGGACGAGAACGGGGGCGGTCAGGAAGAGAACTGGGCGGTCAGGAAGAGAACTGGGGGGTCAGGAGCGTGAAAAGCCGGACGGGACGGGGAGTGAAGGCGTCACTCGTCGTCGATGCCCCACGCGTCGGGCATTTCGATGACGTACCGGCCGTCCTCTTGAAGCGAGATGATGTACTCCTGTCTGTCGTACAGCTCCATCAGGTTGAGCTCGTACTGGCCGGGGCTGACGATGCGGATGCTCTCGAACTGGTCGTTGAGCTCGTCGCGGAGCGCGTCGATGCCGGGCTTGGACTCCTCGTCGGTCGGCTCCGAGGTCTCGGCGGAGTCGACATCGCGGCTCGCGCGGTCAAGCTCGTCCGGGGACACCACTTCGGATCGCGCGCTCGCCTGTGCCATGTCCTCGTCACTCCGGTCGGCGATCTGTTCCGTACCGTCGGACCCGGTCGTTGATTCGGCGCCCGCCACGGCATCGTCCGGCGTCGGATCGGCCCGGTCGTCCGGCGTCGCGTCTGCGGCGTTGTCGGGGCCCCGAGCGGCGGCGCCCTCGTCGGACGCCGACGCAACCTCCCCGTCCGCGGTCGGCCGCGTTCTGTCGGACGGCCCCGAGTCGGAGTCAGGCGTCCCGTCCGCTCCGGCGGCGGAGTCGGGCGTCCCGTCCGCTCCGGCGGCGGGGCCGGCGTTCTCCGTCGCGTTCGCGGGCTTGAACTGGAACTTGTTCCCGCCGCAGTCGGGGCACCCGGACAGCATCTCCTTGGAGCCGTCGGGGAACGTCCGGCCGCAGGAGGTACACTGGTGGGGCATCTACTTGCGAGAGACGAGCGTGCTGATGAGGTTCTCGTCTTTGTGGAGGGTCTCGATTCTGTTCGCCGGGCCGATCACCGTGAGCTTCTGGGTCGACTCGCGGCCCATCAACTTGTCGAGGAAGCTCTGGTCGCCCGCCTCGGCCTTGGGGTACGTCTCTATCTCGATGCCGGTGAAGTCGTCGGGGCTGATCTCGGTCATCGTCACCTCGATGAGCTTCGACTCCTCGTCGGGGGAGAGCCCCTCTTCGAGGATGACGATGTTTCCCTCGCGGACGCCGTCGAGGATGAGCCGGATCTTCTCCATGCTCGTGAGCCCCTCCATCCGCGCGCCGCTTATCATGTCGATCCGGACGCCGTCGTCGGAGTCGTCGGGATCGTCGGCGGCGTTGACGTTGGCTTTCGGGCCGGCCATTAGCCGAAGTACTCCGCGATCTTGGTGTACACTTCGTCCATGTTGTCGCCCTCCAACGCCGACAGCGGAATCGTCTCGTGTTGCGGGAAGGCGTTCGCGATCTGCTGGACGTCCGATCCCGGCAGGTCAGTCTTGTTCGCGAGAATGAGCGCGGGGAGGTCCTGCGACTCGATGATCCCGATCAGCATCGTGTTCACCTGGGTGAACGGGTCTGACGTCGAGTCGAGCACGTAGATGACGCCGTCGACGTCCTCGCGGAGCCAGTGCATCGCCTCCGCGACGCCCTCGGTCGCCTCGCGCGACCGGCGGACGGCGTCGTCCTTCTCCATGTCGTGGTCCAAGAACTCCTTGTAGTCGACTTTCGTCGTCACGCCGGGCGTGTCGACGATGTCGATGGTGACCGTCCGCCCGTTGCGTTCGATCTCCACGCCCTCCTTCCGGCGGGCCCGGCGAGTCTCGTGGGGGATGTGGCTCTCCGGCCCGACGGCGTCACCCGTCCAGTCGCGTGCGATCCGGTTTGCGAGGGTCGTTTTACCGGCGTTCGGCGGTCCGTAGATCCCGATCCGCTTGGGCTCGTCGGCCGCGAACAGGCCGTCTGTGACCCGCGATATGCTGTCTCTGAGATTCGTGAGCAGTCCCATCCTGACCTCCAGTCCGTGTGTGGTTTACCCGAACACCGCTGTCGTTTCGGACGCCGTTCGATCCGTGCGCTCGACGCCCGTTCGGGGGATTACGGTACGGTCCTCACCGCTCTCACTTAAGAACTGCGTCAGACATCCCCCCGATCCGGAGCATCGGCGCCGGACGAACCCGAAATTCGGCGTCGGGGGTGCGGTTCGGCGGGGGAGAATCGGCTGATGAGAAGGCGCGGTCGCGGGCGGCAGGCGACACGGGATCCCGGGGACCGTCGGTCCGCGACCCGACTCACTCGTCGGGTGTGACCCACTCGTTTGGCGGGTTGAGTGAAACGCCGGTTCAGTTTCGGACGATCGTTTGTTTACCTGCGGTGATATCGTTCGATCGAGGGGGTAGATCTCGTCGGAGAATAAAAGCGAAGAGTAACCGTATTATCTACCTCACGCGTACCAAATTGGCATGAACGACTCACAGGATGGCCCGGCGAACGAGTCTGTCGAGTCACTGTCGGACGACGCGAACGACGTGGGTTCCGGTGACCGCGGCTCCGACAGGAATCCTCCGCAAGAGCGTTCCGCCATCGGATCCGACAATTCCGACAGATCCGGCAGAGAGACGGGCCCCTCGAAGGATACGAAGGAGGCCATCATAGAGGCGACGTTCCGCGCGCTGAGCAAGCACGGCTACAAGGACCTCCGGATGCGCGATATCGGCGAGGAGATGGACCTCACGCGGCAGGTGATCCACTATCATTTCGACGGGAAGTACGACCTGATGTCTTCGTTCTCGACCCCGAACGGATGAGCCAGTTGGTGACCGACGTTATCCACGCCGCTCGCGGGCGGCGGATCTCGCTCGGTCACGAGGACGCCCCGGAGGAGACGCGAGAAGCAATAGACGAGTTCATTTTTGAATCGCTCGAACGGACCGAGTAGTCGAACGGATCAGGCGGTGGGGCAGAGCAAGTAGTCGAACGGATCAGACGATGGGACAGAGAAAGTAGTCGAATGGATCGAGCCAAGTCGGGCCGAAGCGGCGCGAGGTGGTTCGGCGCACAGACATCTGGGGGAGTCCTCTCGACTGTCGTCGCGACGACCGCCGCCATTTCAACTGGACATAGCGTGACCTCCCTGCGGGTACCTGCGACGGCGGACGACGCGGCTCGTCGGTCCCGAGATAATCCTCGGTCGCGGACTGGTTCTCAGTGACTCTTTAGCGTTTTCGCGCCTCTTTTGACAGTTCATCGCCTCTTGCTGTCCGCTTGTTTAAATTTGAGGTGAGACTCTTCTCTCGGTGAGCCGGGTCGGGCAGTCTGGAGACTCGTCTTCAACGTGCGTCGGTGTGGAGTGACGGAAGACGTCATCGCAGTCAGGTTGTCCAACTTCGGTCACCCCTTCGGCTTGCTTCGCTAGAACCACCAAGCGGAACCCGCTGGCGACGAACGTCAGGGTGTTGAGGCGGGTGACACCTGTGGGGACTTCCCGGCCCAGTGCTAACGGCCGGAGAGGGTCCGGATTGGTACTTCTCGCTGGTATCCCCCCCACCCCTTCGTTTCAGGTGGAACCGGGCTCGGCGGTGGGGTGGTGGCCGGTTGAACCGGAGTTGTCCAGGGTTGTCTGTGGGCGGCAAGAAAAATACGACTATAAACAAGATAAAATAACTACAAACATACTAATATATTCTATAGTAGATTGCCGAGGGCACTGTTCTACGCTATAGATATTAAATCTACCTCTGTTACATAGAGCTCTTCGACCCCCTCCCCACCCCTGATCGCTGTTCCACACGAAACGAAGGGGTGGGGGGTCCATTCGAAGAGAACAATCAGTCGGCACTCCAGACCGCGCCCACAACCGGGAGATCGGGAACGACCAACGGAACTCCCAGCCGGATGATTGGTTCCTTCACGGCGACTCCCACTCATCAGGTCGAATGTGGACCGACTGATCCGCCGATGAGACGACCCGTTCGGCGATATCTCGTCAAACGTCGTGGAGCTTTCCCGTCTGTCGCTGGGATCACCTCATTTTCTCGACCAGTCTGCCCGGCGATTCGTTCGGTTCGGACGGGGTCTGTCTCCACCTGCTCGCTGGACTAATGGGGACGTTTCAACTCCAGAGAGGAACACTTTTGTACCGTCTCTTCATCTGGTTCGACTGTATCAAGTGGACGCGGTCGATGTCGTATTCGACCGCGAATGCGTATTTCCGACCGGAGACGGCGTGAGAATCGGTTCTCTTGGTCGTCTCCACCTGAAACGGAGGGGTTCACATGGACGAAGGCGATCACACACCGCGGGCTGACGACGGCACTGATCAGACCGACGACGATGACTCGGTCGACGACGACTCGGACCGTAGCGACGGCTCCGCGTCCGATATCGCTGATCTGAACTCCGATGGCCCGCCCGAGACCGGTTCCGACTTCGGTGACGACCCCGACCGTGACGCCGACTCCAGTGAGGACTCCGACCGCGACTCGGGATCCCGTTCCGTACCCGACCCGGTAACGGACGCCGGACCCGAAACCGCGGAGATCGACAACGGCAGTCGCGACCGATCGTCGCCCGACGTCGACTTCGACGGCGTCGTCCTCGACGACGACGACAATCAGGGCCTGTTCGACGACCTCCTCTCCGGCGAGCCGATCTTCGAGAACAAGGAGGTCCTCCGGCCCTCGTACACCCCGCACGAACTCCCGCATCGGAACGACCAAATCAACCGGATGGCGACGATCCTCGTCTCCGCGCTCCGCGGCGAGACCCCTTCGAACATCCTCATCTACGGGAAGACGGGAACCGGGAAGACCGCCTCGGCGAAGTTCGTCTCGCAGGAGCTCGAGTCCACCTCGCAGAAGTACGACGTACCCTGCGAGGTCGAGTACATCAACTGCGAGGTGACCGACACCCAGTACCGCGTCCTCGCCCAGCTCGCGAACACGTTCATCGAGGAGAACCAAGCGGTGATCGCCGATCAGCTGGAGCGACTCGAAGGCCTCCGCGCGGACGCGACGGACGCCGACGAGACGGCCGGCCGCGACGCGGCCGCCGCCCTCGCCGACACCGAGTTCGACTCGATCGAGGACCTCGACGACCGCATCGAGACGCTGGAGGACGACGCCGACGAGATGGAGGAGGTCCCGATGACGGGGTGGCCGACCGACCGCGTCTACTCGACGTTCTTCGAGGCGGTCGACTACCACGAGCGCGTGGTCGTGATCATGCTCGATGAAATTGACAAGCTCGTCGAGAAGAGCGGCGACGACACGCTCTATAACCTCTCGCGGATGAACTCCGAGCTCAACCGCTCGCGCATCTCCATCATGGGGATCTCGAACGATCTCAAGTTCACCGACTTCCTCGACCCCCGCGTCAAGTCGAGCCTCGGCGAGGAGGAGATCGTTTTCCCGCCGTACGACGCTAACCAGCTCCGCGACATCCTCCAGCACCGCGCCGACACGGCGTTCAAGCCCGACGCGCTCACCGACGACGTGATCCCCCTCTGCGCCGCCTTCGCCGCGCAGGAACACGGCGACGCGCGGCGGGCGCTCGACCTCCTCCGCACCGCGGGCGAACTCGCCGAGCGCTCGCAGGCCGAGATCGTCGCGGAGAAGCACGTCCGGCAGGCGCAGGACAAGATCGAACTCGACCGCGTTGTCGAGGTCGTCCGCACCCTCCCGACACAGAGCAAGATCGTCTTATTCGCCGTGATCCTCCTGGAGAAGAACGGCGTTCACAACATCAACACCGGCGAGGTGTTCAACATCTACAAGCGGCTCTGCGAGGAGATCGACGCCGACGTGCTGACCCAGCGGCGCGTCACCGACCTCATCAGCGAACTCGACATGCTGGGGATCGTCAACGCCGTCGTCGTCTCCAAGGGGCGCTACGGGCGAACGAAAGAGATGGGTCTCTCCGTGCCGGTCGAGGAGACCGAGGCGGTCCTCCTGTCCGACTCTCGGCTCGGCGACATCGAAAACGCGCAGCCGTTCGTTCAGGCGCGGTTCGACAACTGACGCCGACCGCGCCGCCTCTGACACGTCTGACGTCGGCGCGTCGCGTCCGCAGTTACCCCGCGGCCGAGAAACCCGACGACGCCGGAGAGAGGCTACTTCCGACCGTCCGCGCTATCGCCTCGTTCAGCTCTACCTGCCCCGTCGCGACCAGCCGGATGTAGCCGAGATACGGGACTCGGACCCGCGCCACCCCGTTCACCCACTCCGCTCTGACGGGCGGCGAGAGCCCGCTGGCCTGGTCGTAGGCCCCGTTGTTGTCCCCCAGCGTGATGTAGCCGTCGTGCGGCGCCGGGCAGTTGGCGAGCGACTCGCAGTCGACGGCGTTGTGATACCGATCGTCGGCGCGGTCGTACCAGTTCTCTCCCTCGGTCACGTGGAACCTAGCCCGGTGGATGATGGGCGATCCGGTCCGACCCGGGGGCGTGTATATCATCACGGAGCCGTAGGATCCGAACGTCCGGTAGTCGACCTCCTGACCAACCTCGTGCGTGACGACGCCGACGCCGTTCTCGGCCGCGTCCGGCGCCAAGCGTCCCGGTTCGGTGACGAACACGAGGTCGCCGACCTGCATGTTCGGCTCCATGCTCCCCGACTCGACCGCGACCATGGGCGGCCACACGCCGCTCACGCCGAACAGCAGCAGCCCGACCAGAAGGACGACGGCGACGCTCGACAGCATCTCGCGGATCCACATCAGCGCGCCCTCCCGGTCGTGACGGAACCGATACAGGAACGACTCGTCCGGGTCGCCGTCCGACGATCTTGTCGATCCGAGGCCCGCCTTGGTAGCGATATCCTCGCCGTCGCGAGGGGCCTCGTCGTGAGAGTCGGCGCCGTGAGACGCACCGTCGTAAGCGTCGGCGCGATCGGGTTCGCCCGACTGCTCGGCCTCGGGCCGAGAGCCGGCCTCGGGCCGAGAGCCGGCCTCGGGCCGAGAGCCGGCCTCGGGCCGAGAGCCGGCCTCGGGCTCAGTGTCAGGTGCGTCGCCGCCCGCTCCGTCGGACGCTTCGTCTTCTAACTCGTCAGAAACGCCGCCTCCTCCGTCGTGAGCCGTTGCCGATTCGCTTCGGTTCCGCTCGTCTCGATCGGCCGACTCGTCGCCGTCTGTCGGCCGATCCCCTTCATCCATTACGACGCGTTTGGGGGGTTTCGCTCATAAGCTTCCGGGTCTCGAGAGTTCCCCTACCTCCTGACTCCGGCTCCGACTCCAGCCGACGCCTCCGGAACGGTTTTGCCCGTGACCCCCCTTTCGAGTGTCGTGCCGCTGGAGTCGAACGCCCGGATCGCGAAAGCCCTCGCCGAGCGCGGCTACAACGCCGAACGCGAGGCGGTCACCTTACTCGCGGGCGCGACGGACCCGACCGCGGCGATCGCGGCCACCGTCGACCGCGCCCCGGACGAGGCGCTTCGGATCACCGCCGACCACGTCCGCGAAGCGATCGACCACACCGATAAATCGGCCGCTCCCCCGGACGAAACCGGACAATCTCCAGTCGAAACGAAGGGGTCATCAGCCACCGAACCCGGCGCGACCGAGACCGTCGCCGACCCAGTGACGACCGACGGCGCTTCGGCTATGGATGTCGATACGGGGGCCGCTAGCGACCCCGCGACGACCGACGCCCCAACCGTCGACCCCGGGACCGCCGATCCACTGACTGCCGACCCCACGACTGCCGATTCACCGACTGCCGACCCCACGACTGCCGATTCACCGACTGCCGACTCCGCGACCGCCGCTGATACCTCACGTGATCTCGACCTGCGCGATCTGGAGGTCGGCAACGACATGACCGGCCGCAGCACGGGAACCGGCGAGTACAGCGACTTCGTCACGACGTTCCGCGACCGCTACGAGCGGCTCTCGAAGGTCCTCCGCGGCCGCGTCAACCACCGACCGGCCGAAGCGATCGCGAACATGCCCGGCGGTAGCGACGCCGCGATGATCGGCCTCGTCAACGACGTGCGCTCCACGAAGTCGGGCCACTGGCTGGTCGAACTGGAGGACACCACCGGGACGTTCCCCGCCCTCGTGATGAAGGACAAGGGGCTCGCGGACGTCGTCGACGAAATCCTGTTGGACGAGTGCGTCGCGGTCGAGGGGACGCTCGCCGACGACGCCGGGATCCTCTTCGCGGACTCGCTCCACTTCCCGGACGTCCCCCGGACGCACAACCCTGGCGGCGCCGACCGTCACGTCCAGGCCGCGCTGATCTCCGATGTCCACGTCGGCAGCGACGAATTCATGGCCGACGCGTGGCACAGCTTCGCGGACTGGCTCCACACGCCCGAGGCCGACCCCGTCGAGTACATCCTGCTCGCGGGCGACATGGTCGAGGGCGTCGGCGTCTACCCGGACCAGGACGAGGAGCTGGATATCGTCGACATCTACGAGCAGTACGAGGCCTTCGCGGAACACCTCAAGGAGGTACCGGCGGACACCGAGATCGTGATGATCCCGGGCAACCACGACGCGGTCCGGCTCGCGGAGCCGCAGCCCGGGTTCAACGACGAGATCCGCGCGATCATGGACGTCCACGACGCGCGGATCGTCTCGAACCCGGCGACGGTCTCCGTCGAAGGCGTCGAGGTGCTGATGTACCACGGCGTCTCGCTCGACGAGGTGATCGCGGAGCTTCCGGAAGAGAAGGCGAGCTACGACGAGCCGCACAAGGCGATGTACCAGCTGCTGAAGAAGCGTCACGTCGCGCCGCAGTTCGGCGGGCACACCCGCGTCGCGCCGGAGGAGCGCGACTACCTCGTCATCGAGGATGTCCCCGACGTGTTCCACACCGGCCACGTCCACAAGCTCGGTTGGGGAAAGTATCACAACGTCCTCGCGGTCAACTCCGGCTGCTGGCAGGCCCAGACCGACTTCCAGAAGTCAGTCAACATCGACCCCGACGCCGGCTACGCGCCGATCCTCGACCTCGACACGCTCGACATGACGGTCCGGAAGTTCTCCTGAGCCGGCCCGGAACGAACGAGCCCCTCTCGACCGCTATCGACCGATCTCTACCCGCCCGCTCGTCGCGTCGTTGAGCCGCTCGCGGAGCGCGTCGACCTGCGTGACGGGCACTCGGAGGTCGAACCGAACCCGCTCGCCGTAGTCGGCGTCGAACTCGACGCCGGACGACTCGATCACCCCCCGGACCGTCCCCGAGTCGTCGTACTCGGTCTCGACGACCAGACTTCGGTGCGGGCGCTCCTCGGTCACTCCCGCCGCGTCGACACCCTCCTTCACGGCGCGCGAGTAAGCGCGCGCGAGCCCCCCGACTCCGAGGTTCGTCCCGCCGTAGTAGCGCGTCACCACCGCGGCGACGTTCCGGATCTCGCGCTGCTGGAGGACGTTCAGGGCCGGTTTCCCGGCGGAGCCGGTCGGCTCCCCGTCGTCTGACGAGTACTCCCTGAGCATCGGTTCCGACCCCCGAGCGCGCTCGGACGGCTCGCCCGCGGGAACCCGGTACGCGGGCACGTTGTGGGTCGCGTCGGCGTACTCGTCTCGGACTGCCTCGACGAACGACTCCGCCGCTTCGATCGTGTCGACCGGCGCGACGTGGCCGAGGAACTCCGACCCCTGGACCTCGAACCGCGCCGTCGCGCGCTCGGCGACGGTCCGGTACGCGTCGGTCACGGCGTCCCCCCGTCGGCCTCCGGCTCTCCTTCGGCTCCGTCCGCCTCGCGACGCTCGACGACCACGCTCGTCGGCGGCGCGAGCCGGAACAGCGCGAGGTAGGCGGCGAATCCGACGACTTCGACGATCACCGCGACGACCGCGAGCGGCTCCGCCGCCAGCGCCGCGGCCGCGCCCGTCCCGTGCCACGCGAGGAACCCGCCGAGGAACGTCCCGAGCGTTCCCGCGCCGAGCGCGTACAGTCGGCGGTACTCGCCGGCCCGCAGCGTCGCGACCGCGACGGCCACCGCGAGCGCGCTCCCGGCGACGAACAGGTACGGGCGGGCGTCCGGGGGCGAGCCGAGCCGCGGCCACGCCCATAGGAGGTGGACCGCCGCGGCGACGACCGCGGCCTGGACGGCGACCCACCGGAGGAGGCGTTTTCTCGGGGTGTCGCGGCCGGCGGCCCCCTCATCTCGACTCGGGTCCGCCCCGCCTAGCGCGGTGTCAGCGCTCATCGAGTCCTCACTCCCACGGGTGGTTCCCGCGCGCGTCCGGCCACAGCGGGTACCAGTACGACTCGTCGTCCTCTAAGCCGAGCTCGCCGTCGAGGACCGACTGGAGCTTGAACTCGACCTGCTGGCTCCGGTCGTTCGTCCCCCGCGGCGCGAACGGGTAGTACGCGCCGCGCCGGAACGAGTAGATCCAGTAGGCCGGGCCGTCGTCGTTCTCGAAGCCGAACACGGCCGCGAGCAGCCGCGACCCGAACCCCTCCTCGATGAACTGGTCGGCCGCGAAGTGGACGCTCGTGACGAGGTCCTCGGGGTCGTCGTCCTCGAGGACGAACCACTGGTACCCGTGGTCGTCCTCGTACCGGTGGAAGCCGGTGCCGGTGTCGATCTCGCCGGCCTCTAGGATCGACTCGACGCTCTCGACCGCGTCGTCGAAGCGAGTGCTGTCCATGCCGGAGAAACACAGCGCGGCCTCGCCGCAGTGGTCGTACCCGAGGTCCGCCTGCATCGTCAGATACGCGGTCGACATCCCGAAGAGGTCCTCGGGGTCCGCCTCGCGGGTCGCGTCGGTCTCGGCGCTGGTCCCGAGCACGGCCCGGATCGTGTCGAAGATACCCATCTGCTCCCCGCTACGTGCGGCGGGGTTTAGGGCGTTTCTCTCGGGTCCGCCGTCGCTGGCCCCTCGATTACTCCTCGCCGACGCCTTCGACTACTCCTCGCCGACGTCCGCCGCCGGAATCTCGTCGACGTGGTCAAGATACGCCAACACTCCTCTAACGTTCAGCCCCGTGTTCGCCCGCGCTCGCTCGCGAGTCCAGTAGTCGACGTTGCGACTCGCCGCCTCGAAGTGTTCGACCACCGCGTTGTCGTCGTCGAGCTCCGCGCGCTTCTGCCGGACCGCCTCCACCCACTCGACGTACGCCCGCTTCGCCTCACCGATCAGCGTCGACTCGTAGCTCCGGGGTCCGAAGTGTCCGAAGCAGACCGTGTCGGGGTCGAGCCGCTCGATCAGCCGGAGGTCCTCGAGGCACTGCTCTAGGTCGAACTGCGGCGGCGGGGTCGTCGGCACCACGTCGTCGACCTCTGGGACGTAGATCCCGGCGGCGTCGGCGGTGAAGACCACGCCCGCCTCCGGCTCGTGGTAGACCGCGTGGTGGGGAGCGTGCCCGGGCGCATCGTGGGCGATCAGCTCGCGGTCGCCCAGATCGATCCGGTCTCCGTCGGCGACGCCCGCGATCCGGTCTTCCGGGACGGGCTCCGGCTCCGCGTAGTACGTCCACTGCCCCTCGACCGCCGACTTGGTTCCCGCGACGAGCGCCTCGGGGTCGACGAGGTGTCTGACTCCCTCCTCGGGCACACGGACCTCCGCGTTCGGGTAGCGCTCGGCGAGGTATCCCGCCCCGCCGGCGTGGTCGAGGTGGGCGTGGGTCGGGAGGATCCACGCGAGCTCGTCGCGGTCGATGCCGATCGCCTCGATGCTCTCGAAGAGGGCCTCTCGGTTCGCCCCCGTCCCGGTGTCTATCACGATCGGTCGCTCGGCGTCGTACACGTAGACGGCGCCGTACTCGTCGGTAGCGAACATCCCGGTGTCGTGGACGTACAGGTCCTCGACGCCCCGGACCGGTTCGAACTCGCCTGCGCGCATACCGGACGAGGGACCCGGGGGCACTTCTAGCGATCGGTCCGCAGGCCGACCGCGACGCTCAGCGCCGGGTCTCACGGGTCGGCGGCGATCGCGCGGGACGGGGCTTATGGTCGCGCCGCCCGAGGGGACGGTATGCGAGTGCTCGTCACCGGTGCGACCGGGTTCGTCGGGAGCCGCCTCGTCCCGACGCTCCTCTCGCGCGGCCACGACGTGGTCGCGCTCGTCCGCGACGCCGACGGCTACGCGGCGCCCGAGGGGGTCTCCGTGGTCGAGGGGGACCTCTTGGAACCGGACACGCTCCCCCCGGCGTTCGAGATCGACGGCGAGACGGTCGACGCCGCGTACTACCTCGTCCACTCGATGGACGGCGGCCCGGGATACGAGGAGCGGGACCGTAACTGCGCGACCAACTTCGCGGCGGCGGCCTCGGCCGCGGGGATCGAACGGATCGTCTACCTCGGCGGGCTCGGTGAGGACCGCGAGGACCTCTCCGAACACCTCCGATCCCGACGCGAGGTCGAGCGGATCCTCGCGGAAGGCGACCCGGCGCTCACGGCCCTCCGGGCCGCGATCATCATCGGCGCCGGCAGCGCCAGCTTCGAGGTGATCGCGGGGCTCGCGCGGCGGCTTCCGGTGATGGTCACCCCGAAGTGGGTAGACACGCTGTGCCAGCCGATCGCGGTCGCCGACGTGGTCGCGTACCTCGCCGGCGTCCTCGCCGCGCCCGAGACCGCCGGCGAAACGCTCGAGATCGGCGGGCCGGAGGTGTTGACCTACGCGGAGATCCTCCGCCGGACCAGGCGACAGCTCGGCGGCGGGCTTCGCATCGTGCGGGTCCCGGTGTTGAGCCCGGGCCTGTCCGCCCGTTGGCTCCGGCTCGTCACCGACGTGAACCCGTACCTCGCGCGGTCGCTCGTCGAGGGGCTCCGGAACACCGTGATCGTCGAAGACGACCGGATCCGGGACCTCGTCCCGATCGAACGCACGTCGTTCGAACTCGCGGTCGCCCGGGCGCTGACCGACTCGCCGAACGCGCAGCGCCCGTGGCTGACGACGCTCCGGGGGATCCGCCCGTGAGCCGCGAGTACGGAGAGACGTGGGTGTACGAGAGCCTCGTCGGCGGCATCCCCGGGCTCGGGATCTCCCGGACGCTGGCGGTCGCGCTCCAGTTCGTGATCTTCGAGGTGGGCGTGGTGGCGCTCGGGTGGTACTACGGGGTCTGGAACGCCGTGGCCGCCGGGACGGTCGCCGTCGTCGTCGCCGCGGTCGGCAGCGTCGAGATGCACCGCTTGGGCGCGAAGAACCGCCTGCTCGGAACCCCTCCGGAACACAAGCGGCTGCTGTTCGGGTCGAGCATCGAGATCGTGTTGGGCGTGCTGGCGTTCATCGCGCTGGTGACGTACCTGTTCGCGTGGGACGGGACCCTCATCAACCGCCTGTTCGGCGTGGACCCGCCGATTCCCGTCGTCTACCTCACGCTGCTCGTCCTTTGGGACCTGACGTACCGCATCGGGACCTCGTGGTGGAGCGCGGTCGTCGCCCTGTGGCGCGCCGTCCACGTCGACCTCCCGTCCGAGGAGCGGGCGACCGTCCGCCGGCTCGACGCCGAGAACATCGGCTTCTCGCTCGTTCAGCTCGCGCTCGTCCCGTTCTTACTCTCCGAGCCCGTGCTGCTCGGCGCGGTGGTGGGGCACGTCATCGCGGTCGCGCTCGTCTGCGGCGCGGCGATCCTGCTCACGTGAGACGCGGTCGCTATCGGCAGCGAGTCCGGTACAATAGCACGGCCGGTATCGAGAGCGCGACCGCTGTCGGCGTTCGAGAACGGAATTAAAAGGCGCGGCGTCGCCGCGGCCGCGTCACTTCCCCTGAAGCTCTTCGAACTTGTCGAGGAGTGCCTCCGTGGAGTCGCCCGAGTCGTAGGTCAGGGAACCGGAGTACTCGGGCCGCTCCGCGTCGAAGTCGGCGTCGACTTCGCTGGTCTTCTTCTCGCGACGCTCGTGTTCGGCCTCGTCATAGGCACCCATTGACATGGTACGACTACACTTGGCCGTTTCCTGTAATATACCTGTCGGTAAACGTATCATAGATGATGAAGGTTCGGCCACGTCCACCGGAATCGATTAACCCCGCGACGTGATACCAAACGCCCGTGGCCCAACCCCTCCGATTCAGGCGCTCGCCCGGCCGGTGGACCGCGGATCGGGTCCGGTCGCAGCTCGGCCGTCCCCTCGACGAGAACCTCGGGTCGACCGCCGGCGACCCGTGGTTCGCGCCGCCGCCCGACTACGAGGCGCGGCGGTTCGACATGGACGACGACTCCTTCGCGCTGTTCTGCTGGACCGACGACGACGCCGACCCGCCGGCCGGCGCCGAGGGCGGTCCCGTCGGGTACTGGCTGGGCAACACGGAGACGCCGAGCGAGCTCTGGCGGACGGACAAGTACGGGTTCGACGAGGCGCCGTATCCCGTTTCCCGGTGGGCACAGCGGGAGCTGCTCGCCGGCCTCCACGACGACGAGCCGTGGCTGGCGGAGTACCCCCACGTCTCGTGGTTCTTTCTCCCCGTGTTCTGCTCGAAGGACGGCGCGGAGACGAGCCGGGCGTTCTTCCGCGACCACGCGGCCGGGTTCCCGGACGCGACCCGCGACGCCGGGACGGGGTTCGTCGAGGAGACCCTCCGGCCTGGGGTGCTCGACGACTACCGCGAGACGATGGCCGGGAAGCTCGGTACCTCCGCCTCGCGGGACCTCGTCCGGATGAGCGCGGCCATCGCCGAGTTCACCGCGGCCCGGATCCTCGCGGACGCGGGGTACGAGGTCACCCCGGAGATCGAGGTGACGACGGGACACTCGCTCGACTTCCGCGCGACGGAGCCCGACACCGGGACCGGTCACCTCGTCGAGGTCACGCGCCCGCAGCCGACCGCGGGGCGGTCCGCGAACGATCCGGTCGCCGCCGTCCGCGACACCGCCGAGACGAAGACCAGCGGACAGCTCGCGGCCCACGCCGGCGGCGTCACGCTGTTCGTCGACTGCTCGTCGTTTCCCGCCGACGAGTGGGCCGCCGTGCGCGAGGCCGAACCCGCGGTCCGTCACAAGCCCGCGGTCGTCTACCGCGCCGAGCCGGACGGGTCGATCGAGGGCTATCGGAAGGGGTCGGTCCCGCTCGACCTCTCCGGGGTCGTCGACGGCGTCTCGTAGCCTCGCGGGGTTCCGCCGAGCCGAGCTCTCTCCCTCGCAGCGGATCGGCGACGCTCCGCGATCGAGTTTCGAAAAAACGTGCGTGGATCCCGCGCGGTTCGCCGCCTCAGAACGAGACGGGCGAGGGCCCGTCCTCCGCGTCGGTGGTCGGGTCGCGGTCCGAGTAGAACCGGCGACCGACGCCGCGGTGACAGACGCCGGCCCGGAGCGTGGTGAACACGTCCTCCGCGTCTTCGAACGTCTGATCGCCGAACCGCTCCAAGACGTCGCCGAGCCGCTCGGACCCGTTCGCGAGCTCTACGGTCGCGTTTCCGTGAGCCGCGATGATCTCCTCAGAGGTGGTCGGGTACTGGTGCCGTTCGAGTCGGTCGTCGACGCCGTTCAAGCGCATCAACAGTAGGGAGCCGCCAGCAGTCCTTAATGATTGTCCATGTACGACCTTAGTCGGAGGGGATACCTTATATTGCCTTATATCGGGCCTGCTCCGGTTCGACGGCCCGGTCCGATCGGTCCCCTCGAACCGCCGTCGATTAGTGGCGCGCCCGACTACTCGCCGGTATGCCCGCCGCCTCTGACGACCGCGTCGTCGCCGACCTCCACGCCCACACGACCCTCTCGGACGGCACGATGACGCTCGACGAAGTCCCCGCGGCCGCCCGCGAGGCCGGCGTCGACTGGGTCGCCGTCACCGACCACGACAGCGTTCACCCCGAGATAGACGCGCCGGTCGTCGAGCGCGACGGCGTCCGGATCGTCCGCGGGATCGAACTCCGCGTCGACGCCGGGTTCGGGCGGCTCGACCTTCTCGGCTACGGCGTCGAACACACCGGCGCGCTCGACGCTGAGATCGACCGTCTCCAGCGCGACCGCCGAGAGCGCGGCGCCGCCATCCTCGACGCGGTCGAGGAGCGGCTGGGCGTCGACCTCGACATCGAGCCCCGCGCCGGGCTGGGGCGACCGCACATCGCGCGGGCGATCGACGAGTCGGAGGCCCCCTACGACTACGCCGGGGCGTTCGACGAGCTGATCGGGAACGACGGTCCGTGTTACGTCGCGCGCGACGTGACGCCGCTCGACGAGGGGCTCGACCTCCTCGACGACGCCTGCGCGCTCGTCGGCCTCGCTCACCCGTTCCGGTACGAGCGCGTCGACGAGGCGCTCGACGTCGCCCGCGAGTCGGCCGCGATCGACGCGGTCGAGCGCTTCTACCCCTACGGTCGCGCCGTCGACGACTCGCGGATCGACCGCCTCGCCGCCGAGGCCGACCTGCTCAGAACGGGCGGGACGGACGCGCACGAGCGGACGCTCGGCGTCGCGGGCTTGACGGCGTCGGCGTTCGAGCCCGTCCGCGATCGGCTCCCCGAGGCGGTCCCGACAGACGGGTCCGCGACGGGCGACTCCGCCGCCGCGGCGACGCCCGACGAACAGGATTAAGCCCGCGCCGGACCGAGGACCGGGTATGCGGTGTCACTACTGCGACCGGGAGGCCACGTACGAGGCGGAGCAGGGCGGCGTGGTCGTCGGTCTCTGCGAGTCCCACTTCAAACAGCGCGTCGAGGAGCTCGCCGAGTCGGACGAGCTCGCGGAGCTCCGCGACCGGATCGACGTCGAGTCCTCCGAGTAATCGGCCGGAGACGAACGCTAAAAGTCGGCGGGACCCGAACAACCGGTATGGACCTCACGGACCGGCCCCGCCGCCTCCGGACCGACGACGTTCGCCCGCTCGTCGCCGAGACCGACCTCTCCGCGTCGGACCTCGTCGCCCCCGTCTTCGTCGACGCCACGACCGACGAGCGCGTCCCGATCGAGACGATGCCCGGCCACGAGCGCGTGCCGGTCGACGAGGCGGTCGACCGGGTCGCCGAGGTCAGCGACACCGGCGTCGAGGCCGTCATCCTCTTCGGCGTCCCCGAGTCGAAGGACGCGTCCGGGAGCCGGGCGTACGCGGACGACGGCGTCGTCCAGCGCGCGATCCGCCGGATTTCCGCCGAGACTGATGTCACCGTCATCGGCGACGTCTGCCTCTGTGAATACACCGAGCACGGACACTGCGGCGTGATCGAGGAGAGCGCCGAGTCGGATCCGACGCTCACCGTCAAGAACGACGAGACGCTGGACCTGCTGGCGCGCACCGCAGTCTCGCAGGCCGACGCGGGCGCCGACGTGGTCGCTCCCTCCGCGATGACCGACGGGCAGGTAAAAGCGATCCGCGAGGCGCTCGACGCGGCGGGTCACGAGGAGGTGGCCATCCTGAGCTACGCGGCGAAGTACGAGTCCGCCTTCTACGGCCCCTTCCGCGACGCGGCCGACGGCGCCCCCGCGTTCGGTGACCGACGCCACTACCAGATGGACCCCGCGAACCGCCGCGAGGCGCTCCGAGAGGCCCGCCTCGACGCCGAGCAGGGCGCCGACGTGCTGATGGTGAAACCCGGCCTGCCATACCTCGACATCGTCGGCGACCTCCGGCGAGAGTTCGACCGTCCCATCGCGGCGTACAACGTCTCCGGCGAGTACGCGATGCTCCACGCCGCCGCGGAGAAGGGGTGGCTCGACCTGGAGGCGACCGCGCTGGAGTCGCTCACGGCGCTCAAGCGCGCGGGCGCGGACCTCATCATCACGTACTTCGCCGAGGACGTAGCCGATCAGTTATAAATAGACTCGGGCAGGAGTCGACGCGTTTCCCGACTATCCACCTCGGCGCGCGCCTCCGAGCGGTCGCCACCGGCGGCCGCGAGGAGCGCGTGCGATGGAGTCGCGAAAGGAGGCCGACGAGGCCGGGGAGGCGTGAGGCCGCGGGGCGGGGCTTCGGCGGTGTTCGCTCAGATCGAGACACCGGCTGTTGTTTATACGCAACCGATCGAGCGACCGGAACTGCTCACACCACCTGCTCGCCGTCGTCGTCGTACACCTCGATGGCGTCGACCGGGCACGAGCGCGCCGCGAACTTCGCGTCGAGCTCCTCGCCGTCGGGCACCTCGACGACGAACAGGTCCTCGTCCTCCTCGGTACTCCCCGCTAAGTCGGCCTTTCCGTCGTTCAGGTCCTTCTCGAAGGCGTCCCACTCGGCGACGCACTGGTACATCCCGACGCAGGTGTCGCGGTCGAACTCGACGTACATGCTCACCTGTTCGGCGAGCCGATACAAAGCGGTGACGACGAGACGTGTAGGGCTCCGGTTGGTTCTGATTCGATGACTGACTCGGATTCGACGGTCAATCCTCGGTAACTACCTCCGAAGCCCCGGCCTCGTCGCTCGCTTCGCTCCCGACTCCAGCGAGAACCGAAGATGCTCCGGCAGCCGGCGCGCAGCGCCGGCGACCTCGCGCGCGACTCACAGCCTGACGGCTGTTCGTCGGCACGCGTCCTGACGGCTGTTCGTCGGCACGCGTCACCGCAACCCCTCTCCGACACCGACCTCCCCCCTCGGTTTCCAACGGCCGACCGCCCTTCTTAAGCGTCGCAGGCACCGATCGCCGCGTATGACCACGGTCTGGCTCGTTGACCGGCAGTTCGACTCGAAGGGGCTCGTGCGGCTCACCTACGCCACTGAGGACGGCAAGCGGATACACACGAAGGAGCTGGCCGAACAGCGGCTCGTCACCGGTGGCGGGATCACCGCCGGCCGCGAGGTCGACGAGACCGCGTTGGGGGAGACGCCCGCGGACGAGGTCGAGCGGTTCGCGACGGAGGCGTCGAAGATGGCGGCCGACCACGACCTCGACGACACGGTCTGAAGCGCTCGGCGTGCGCCGATGTCCCGCACAACCGAGCCCGTTAAGGGGGAACCGGCGGAACGTGTGACCGAAATGCCCAGTGGTGAGTACGACCCCGACGCCGTCGAGCCGCGCTGGCAGCGGCGATGGGTCGACGAGGAGACGTACGCCTATTCCGACGACGACCCGGTCGACCCGAACACCGTCTTCTCCATCGACACGCCCCCGCCGACGGTATCGGGCAGCCTCCACATGGGCCACCTGTACGGGTTCACCCTCCAGGACTTCGTCGCGCGCTTCGAGCGGATGAACGGTGGGGAGACGTTCTTCCCGTTCGGTTACGACGACAACGGCATCGCCTCCGAGCGGCTCACGGAGGACGAGCTCGACATCCGGCATCAGGACTTCGAGCGGCGCGAGTTCCAAGCGAAGTGCCGGGAGGTCTGCGCCGACTACGAGGAGCAGTTCACCGAGAACGTCCAATCGCTCGGCGTGTCGGTCGACTGGAACCACACGTACCAGACGATCGAACCCCGTGTCCAGCGCGTCTCGCAGCTGTCGTTCGTCGACCTGTACGAGCAGGGCCGGGAGTACCGCGAGAAGGCCCCCGCGATCTGGTGTCCCGAGTGCGAGACCGCCATCTCGCAGGTCGAGACCGAGGACGACGAGCAGGCCAGCCACTTCAACGACATCGCGTTCCCCGTCGCCGGACGCGACGGGAACGACGAGGTCGCCGACGAGTTCGTTATCTCGACGACGCGGCCCGAACTCCTCCCCGCGTGCGTCGCCGTCTTCGTCCACCCGGACGACGACGAGAACCAGGACCTCGTCGGCGAGTCCGCGGAGGTCCCGCTGTTCGGCCACGAGGTGCCGATCATCGCCGACGAGCGCGTCGACATGGAGACCGGCTCCGGCATCGTGATGTGCTGTACGTTCGGCGACCAGAACGACATCGAGTGGTACCAGGTCCACGACCTCGACCTCCGGGTCGCCATCGACGAGTCCGGCCACATGACCGACCTCGCCGGGGAGTACGAAGGGCTCCACGCCGACGAGGCGGGCGAAGCGATCGTCGAAGACCTCGACGAGGCGGGCGCGCTGCTCGACCGCCGCGACATCACCCACACGGTCAACGTCCACGAGCGCTGCGGGACGAGCGTCGAGTTCCTCGTCACCGAGCAGTGGTACATCGAGATGCTCGACAAGACGGACGAGTACCTCGAGATCGGTCGCGAGATGGACTGGTCGCCCGAGAAGATGTTCACCCGGTACGAACACTGGGTCGAGGGGCTCCAATGGGACTGGCTCATCTCCCGTCAGCGGTCATCCGGAATCCCGTTCCCGGTGTGGTACTGCGAGGGCTGCGGCGAGGAGGTCATCGCCGAGAAGGCCGACCTCCCGGTCGACCCCCTGTCGGACGACCCGCCCGTCGACGCGTGCCCCGAGTGCGGGCACGACGCCTTCCAGCCGGAGGACGACGTGCTCGACACGTGGGCCACCTCCAGCCTCACGCCCCTCGTCAACGCCGGCTGGGACTGGGACGACGAGGCCGAGGAGTTCACGATGGAGCGCCCGGAGCTGTACCGGTTCGACCTCCGACCGCAGGGCCACGACATCATCAGCTTCTGGCTGTTCCACACCCTCGTCAAGTGCTACGAGCACACCGGTGAGGTTCCGTTCGAGGAGACGATGATCAACGGCCACGTCCTCGACGAGAACCGCGAGAAGATGTCGAAGTCCGTCGGCAACGTCGTCGAGCCCGAGGCGGTCCTCGAGGAGTTCCCCGTGGACGCCACGCGCTACTGGGCGGCCGGCACCGCCGTCGGCGACGACTTCCCGTTCAAGGAGAAGGACCTCCGCGCGGGCGAGAAGCTGATCCGGAAGCTGTGGAACGCCTCGAAGCTCGTCGAGTCGCTCGCGCCGGAGCCGTTCCCGGCCGAGCCCGAGGGAGGCCTCCGCGAGCTCGACCGCTGGCTCCTCGCCGAGCTCGACGCCGAGATCGAGCGGCTCACCGAGCTCCTCGACGACCGCGCGTTCTCGAAGGCCCGCGACGAGCTCCGGAGCTTCTTCTGGAACACGTTCTGTGACGATTACCTCGAGATCGCGAAGCAGCGCGAGGACGACGCGGCGGCGTACACCCTCCGCACCGCGCACCGACGGTTCCTGAAGCTGTTCGCCCCGCTCCTTGCGCACGTTACCGAGGAGCTGTGGCACGACATGTACGCCGACGCGGTCGACGGGGCCACACCCGAAGGGGTCTCGCTCGCCGACGGTGCGAGCGACTCGATCCACCTCGCCGACTGGCCCGAGCCGCTCGGAATCGAGGCCGACCGCGACGCCGGGACCGCCGCCACCGCCGTCGTCGGCGCGCTCCGGAAGTACAAAAGCGAGAATCAGCTCCCTCTCACCGCCGCGCTCGACGCGGTGGAGGTGTACGCCGACGTGCGGGGCTTCGAGGACGACATCACCGGCGTGATGCACGTCGACGACCTCGCGGTCCACCCCGACGGCGACGCGCCCGTCGAGACGGTGATCACGGGCATCGACCTCGACTACGCCACCGTCGGCCCGAAGTACGGCGATCAGGTCGGGGACATCGAGGCCGCTCTCGCGCAGGGGGAGTACAAGATCGACGGCGACGAACTTCACGTCGCGAGCGTCACGCTGGTCGACGACGAGTTCGCGGTCGAAGAAGAGCGGCAGTACCAGGGCGAGGGCGAGCTGCTTCAGGCCGACGACGTCGTCGTCATCGTGCGTAACGAGGCGTAGCCCGCCCTCCCCTTCCGCCTCTCGACCCGCTCACAGGTCCGCGCCGACCGCGTCCTCGATCGAGTCGAACTCGTCGCGTTCGAGCAGTTCGAGCAGTCCCTCGTTGATGTCGCGCGCGAGGCTCGGCCCCTCGTAGACGAGCCCCGTGTATAGCTGGACGAGCGAGGCGCCGGCCCGTATCTTCTCGTAGGCGCCCGCGGCGTCTGAGATCCCCCCGACACCGATCACCGGCACGTCCGTGCGCTCGGCGACGAACCGCACCCGATCCGTCGCGAGCGATTCGATCGGCTTCCCCGAGAGGCCGCCGCGTTCCGCTCGGTTGTGACTCCGCACTGAGTCCGGCCGCGATGTCGTCGTGTTGGTCGCGATGACGCCGTCCAGATCGAGGTCGTCGACGACCCCGAGCGCGTCTTCGACCGCTGGCTCCGGAAGATCCGGGGAGAGTTTCACGAGGAGGGGGTCTGCGCCCGCATCGTCCAGCGTCCCGAGGATCCGCTCCAGCGCGTCGCGGTTCTGGAGCTCGCGGAGTCCCGGCGTGTTGGGACTGGAGACGTTGACGACGAAGTAGTCGCCCGCGTCCGCGACGCGCTCGTACGTGTACAGGTAATCGTCCGGGGCGTCCTCGAGCGGTGTCGACTTCGACTTCCCGATGTTGATCCCGACCGGCACGTCCGGGAGCGGGTCGCGATCGAGCCGCTCGCCGACCACGTCAGCGCCCTCGTTGTTGAACCCCATCCGATTGACGAGCGCCTCGTCCTCGCGCAAGCGAAACAGCCGCGGACGGGGGTTCCCGGGCTGCCGCTCGGCGGTGACGCCGCCGACTTCGACGTGACCGAACCCGAGGGACGACAGCGCTCGCGGCACGTGTGCGTTCTTGTCGAAACCGGCGGCGACACCCACTGGATTCGGGAATTTCGACCCGAACGCGTCGACCGCGAGCCGCTCGTCGCCGACCACGTACCGCTCGGCGAGCGCGGCGGAAACCGGAGTCCCCTGAACGCCGCCGAGGAGTCCGTGGATCAGTCCGTGTGCGGTCTCCGGCGGCAGCCGGAACAGTGCTGGCTTCAACAGGTCATACGCGCCCATCGTGCGTGTCTCGTCACGAGCGACAATCAATCCGCCGACCGCAGTCCGCGTCGCGACCGCTCGGCGGCGTCCTTGCCGACGAAAATCCCGCGGGTCCGCGTCAGAAGTCGTGTTCGAGCTGCTCCGGGTTCGCGTCCGCCTTCTGGATGATTATCTTCCCGTCTCGGACTCGGACGAACACCTCGTCGCCGATTTCCATGCCGGCGACGGCGAGTTCGTCCTCGTGAAGGTTCACGTGGACGTTGTGGTACTCCCCCTCGTCGTCCTTGGCGCCACTGGGGCTGAGCTTCTTTTTGCGGACCATCGCGGGTGTACTTGTCGCACTTCGCCATAGCAGACACATAAGTGTTGTTTACGCGTATTCGTATGCCCGACGAGCCAACCGCGCGGGTGCGTCGTCGGCTCCCTTGGCCGATCGACTCCCCGGCTAGTCGACCGACTGGCAACTCCCCTCCGACTGTTCGTGTGAACACCGTCTCGCGCTCGCCGTCCGCCTGAAATCCTCCGCGGGTCGGTCAACTCGTCTCGTCGGCGTTCCAAACCGCTAGCAGCGGCCGAGACAGTATATAAATGTTGTGCCGCACAGCTTTCATTTCCCCGATATATTTATTACACACTGTGTGCTGGTGTCACATGGAGGCAAAACCATGGTACGTGAAGACGGTAAGCGAAACTTTGCCCTTCGAGAGGAAGACGGATCGGAACCGAGTGAGTTCTCGGGGAACATGCCGCGTCAGGCGGCACTCAAGGCGGCTCGAACGCTCGAGCCGGCGCCTTCGGAGGAGGAGGCGCAACGAACGACGCTCCGTCTCCGTGAAAAGGGGACGCAGAAAGTCCACGAGTACGAGGGCTGGGCGTGGAAGGACAACGCCCCCGAGGTCGACGAGGCGGACGACGACTTCTGGCTCAACGACCTCAACGACATCACTAAGGCTAACGTCTCGAAGCAGGGCATCGAGTACCTCGACGAGGAGTAGCTCCCGGACGCTCCGGTTCCGATCTCTCGTTTTCGGTACTGCTCGACCGGAACAGTCCGGGCTTGATCACTACACCGGCACAGAGAACTCGTCTCGGATAGACGCTGCCGCACATCGATTCGATCCGGTCAGTTATCACTGTTTTACGCCATGAAACCGCATGACGTAGTGGAGTTGGTTCGACGGGGTTAAGTATACCCCGGGCATTCGAAGAAATGCGAAGAACGCAACGCGGACTCGGGCCGTTCAACTCGGCCCGGTTTCGCTGGACCCGTACCGTTTCGATGGGTTTATGACCCGTCGCCCGGTACGTTCAGGTCCGCGAAGGATGAGGATCGCGCCCCCTGCGCTCCGGCGTAAGCGGCGATCTGATGTGAGCCGTGGTCGTTCGGTGTCATCCAAGCCGCTGGATGGACCGGACACCACACAGACCAATGCAATGGTGTGTCAACCT
>NZ_SGUB01000025.1:0-45070 GCF_005435235.1 Halorubrum sp. GN12_10-3_MGM
ACCGCCCCCCGCGCTGCCGTCCGCACCGCCGCTACTCCCGCTGCCCCCGCGGCTCCCGCCGAAGGGGTCGTCAGCACCGAACGAGTCCGTCTCGCCCCCGGAACCGGCGTCCGGGTCGGGAGCGCTCGCTTCGCTCGCGCCGGCGTCGCTCCCGCCGCCGAAGGGGTCGTCCGCACCGAACGACCCGAACTCTCCGCCGCCGCCGACATCGCCGAACGCGTCCGCCGGTACGCCGTCTGCCGTCGAGTCGTCACCGGACCGGTCGCCCCCGGACCGGTCGCCGCTCGGCTCGTCGGTCCCTCCGAACGGGTCACCGTCGTCGGCCGTGTCGCCGGAGGAGCGCGCCTCGCCGTCATCGGTCGCACCGCCGAACGGGTCCCCGTCGCCCGCGTCGGCGTCCGATTCCCCGCGGTTCCCGCCGAAGGGGTCCGCGGGCTCGGCGTCGTCACTCGATGCGCCGAGTTCGACCGCCGGGTCGTCGAACTCCCGCTCCGCACCCCCGTCGCCGGGAGCGTCGGACTCGTCCGGTACTCCCGTCGCGTCCTCCGCCTCGTCCGGCGCGTCATCCCGCTCTTGCGCATCATCCGACTCCCCGGGCCCGCCGTCGGATCCGCGCTCCGCGTCGCCCACCGGCCGCTCGTCGGACTCCTCGTCGGTCTCGCGCAGCGCGCGCTCGAACCAGTCGTCCTCCTCGCTCATCGTTTCCGCCGCCCGTGGGGGTTCGGCATGAGCCGAGCAACGCGACCAAGCGGCTTGAAACTTTCCGGCGAACTCCCGCGCGTTGAGAACTCGATCGGGCTCCCCGATGTCCGCACGCTTTTATCCGGGGACGGGGATGGCTTCCGCATGGAAGTGGGCATCGTCGCGCGAAAGGGCAGCGAGCGGGCGGCGTCGCTCGCGGCGACTCTCCGAGACATCGTCACCGAAGAAGGAGAGAGCGTCTGGCTCGACGCGGAGACCGCCGCCGCGCTCGACGCGGGCGACGACGCCCGGGCGGTCGACGCGTTCGACGACTGCGACCTGGTCGTCGCCGTCGGCGGCGACGGCACGTTCCTGTTCGTCGCGCGCAACGCCGGCGACACCCCCATCGTCGGGGTGAACCTCGGCGAGGTCGGGTTCCTCAACGCGGTCCCGCCTGCCGACGCGGCGGCGGCGCTCCGCGCCGAGGTCCGGGCGTTCCGGAACGGGGGGCTGGACGTCCGGGAAGCCCCGCGGCTCGCCGCCAGCGCCGGCGGCTGGACGTCGACGCCGGCCGCGAACGAGGTGGTGATTCAGGGCGACCGACGCGGCCCCGGCGGCGGGATCGACTACGAGGTGCGGGTCGACGGGTCGCGGTACGCCGGGGGGCACGCAGACGGGGTCCTCGTGGCCACGCCGACCGGGTCGACCGCGTACAACCTCTCCGAGCGCGGGCCCCTCGTCCACCCCGAGGTGAACGGGCTGATCGTCAACGAGATGGTCGCCGAGGATGGGATGCCGCCGCTCGTCGTCGACGCCGACGCGAGTATAACCGTCGCGGTCGCGGACGACGCGGGGGCGACCGTCGTCAGCGACGGACGCGACACCGCGGCGCTCGACGGGCCGACCGAAGTGACCGTCGAACGCGCCGCGCCGCCGATACGGATCGCCGGCCCCCCCTCCGACTTCTTCGAGGCGCTCGGCAAGCTGTCCTGAGCCGGCGGCTGCCCGGCGGCGGCCGGACGCACCCACAAAGGGTTTACCGGACGCCCGCGGACGCCGGAGCGTGAATCGCCGGTCGGCGCTCGGACGGTACGCGGTCGCCGGGGTCCTCGTCGCGGCGGTGGCGGCAGTGACCCTCGCGGTCTCTCCCGAGGCAGCGCTCTCGCGGCTCCGGTGGCTCGCGACAGACCCGCTGCGGTTCGGCGCCGCCGTCGTCGCGCTCGCGGCGGTCAGGCCGCTCCTCGCGTGGCCCACGACCCTGCTTGCCGTCGCCGTCGGCTTCGGGTACGGCTGGGCCGGGACGCCGCTCGCGCTCGCGCTCGTCGTCGGCACCGCGCTCCCCCCGTACGCGCTCGCCCGGGCGGGGAGATTCCGCCTCCGAGACGGCGCCAACGCGGGCGACGCGTCGGGAATCGCCGACAGGTTCTGTCGCGCCGGCGAGCGCTTCGCGGCCGAGTCAGGGAGCGTGCGCGCCGTGACCGGGACCCGCCTGCTGCCGCTCCCGTCGGACGCGGTGACGGTCGGGGCCGCGGCCGCCGGCGTCGGCGTCCGGCCGTTCATCGCCGGTACCGCGTTCGGCGAACTCCCGTGGGTCCTCGCCGGGGTCGCCGTCGGCGTCTCGCTCGACCGCCTTGCGGCGAGCGGCGGGTCGCTCGTCGACCCGGCCGTGGTCCTCGGCATGGCCGCCGTCGGCGTGCTGATACTCGCCGGACCGCTCTACCGGACGTTCCTCCGGACGGACGCGACGACGGTCTGACTCGGCGGACACTGGGCGCCGATACGGCGGATGGATCGCAGAAAGCGAAAAGACCGCCCGGGCGTGTCGTCGCTCGGGCGGTCGTGCGGGCCGTGTGCCTCTGACAGCAGACGGGTGCTCTGCGTCGGGAACCGCTCGCAGCGACGCGCGCATTCCCCCGGTCCCCGAATCCCGGGAACCGACCCAGCCCTGACCCCGAAGCCGCGGTGCGGTCCGCGCTCGCCCCTGCGAGCGCCGGACGCGGCCGCGACTCCAACGGGGGACCGGGAGAGCGCGGCGTCGCTACGAGTCGCCGTCGGTCGAGTTCTCGCCGCTCGAACCGTCCTCCGACGCCTCGGACTCGTACTCCACCTCGATCCCGCTCGGCACCGGGCGGAGGAGGTAGCGGCCGTTCCCGCGCAGCACCGGCGCGAAGTCCGCGGTGAACGTCGTCCGCGCGTTCTCGCGGATCTCGAACTGCTCGTTGAACTTCAGCGGCGCGTTACCCGGGAGATCGACGGCCGCGTCGCTCCCGTCGGTGAGGGTCCCGTCGGCCGACGACACGTCGAGCTGGAGGTACGGGTACTCGCCCGTCTGGAGCTCCCGCTCGTCGATCAGCTGCGTCTCGCCGTTCTGGAGTTCGACGAGGTCAGCCTCCTGTGACTCGTCGAACTCGAAGTACTCGCGACCCTCGGCGGCGTCCCCCTCGTCGTCGGTCCCGTTGCCGTCGGTGGTCTCGTTCCCGCCGGCGTCGGTGTCGTCGCTCCCGTCGTCCGGGTCGGTCTCGTTCGCGCCGTCAGCGTCACCTTCCTCCGGATCGGCGCCCTCCGGGCCGAGCCAGAACCCCTCGACGGTGACGACGAGCGACTCGAAGTCGCCGATGTCGGCGGGCTGGTCGGTCACCTGCGTCGCGAGCGTTCCCGTCGCGCGACCGACACAGCCGGCGAGGCCCGTCGCCCCGAGGGCGGCGGCGCCGGTCGCCTTGAGGTAAGTGCGCCTGTCGAGCGCGTCAAGGTCGAGCGCGCGGTCAGTCACGTCACGCACCCCCCGCTCCGTCGGCGGTCGTCCTGTTCTCCGCGTCGGTTCCGTCGCCCTCGCCGGCGCCGTTCCCGGCGATATCGCTCACGGTCTCGCCGAGGTCATCGACCCCGCCGCCGAGGAACTCGTTCACGCTGTCGAGGATCCCGCCGACGAAGTCCGGCACTTGGTCCGGGAGGTCGCTCGGCGGGCCCGCGTCGCCCGAGGCGTTGTCCGGGCCGGGCGTCGCCGCGACGGCACCGGCGGCCGCGCCGGTCCCGATCAGTACCACCGTGGCGACCGCCACGAGCAGCGTCGTTCGGAGTGCGTTCATTGCGACTCATCCTCGGAGCGCTACACGGTTTAATGCCCCAAGCCGTTCAGCCGAATTACGCCCGATTTAACTCGGTTTAATCGGCAGAAGACGGCCTAAACCGGGAGATCGACCTGAATAGCGGGTGATATATAAAAGGATAACTCCGGCAGCCGAGATCGGCGACGCGCCCGCGGACCGTAACCGGGGGCGCGGCCGTGGACCGTAGTCGGCGGGCGCGGGCGGGCAGGGTGGGCGTCGTTCGAACCGACTACGGCTCCAGCCGGTTGGGGTCACGCGGGAACATGATCGCCTCCTTGATGTTGTCGAGGTCGGCGACCTTCTGGACGAGGCGGTCGATACCGAGCCCGTAGCCGCCGTGGGGGGGCGTGCCGTAGCTCAGCGCCTCGATGTAGAACTCGAAGTTCGCGGTCTCGACGCCCTCCGCCTCCATGACCTCGACCATGCGCTCGACGTCGTGTTCGCGCTGGCCGCCCGAGGAGAGCTCTTGGCCCTTGTAGATGAGGTCGAACTTCCGGGAGGCGATCTCGTCGTCCGGCACGTCCTGCATGTAGTAGAACTTCTCGTCGGGGTAGCCGACGACGAAGAACGCCGGATGCCCCTGCTCCTCGAAGTGCTCGCCGAGCAGCTTCTCGCCCTTCGTGTCGAGGTCCGTCGGGTCGTCGGGGAAGTGGCCGAACTCGGTTTCGAGGATGTCGAGTGCCTCGTCGAAGGTGATCCGCGGGAAGTCGTCCTCGGGGACCTCCAGGTCCACGTCGAGAAGGTCGAGTTCGCGCTCGGCGTTCTCGGCGACCTCGCGGAGCGCGTAGCGCAGCGACTCCTCTTGGACGTCCATCACGTCGTCGTGGTCGTCGATGTAGGCCAGCTCCACGTCGAACATCGCGATCTCGGAGACGTGGCGAGAGGTGGCGAAGTCCTCGGCGCGGAACGCGGTCCCCGTCTCGTAGACGGCCTCGTAGCCCGAGGCCATCAGCATCTGCTTGTACAGCTGGGGGCTCTGCGAGAGGAACGCGTCCTGGTTGTAGTAGAGGATCGGGAACAGCTCGGCGCCGCCCTCAGCGCCGCCCTTCGAGATCAGCGGCGTCTTGATGTCGACGTACCCCTCGGCTTCGAACCACTCCTCCATCGCGGTGATCAGCTCGGAGCGCAGAGTGAACACCGCCAGCGTCTCCGGCTTCCGGAGGTCGAGCGCGCGGTTGTCGAGCCGGGTCGAGAGGTCGACCTCGATGTCCTTCGAGATCTCCAGCGGGAGCGGGGACTCAGCCTCGTCGATGACCTCGTACTCGGTCGGCGCGATCTCGACGCCCCCGGGCGCCTGATCGCTCTCCAGCGGTTCGCCGACGACGCGGACAACGTCCTCGGCGCCGACGTCCTGAACGGCCTCGAACAGCTCCGGCTCGCGCTCCTCTTTGAAGACGATCTGGATGAGCCCCTCGCGGTCCCGCACGATGAGGAACACGAGGCCCCCCAGGTCGCGGATCTCGTGGACGTGGCCGGCGATGGCGACCTCGTCCGCGTCCGGTTCGACGTCCGACGTGTGAATTCGCTCGATCATGGCGGTGACTGCTTACGCGCAACTGGTCGGGCGGCCGGCATAGGCCTGTCGTCTCGGGGGCGACTGAACGGGTCGCCCGCGGCCGCTCCGGCGGATTATCGGCGGCTTCCGGACCGAATTAGCCATGTCATGAGGTAGCATAACTAACATGATTTTAATACGAAACCGGTACTGAGGTTGGACGACGGCGCATTCAGCGCCTCGGAGACCGACCATGACCCGTTCCACCCTCCCGACGCTCGTGCGGTCCGTGAGCGTCGCGTCCCTCGGGTGGATCGGGATCGGGTATTCGGCTCCGAACTCACGGTCCGTCCGCCCGACCGCGTGACGCGCGTCGGCTGGGGAGGTTTCCCCGCGGGACGGACCACACCCGTTCTCTCCAGCCGCCGCGTTCGTCGCGCGGGTCGAACCGGACGACCGTTGCCCTCGCGAGCGCTGCCGCCGGCGACCTCGCCGCCGGCGCGTTCGAGGCCGCGGACCGGTCGCGTTCCGGGTTGTGACCCCGGGCGGCCGACCGGCCGCACCGCGTTCGACTCGCGGCGGGGGCGTATGGCGGCAGCCATCCACACGCCGTCGGTCGAGGCCACGGTGACCGTCCGCGTCTCGCAGGCGGCCACCGGCGACCTCGTCGCCGGCGCACGAGCACAGATCGAGCGAATCGACGGCCTCCGCGTCGAGGAGATCGAGATCGCCGGCCTCCGTCCCGGCCTCAACGACACCACGGTCGAGGCGGTCGCCACCCTCGCGGTCGGCGAGGAGGCGGGCCTCAACGAGGACGCCGAGGAGTTCGTCGTCGATCGCGTCCGCGAGCGCCTCGCCGACGGCTTCGGCGTCGACCCCGAGCGCGTCGAGCGGGTCGACCCCCCCCGACTGACGGGGGTGCCGGGGCGTCACCTCCCGCCCTGTTCTCGCGGGAGCTGCTCTCGCACCTCGGCTTCGACGCGGCGAAGCACCTCGCGGATCGGGAGGCCGGTCGCCTCCGCGACCGCGGCCGCGTCGTCGTACTCCCCACTGACGTCGTACACCTCCCCGTCGGTCGTCGAGGCGACCTTCACGTCGACCTCGTGGTCCTCGCCGTCGACCCGGAGCGTCGCCGTCTCGAACGCGCGGTCGGCGATCCAGCGGTGGCTCGCGCCGGACTGGCGCACCCCGAGCGTTCCCGTCTCGCGGGCGAGGCGCTCGGCGACGGCCTCGGCGTCCGCCGGCTTACAGATCACCTTCACGAGGTGTCCCGGGCGCGACTTCTTCATCGTCGTCGGGACGATCGTCACGTCCCGCGCCCCGGCCCGCGAGAGCGTCTCCTGAAGCCCGCCGAGCACCTCCGGCGCGGCGTCGTCGAGGTTCGTCTCCAGGACGGCGATGTCGTCGTGTGCGAGCCGTCCGTCGACGGGCTGCCCGGCTCGGGCTCGGTCATCGTCGCGTTTCTCGCGGTCGCCGTCAGGTCCGGGTTCTCCCCCGTCGCCGACGAGCGCGCGGAGGACGTTCGGGTGGCGCTCGAAGTCGGCGTCGCCCGCGCCGTAGCCCGCGCGTTCGACCGCGAGGTCCGGGACCGCGTCGAAGCCGTCGGCGACCGCTCCCAGTATCGCCGCGCCGGTCGGCGTGAGCAGTTCGTGGTCGATCGGCCCGCCGGCGATCCGGAACCCGGCCCGGCTCGCGATCTCGGTCGTCGCCGGGGCCGGGACGGGGTACGTCCCGTGGCTCATCTCGACCGTCCCCCCGCCGGCGGCGACCGGCGTCGTGACGACTCGCTCGGGACCGAGGTCGGCGAGCAGCAGCGCGGCGCCGACCACGTCGGCGATCGCGTCGTCCGCGCCGACCTCGTGGAAGTGGGTCTCGTCGAGGTCGGTGCCGTGGACCGACGCCTCGGCGCGGCCGAGCAGCTCGAAGGCGTCGAGCGCGGTCGACTCGACGGCCGGCGGAAGGCCCATCGACTCGACCAGATCGACCACTTCGCGGTAGCTCCGGTGGACGCCGGCCCCCTCGGCCGGTTCGTCAGATCCGGAGGTGCTCAGATCGTTGTCGTGGTCGTGGCCGTGGTCGTGGCCGTGGCCGTGGTCGTGGTCTCCGTCGGTCTCGACCGTCCTGTCATCGACGAGGACGTCGACCGTCGTCGCGCGGATCCCGTTCTTCTCGACCTCGCCGACGGCGTACCGGACCGGAAGCGCGTCGCTCACGGGGGCGAGCGCGTCGGGGTCCGCCCCGGCGGCGATCAGCGCGGCGCAGATCATGTCGCCGGCGGCCCCGGTCCGACCGTCGAAGACGAGCGTTCGCATGCTGGTTCCGACGCGACTGCCGGACAAATACCTCCGGATCCGATCGCGGGCGGGCGGCGAGGGTCGGGCGAGTTACACCCCTTGGCCGGCCGCGAACAGGTACAGTTCGCCGATCACCAGCAGCGCCACCACCGCGAGCGGGACGGCCAGAATCCCGGCGACGCCGAGCGCGTACAGCGCCGCCCCGACGAGCGCGCCGGCGACGAGGAAGGCGAGCCGAGCGAGGAGGGACCGCATTGGGCCGGAGAGGGAGTCGAACACGCCCGAAAGTCACCTCGAACGGGCAAAAAACGCCCGTTGCGGCCGCCGCAGATCCACGGCGAAAACGCACGCTTACGACGAGGTTTTAAGAACGGACGCCTAACCGTGCTATATGATAACACAACCTGCCGCGGCCGCCGACAGATCGGTGCGGAGCGGCGGCACGGGCAACAGGCTTATTCCCGGACCGGGTCCAGATACGACCATCCCCCGCGAGGAACTATGAACGAAGTCCAACTCGAAGTGGCGAAGGCGTACCCGAACGACTCGGGGCGCGGCATCGCCCGACTCGACCCCGATACCCTGTTACATCTGAAGCTCTCGCCCGGCGACATCATCGAGATCGAGGGCGCGGAGACCACCGCGGCGAAGGTCTGGCGCGCCGACCGCCAGGACTGGAACACCGACACCGTCAGGGTGGACGGGTTCACCCGCCAGAACGCGGACGTCGGCATCGGCGAGCGCGTCACCATCCGGAAGGCGGAGGCTGAGAAGGCCGACAAGCTCGTCTTGGCCCCGCCCGAGGAGGCGTCCGTCCAGTTCGGCTCCGACGCCGCCGGCATGGTGAAACGCCAGATCCTCAAGCGGCCGGTCGTCGAGCGCGACATCGTCCCCGTGATGTCGTCGACGAACCACCCGTTCATGCGGTCGCCCGGGCAGGCGATCCCGCTGATCGCAGTCGAGACGGAGCCCGATGGCGTCTGTCTCATCACGGAGGACACCGAGGTCGAGCTGCGCGAGGAGCCGATCTCCGGGTTCGAGAAGACCGGGGGCGGAATTACGTACGAGGACATCGGCGGCCTCCAGTCGGAGATCCAGCGCGTCCGCGAGATGGTCGAGCTGCCGATGAAACACCCGCAGATCTTCTCGAAGCTCGGGATCGAGCCGCCGCAGGGCGTCCTGCTCCACGGCCCGCCCGGCACCGGGAAGACGCTGCTCGCGAAGGCGGTCGCCAACGAGACTTCGGCGTCGTTCTTCTCGATCGCCGGCCCCGAGATCATCTCGAAGTACTACGGCGAGTCCGAACAACAGCTCAGGGAGATATTCGAGGACGCGAAGGAGGAGTCGCCCTCGATCATCTTCATCGACGAGCTCGACTCGATCGCGCCGAAACGGGAGGACGTCACCGGCGAGGTCGAGCGCCGCGTCGTCGCGCAGCTGCTGACGATGATGGACGGGCTGGAGACCCGCGGGCAGGTGATCGTCATCGGCGCGACGAACCGTGTCGACAGCGTCGACCCCGCGCTCCGCCGCCCCGGGCGCTTCGACCGCGAGATCGAGATCGGCGTCCCGGACGAGGTCGGCCGCAAGGAGATCCTCCAGATCCACACCCGCGGGATGCCGCTCTCGGACGACGTGAGCCTCGACCACCTCGCCGACGAGACGCACGGCTTCGTCGGCGCCGACATCGAGAGCCTCACGAAGGAGGCCGCGATGAAAGCGCTCCGGCGCTACCTCCCCGAGATCGACTTAGACGAGGAGGAGGTGCCGCCGAGCCTCATCGACCGGATGATCGTCAAGCGCGACGACTTCTCGGGCGCGCTGAACGAGGTGGAGCCGTCGGCGATGCGCGAGGTGCTCGTCGAACTCCCGAAGATATCCTGGGACAACGTCGGCGGACTCGAAGAGGCCAAACAGCAGGTTCAGGAGTCGGTCGAGTGGCCGCTCACCTCTCCCGAGAAGTTCGACCGGATGGGCGTCGACGCGCCGAAGGGCGTGCTGCTGTACGGCCCGCCCGGGACGGGGAAGACCCTGATGGCGAAGGCGGTCGCCAACGAGACGAACGCGAACTTCATCTCGGTGCGGGGGCCGCAGCTGCTCTCGAAGTGGGTCGGCGAGTCTGAGAAGGCGATCCGGCAGACCTTCCGGAAGGCCCGGCAGGTGAGCCCGACGATCATCTTCTTCGACGAGCTCGACAGCCTCGCACCCTCGCGCGGCCAGGAGATGGGGAACAACGTCTCCGAGCGCGTCGTCAATCAGCTCCTGACGGAGCTCGACGGCCTCGAAGACATGGGCGACGTGATGGTGATCGGCGCCACGAACCGCCCGGACATGATCGACCCCGCGCTGCTCCGCTCCGGCCGGTTCGACCGGCTCGTGATGATCGGCCAGCCCGATCAGGAGGGCCGCGAGCAGATCCTCGACATCCACACCGAGAACACGCCGCTCGCGCCCGACGTGAGCCTGCGTGAGGTCGCCGAGATCACTGACGGCTACGTCGGCTCCGACCTGGAGGGGATCGCCCGCGAGGCCGCCATCGAGGCCCTGCGCGACGACGACGACGCCGAGGAGGTCGAGATGAAGCACTTCCGGCGCGCCATGGAGTCGGTGCGGCCGACGATAAACGACGACATCCTCGCGTACTACGAGGACGTCAGAGAGCAGTTCAAGGGCGGCGGCGGCGAGTCGCTGCGCGACACCGGCGGTCGGATCGGGTTCCAGTAACGCGGCCGGCGGTCGATCTCCTGCGGGGACGTTTTGAGTGTCGCGCGCGTAGCGATGCTCATGTCCGACGACGTGACCGTCGACGTGGAGGTCGAGGTGGAGGTCGACCGGGACGAACTGGAGATCGAGCGCGACGACGCCGAGTCGATCGAGGCGACCTACGAGGCGAACGGGATCGAGATCGAGGTCGAAGCGGAGGTGGAGACGGACGGCGGAGACGGCGAGTCCGCCGAAGAGGAGGACGAATCCGCTGAGAGCGGCGGAGAATCCGGCTACGAGGACTCCGAGTAGCGGGCGTCGAGTCGCCGCCGCTCCCCCCGGCGCACCGACCCGTTCCGCTCCTTTTAACCTCGCCAGCGACCAAAGAGAGCTATGTCCAAGCCCCGCGTCCCCGGCGGCGACGAGAACGCGCTGGAGCTACCCTGCGGGGAGACGATCGGCGTCGGCGAACTGGACCTCGGGATGCGCGAGTACGAGTGCGACTGCGGCGAGACCCACGCAGTCGTGATGGACGTCCATCCCCCGGAGCGGTTCCTCCCCGACTTCTTGGTCGAGGTGCTCCGGGAGGCGATCGAAACGACCAGCGAGGAGATGCCGGAGTTCGACACGCCGCACCTCCTCGGCGTCGTCTTGGAGGAGTTCCCCGAGGCGGTCGTCGCGCACGACGCCAGCGAGAACGCCGACGTGGGGTACGCGATGGTGTGGGTGACCGAGTTCGACTCCCGCCGGCTCCACGAGGTCGTCGTCGAACTGGTGGTCGAGCTGATGGAGCACGCCGTGAGCCACGCCGACGACGACGAGGCGCTGTCGGCGTTCGAACGAGAGATGGTCGAGTTCGACGTGAGCGAGTTCGTCGAGCAGTACCGCGCGGAGCGCGACCTCGAAGCCGAAGACCCCTACGCCTGAGCGTCGGACTCACCGCGGTGACGACCGCGAGAATCGCTCAGCCCCCGGAACGCGGCCGCTTCGATGCCTGCGTCTGACAGTCGTCCGACTCCTGTCTCACTGAACCCTATATGTTCGGAGACCCTACGTAAGACGTATGAGCGCCGGCGAATACGACCGGTACGACCGAATTCGCGGCGTGCTCGCCGAGGCCGACGAGCCGCTGACCGCCCGGGAGATCCTCGCGCTCGTCGAGGAGTGCGACGAGTGCGAGGCGATCGACAGCCCGCACAGGGTCGCCACCGTGTTAGGGCGACGGGCCGAGCGCGGCGAGGTCGAGGTCATCGCGGGCCAACCGTACCGGTACCGGCTGGAGACCTGAGGGGCGGCCGGAGGCCCGGAAGGCAACTGTCTGCGGCCGGGCGTGCGATCGTTCGGCTGAGCCCGCGAGCGTGCTACGGCGTCACGATGAGATCGAACCGATAGACGCCGTCACGGTACTCGACGACGACGTTCCGGAAGTCGACGCGCTCCTCGTAGCTGTCGATCGGTTCGAGGTCCTCGGCGATACCGAGCGCGCCGAGGGCCTCGCTGAGTTCGTCCGAGGGCGGCGCGCCCTCCTCGTAGCGGCGGGGCTCCTCGGCGATCGCACCGTCAAAGACCCCTTGAGCGGCCTGCGAGAGCCCGGCGTCGGTGAGATTGCGCTCGACGATGGCGTCGCGCGCGTACGCGATAAAGTCGGCCCGCGAGTCGCTGACCTCGCCGTCGGCCCGCGAGTCGCTGACCTCGCCGATCGCGTACGTCCACTCCGGGACTTCGACGGTCCGGCGCTCCGTCACGGCCCGGAAGTACTCGTCCTCGTACTCGACGAACTCGAACGGGGCCGAGGGGACGAGGGCGCTCGCATCGGCGTCGAGCCCGTGATGGAACTCGACGGTCTGTAGCTCGTCGAACTCCGGGTCCCCGAGGAAGCCGTCGTTGCCCGCGTACACGGCGTCGAGCGCCGCGTCGAGCACGCGCTCGTCCTGGTCGGAGAGGTCGAAGGGCGGTTCCGCGACCGCCGCGCCGTCGGGCGGCGTCTCGTCGACCCGGTCGAGCGCGAAGTGCCAGCGCTCGCGTTCGAGGACGCGCTCGTCGGTGATCCGGACCTCGTAGAAGGTCTCGTCCCGGCGGAGGAACGTCGGCCGCGGGCGCGTCTCGGTCCCCCACTCGTCTCGACCGACCAGCGGCCACTGTCTAACGGTCACCGTCCCGGTCTCGAACAGCGCGGAGAGGGACGCGGTCTTGGCTTCGGTCGTGAAGTCGACGCGGGTGGTGGCGTCGATGACCGTGGGATCGGGCCACAGGTAGGGGGGTCCGATCGACGAGAGGTCCAGTTCGTCCCCGATGAGGGCGTACGAGTCGAGGATGCCGGGGCTCAGGCACCCGGCCGTCGCGGCGGTCGCGCCGGCGGTGCCGAGCAGTTGGAGGGCACGGCGGCGGGAACAGGGCATGTCGTCCGGGAGTTCCCGACATCTCGGTAAATTCCTTGCGATGGGCGGCTCAGGCCGTTACGCCGGCGGTGACGCGTCGTACGAGCCGGGCGTCGTGACTCGGTTCCTGACGGCGGTGTCGGCTATCGTGAGATGTCGTAACACTCACCGTGATACGGAATAGCTTGCGAAAATCGCAAATCTACTGCGAGATTCGTACTCTACCGCCGACCTTATTACGATGAGCGTATTCCGTCCGCGTAATGAGCGAAGACCGGACGATTCTCCTTATCGGCAGCGGACCGATCCAGATCGGACAGGCGGCCGAGTTCGACTACTCCGGCGCACAGGCGTGCCGCGCCCTACAGGAGGAGGGCGCCCGCGTCGTCCTAGTGAACTCGAACCCCGCGACGATCATGACCGACCCCGAGACGGCCGACCGGGTGTACATCGAGCCGATCACGCCCGAGGCGATCGCGGAGGTCATCCGGATCGAGGAGCCGGACGGCGTCATCGCCGGGCTCGGCGGACAGACGGGGCTCAACGTCACCGCCGAGCTCGCCGAGGAGGGCATTCTGGAGGAACACGACGTCGAGGTGATGGGGACGCCGCTCGACACCATCTACGCGACGGAGGACCGCGACCTGTTCCGCCGGCGGATGGAGGACCTCGGCCAGCCGGTCCCCAAGTCGACGACCATCTCCTTAGACGAGGGCGAGTCGGTCACCGACTTCGACGAGGCGGCGTTCCGGGGGCGCGTCCAGGAGGCTGTCGACGCGGTCGGCGGCCTCCCGGTCATCGCCCGGACCACCTACACCCTCGGCGGCTCCGGCTCCGGGGTCGTCGACGAGTTCGAGGAGCTCGTCGAGCGCGTCCGCAAGGGGCTCCGCCTCTCGCGCAACAGCGAGGTCCTCGTCACCGAGTCCATCTCGGGGTGGGTCGAACTGGAGTACGAGGTGATGCGGGACGCCGACGACTCCTGTATCATCATCTGTAACATGGAGAACATCGACCCGATGGGGATCCACACCGGCGAGTCGACGGTGGTCACCCCCTCGCAGGTCATCCCCGACGACGGCCACCAGGAGATGCGCGACGCGGCGCTCGAAGTGATCCGCGACCTCGGCATTCAGGGCGGCTGTAACATCCAGTTCGCGTGGCACGACGACGGCACCCCGGGCGGCGAGTACCGCGTCGTCGAGGTGAACCCGCGCGTCTCGCGGTCCTCCGCGCTCGCGTCCAAGGCGACGGGCTACCCGATCGCCCGCGTCACTGCGAAGGTCGCGCTCGGAAAGCGGCTCCACGAGATCGACAACGAGATCACCGGCGAGACGACCGCCGCCTTCGAGCCCGCCATCGACTACGTGGTGACGAAGGTGCCGCGCTGGCCGATCGACAAGTTCGACGACGTGGACTTCGAGCTCGGCACGGCGATGAAGTCCACCGGCGAGGCGATGTCGATCGGGCGGACGTTCGAGGAGAGCATGGTGAAGGCGCTGCGCTCCTCCGAGTACGACCCCGCCGTCGACTTCGAGACGGTGAGCGACGACGAGCTAGAGTCGGAGTACCTCGAACGTCCGAGCCCGGACCGCCCGTACGCGATGTTCGAGGCGTTCGACCGCGGCTACGACGTCGACGACGTGATCGACCTCACCGGCATCCACCGCTGGTACGTCGAGCGCTTCGAGCGCATCGCCGCCGGGACCGCGGCGGCCGCCGAGGGCGACTTCACCGAGGCCGCGATGGTCGGCCGCACCGACGCGGAGATCGCGGCGACCGCCGCCGCCGCCGGCGTCGACGCCGACGTGGGGCAGGTCGAGAGCGCGGTGCCGGACCGGACTTACAAGCAGGTCGACACCTGCGCGGGCGAGTTCGAGGCTTCGACGCCGTACTACTACTCCGCGCGGCTGCCGGAGTTCCTCCGGGGCGCCGACACCGCGGGCGCGGCGAACGAGGTCCGCGTCGACCCCGACGTGGAGAGCGTCGTGGTCGTCGGCGGCGGCCCGATCCGCATCGGACAGGGCGTGGAGTTCGACTACTGCGCGGTCCACGCGGTGCGCGCGCTCCGCGAGCTCGGCATCGACGCGCACGTGATCAACAACAACCCCGAGACGGTGTCGACGGACTACGACACCTCCGACGGGCTGTTCTTCGAGCCCATCTCCGCCGAGGAGGTCGCCGACGTGATCGAGACGACCGGCGCCGACGGCGTGATGGTCCAGTTCGGCGGGCAGACCTCGGTGAACGTGGGCGAACCCCTTCAGGCGGAGATCGAGCGCCGCGGGCTCGACTGCGAGATCCTGGGGACGAGCGTCGAGGCGATGGACTTAGCGGAGGACCGCGACCGGTTCAACGTCCTGATGGACGAACTGGGCGTCGCCCAGCCCGAGGGCGGCACCGCGACGAGCGAGGCGGAGGCGCTCGAACTGGCCCACGGGATCGGCTACCCGGTCCTCGTTCGCCCCTCCTACGTGCTGGGCGGGCGCGCGATGCGCGTCGTCGAGGACGACGCGGAGTTAGAGGAGTACATCGAGGAGGCGGTCCGCGTCTCCCCCGACAAGCCGATCCTCGTCGACCAGTTCCTCGACGACGCGGTCGAGCTGGACGTCGACGCGGTCGCGGACGGCGAGGACGTGCTCCTCGGCGGCGTGATGGAACACGTCGAGAGCGCCGGCGTCCACTCGGGCGACTCCGCGTGCATGATCCCGCCGCGCTCGCTCGGCGACGAGACGCTGGGCCGGGTCCGCGAGGTCACCGAGGATATCGCCCGCGCGCTCGACACGGTCGGACTGCTCAACGTCCAACTCGCGGTGACGGGGGTCGACGACCCCGACGCCGAGAGCGAGGTGTACGTGCTGGAGGCGAACCCGCGCTCCTCGCGGACCGTCCCGTTCGTCTCGAAGGCGACGGGCGTCCCCATCGCCAAGCTCGCGGCGAAGGTGATGACCGACGACCTGACGCTCGCCGACCTCGACGCCGCCGAGCAGATCCCCGAACACCGCAGCGTGAAGGAGGTCGTCCTCCCGTTCGACCGGCTGCCGGGGTCGGACCCGCGGCTCGGCCCCGAGATGAAGTCCACCGGCGAGGTGATGGGCACGGCCACCTCCTTCGGCAAGGCGTACGACAAGGCGCAGGACTCGACCGGGAAGCCGATCCCCGAGTCCGGCACCGCCGTCGTCGACCTCTCGGCCGAGGAGTTCCCGGACCCGGGCACCGAGGCGGGCGAGGCGCTGGTCGCGGGGTACGCCGAGCACTTCGAGCTGAGCGAGGCGACGGACCTGATTGAGGCGGCCAAGCGCGGCGAGCTCGACTTCATCGTCTCGCGCCAGCGCGACCTGCTGGAGGTCGCCGTCGAGGAGGAGATTACCTACTTCTCGACGCAGGCCTCCGCGACGGCCGCGCTGGAGGCGCTCGACCACGCGGGCGACGACCTCGACGTGATGGCCGTCTCCGACCGGCCGAAGCGCGTCGAGCAGTGGGGCGCCGGGGGGTAGCCGACGCGGGACTCGTAGTGCCGTCGACTGCGTCCGCGTTCACCGGGGCGTGGGCTCGCGCAGGTGTCCGGTGAGGACGCGCCATCGTCGGCTGGCTCGGGGTGGAGGTCCGCACCGAACCGCTCGGCGAGTCCAAACTCTCAGGCGGGGTCGTTGGTCGTCAGACTGACACATGGCAGCGTCGATCGTATAAAAACGGCGTCGCGCGGAAACGACCCGACGCTCACGACGGGGGTACGCTCAGATCGAGGGACGGGAACCGCCGATAGCCGGTGACACCACCGGCAACCCCCGAGAAGATGAGCGTCACAGCTAGCTGCCCGATATCTGAAACGCCGGCGCCTGATAACAACCCGGCAACTGCTACCGTGATAACGAACACACCAACGCCGATAGCTGCTTCACGGGATAAGACAGGTTTTAGCCGCTCACGACGCTGTGAGCGGTTAAATCGGAACACCGGCGACTGGTCTCGTAGCCGGGTCTGGACAAGGTAATTTGTGAAGGCTGCGAGTACGCCCCCGAACAATGACCACTGGAGCGTGACGGTTCCAAACTGAAGCCCACCAGGCTCAAGCGCCGGGTCAGCGGCATCTCCGCCACCGTCTGACAGCGTTTCGTTGCTAATAGACTCTTGTGTGTCTGGATCTGTCGAAGATCCGTTCTCACTGTCACCGCTGTCCCCGGTGTTGTCTCCGGCGCCTGGATCCGTCTCACCATCATCGGTGTCACCCGACTCAGTCCCAGTGCCTTCCGTGTCGTCCGTATCGCCACCGCCCGAGTCGGTCTCCGGTCCATTACCGTCAGATTCCTCGGTGTTGTCAGACGCGTCGTCCGTCACACCACCGGGAGATCCAGCACCGCCTCCGTTTCCTTCCGTGGTGTCCTCGTCGGGGATTTTCACCTCAAGATCGACCGCCCCAGTAATACTGGCTTGATCTGTCTCGATGATCACACCGAACGTGACGCTCTCACCCGGCTGAAGTGTTATCTCACCGCTGTCAAAGGTCGCTCCCGTGTCCATCCGCTTGAGAGTGATGTGCGCGCTACTGCTGCTAAGCCCGACTGCTGTGGCATTGTCGCTGTCTTGATACCCGTCGAATCCGACGACGAACAGGTCATCGGCACGAGTGCGGCTTCCGGGTGGCACCCCATCGAACTGGAGACGGACTTCGTCGCTCGCATCGAACTGAACGTACTTGTCCGCGTTCTCACTGTCAGCAGCATCAAGATACACGTTAGATCCGGGTGCGACCTCGTCACCGTCAGTGAACGCCGCAACAGGAGCTGCTGTGCCACTGATGAGGAGGAAAGCGAGCACGACGACACTGGTGCGATTCATGTTGAGACGGGAACTTCGGGATGTATTACTCACACCGCTTTGAGACTGTTCGCGGGGTCGCTACGGCATTGTCACAGTAACGCTATATCCACCACTAGACGCTGTTTGCGACAAACGTGATCTCGGTAATATCATCAAACGTACTTCCATCAACGCTACTGTCCCGGAGATCGATTACGACATCAAGCGACTGTGAACCACCGTCGGTGGAAACCTCAACGGCGTTGGTGCTGCCAACGATTGAGTTGCTATCGGTTGCAGTCTGGAGGTCAAGCACATCAGCGCTTTCAGTTCCCACGGGCACTGAGCTTTCGTCTTCGATATAAATGTCAACGGCTGGGTCACCAGCTCCTCCGTTGTTCGTCACGGTGAGCGCGTCTTCGAACACCGTCTTCGCCCGGTCGTTGAGGTCGGATTTGGAAACGGTGATGACATTAACACTGCTGGAGTCCGTACTAGTTCCGATAATGCTGCTTGCCCCACTCCCCGGGGAGAACCCGATCCGAGCGCTCTCGTCCTTTTGAACCGAGAGATCGACCGTTCGGTTCGCGCTAACTGTGGTGAATGCGCCAGATCCAAACGCAGCCCCGACGCCGATACTCGACAGGCCGATACCCGCGAGCAGTGCTCGTCTTTGCATTATCGTTTTATACACCCTAGGGAGGTATAATATTGAGCCGCTTTAGCCATCTCGCCGGATCGAGTGAGTGGTTCAGGGTGTGCCTGAAGCGGCTCGCTGTCGCTAAATGTGGCAGTTAGAATCCTAACCCGGCGGTTTACTAAGTAGATGCCCTGCTTACTGTAGAGTACATCCATGAAAATGAACCGACGGAGTGTGTTAGGTGCGATCGGGGTTGTGGGCGTTGGAACGGGTGCGGCGTTCGGGTCGGGCGCGTTTAGCTCGACGACGGCACAGCGTGCGGTCGAAGTCAACGTGTTCGGTGCGGGCGTCAGTGATTCAGGAGTTGATGGCCTCGTCTCTGGATTGACTGAGACGGAAGAAAAAGATCTCGCGGACGACATCACCGCCAACTTTGTCGATGTCCTCGTCGACGCGTCGTCTGACACCGTCGATATTTATAACGAAGCTGGTGACAGTAGGGAATCTACTGATGGCACTGATATATTCCCTGAAAATCCGAATTCAACAGAAACGTACTCCGGAATAGGAAGCAACTACGTCAGTCTCGTTGCCAACGACGTGACGATTGTGTTCGGTGATGACAACGGTCTACCGCCGAACTCTACAGTGAGCTACGACGAGCTGTTCGCCTTCGTCGAGAACGATACTACTAGCTACAATGTTACGTTCGGAGATACGAACGGTGGTAGCATTCTTTCTTCCGTCAACGAATCTGACGTTAGCAGCGGGTCTACGGTTGAGGTGTCCTCGAGCTCGTCATCGCCGGTAAACGCTGAGGTAGAAACCGGAACTAGCGGCAACAGTCGCGAGGCCTTGGATATCCGTATTGAAGAGACCCCGTCCCCGTAACGCGCCGTAGCGGGGGTGTGAATTCACACGGACTCGTTCGTGGTGCGTCGGCTCATCCAATTTCGCTGTTTGCGGTCGTGGTAAGTGAAGGATAATCAAGAAGAGTAGCTGTATCGAGAGTGATAATCCTGTGACTCTGTGCCGAACACTCTCGTCAATGATTTTGCGTGGTGTCCGCTCTCATTCTACAGAAGCTAACTCAGTACACCCGGTAAAAGCTCTGTATAGAGCGTGTTCCGACACAGTACACTGAGCTCCCGTCCCACTGCTTTCTTAGATTAATACCGCGATGTTCGTTTCACTAAAATATATAAAGTCTTATTACTATCTGATACATCTGTTAATATATACTTACAGAGAAGACGACGCCGTCGTCTTTTCTCCCGTACCATGAGCGCGTTATCCCAACCCACACAAACTAGTACGCAACTGTCACACACTGATATACACGACCTATTGAGTAACTCGCGACGCCGGCATACAATTCACATCCTGAAGCGTGACGACGGCGAAGGCGCTCTATCGAGCATCGCTGAAGAGGTCGCGGCGTGGGAAAATGACAAACCAGTGGCAGCGGTCGAATCAAGCGAACGCCATCGCGTGTACACCTCGATTCAACAGAACCACATCCCCCGATTAGAGCGCGCTGGCATCATCACACACGACAGGGGCGATCTCGAGTTGACCAGCGAGGCTGACAGGCTTGACCTCTATATGGACGTTGTTCCCGACGACTCAATCCCGTGGGGCGAGTATTATCTGGGGTTGTCTGCGTTCTCACTCGGACTCGTTGCCGCGGCGTGGGTTGGCGTGTTCCCGGCGTCGATTCCGACCCTGATGTGGGCAGCACTCATCGGGCTGCTCTTTGCTGGGTCATCGGCGTATCACGTGTATGAAAGTAGTCAACAGTTGCTCGGTAATAGCGAAAAGCCACCAGAGTTCAACGCATGACCCGAGACCACAGGTGGACTCGACGAGCCGCACTCGGATTCCTGGGGGCGGGCTTTGGCTTAGCGGCGATCAGTACCGATGCGGCAACACGCGTTCACTCGGATCGGGCCGTCGAACTCACGACAACCACTGATTCGACGGCGTTGTTGCCGCTCGAGGAGGAATCGCCATTCACTCCGATCAGTAGGCAGAATCCGTCGACGGTGATCTATACGATACTGGCCAGTGAAAGTGATACAGAATATACGTTCTCGGAGCTTAGTGTGACGGTTACGGATGTCTTAGACAGCTCAGGCACCTCGATCACTACTGAGGCGGTCGAAACGTCGCTAGATGAAACCGGAAGTGGAGACTACGCCGTAACGCTGGCGTGTGCTGACTCAGCAGGTGGATTCAGTGGGGAATACTACGTCACGTTAGCACTCGTCGCCGACACTGAATCGTTCTCCGTCGACGCGACGCGAACGACGGGAGAGGCGGTAAGTATCACTTGTCCGATCGATTACGGGAACGCAAACAACTACAGTGACGATGCTGCTGGCGAGGCCGCCCGTCCCGGCGACGCGGCCACTGGTACGGTTGTGGGTTCACAGAACGTGAACAACGGAGACAATGGGTCGTCTGCGGATCTGAAAGGTAGTGGCGGTAACGGGCTCTACGTCGGATTCAAGCTTCCGCCTGTTCCGTCTGCTACCACGTACGCGCTCGAGATTGAGGCATCGGAGACGACTGGAAACCTCATCGCGTATCTTGTGGATGGGAGCGGAGACAGGGTGATCTTCGTGGACGAGAACGGAACCGAACTGAGCTCAGAATTCGTCCTGAAAAATAGGAATCGCCCGTTCGAGTTTACTGTTGAGCCGGAGAACGATATTAGCAACAGCGAGCTGTTTTTGATATTCGAGGGGGGTACGAGTGGGCAGAACGCCAGTAAACTGGAGGGGTTCAGTTTCGAACCCTCGGAGTAGCCGCACGGCACTTACCTTTTTGTCCGATTGTGGTTCCTGTCAAGGGAATTATAAATTCACCGCAGTATAGTTCAGAGCAGTTCACACTCGGCTTCGACGGCGCCGCGTTCGCCGTGGCCCGAGGCCGAAGGCCGCGCCGATGAGTGTCGTGGTCGTCCCGATGATCAATAGGTTGAACGCGGCGATCGCGACGAGCGGGTGAATTGCGTGAAGCCGTGTAATAACTGTCGCCGGCGCAATGAGGAAATAGCGGTGCTCAGACACTGTTACCACTGCTTGCTCTCCTGGTGGGGGTGCTGTCACAGTCAAGCTCGCGGTTGCTGACTGGCCGCGAGGGACAACTAACTCCTCACGCCCGAGCTCTCCCTCTGGATGTGTCGTCTCAAGCAGTACGAGCATCGTTACAAGCCCACCGTTTTCGGCAGTGAGACTGGTGTCGACGGCTTCTCCTGCCGTTGTGCCGGCTGGCAGGTCATCGCCGTCAACGACGATCTGATGCGTACCCGTCGGTGCGAACATCGCCGCATTTGCCGGGACGAGAATCAAGAACGCGAGGCCGAGTGCCACCCACCGACCGTCGATACCTTGATCGTCAAATCGAGATCGACTGCGGATACGGTCGCGTGTATGTGACGTGCGCAGGTTGTCAGCGAACACGGCCAGCAGCAAGACCAAGCCGACCGCGATAAACAGTCCACTGAGGCCCTCTGAATCAGCGGTTGCTTCGATTCCAAGAGCTTCTGCCAGCGTTGTCTGTAGACGCGTTGCGGTCTCTCGAACCGCTTCGATACCAGTACCGAGCCGTGGGATTCGGACGACTTGCCCGTTCACCTGAAGTACGGTTGCGACAATCCGCCCGTCCGTTACGACCGGCTCATCGCCATCTTGGTCCGTGAATGGATTGTTGTCCCCTTGCGTGAGGTAGCCGGTGTCAGTCTCTCCGACTACTCGGTGCGTTGTGAGCCCGCCACCCTGTAGCTCAACGGCCTCGAATACGACTACGTCTCCAGTCTCGATATCACCGCCTAGCTGCGCCGGGACCGCAACGAACCCATCACCGGCTTCCAGTGTGGGGGCCATGCTCTCTGAGGTAACGAACCCCAGCAGGACCGGCTGGCCGGTGAGTTGTCCCACAACCAGTGCGACAACTGCGATAACCGCGAGCACGGCAAGGACATCTGTCGCGGTTCGCCGCAGCATACGATGTTTTCGAGTCGTCTGTGTTTTAACGTAGCGCTTCGTTCGACGTGTACCCTGAGTCAGTCCACGACCGCTGTTGTACTAACGTTACGAGTTCGGATAGTATGACTCACAGAGCCGTTCAAACGGCTTCACGGCGTGTTATCGTTTGTTAAGGAGTCGCAGGGCGACGAGCACGGCGACTACAAGCCCAACTGAGGGAACCTGTGGACGTGAGCCCGTATCGCGATGAATTTCGAACAGCCGAACCCACGGCGACCCGTCGCGTCTGCTCTTCGTATCGCCCGTCTCTGAGTTCCGGCGTCTTTCCGTCGGTGCCGAGATTCATCTCGCATTCCGGTAGGCGTGATACGCCGCGGTGCGGTGAAGCGCATCCCGATGACCGTCGCCCACGCGAGGCGCGGCACCGGCTCCGGGAAGACACCGGACGGGACGACAGCGACGAGACTAAGCGAAACCGGACCCGATCCGAGATGACAGCACGCCGCAACTCGTCACGACGTTGGCCTTCTCGGCCGTCGTCGGCGGCGTGTCCGGCGTCAGAGGGCTCCCGAGAATCTGAGCTCACCCTCCGGATGAACCGGTATCCGACCCTACAGCGCCTCAAGCGTCGCGCGGTCCACCTCGGTGGCGGGCATCGCCTCGCCGCCGTACTCCGCGACGAAGTCCTCCACGTCGTCCTCGTCGGTGAACGGGACCAAGTCCGGCCCCATCGCGCCGATCACCTCGCTGCGCGCGACGACCGTGAGGGTCGTCTCGCGGGCGAACGCCTCGCTTTCGACGTGCGAGGAAAACATCGTGTCGCCGCCCTCCTCGAACACCTCCTGGTCGACCGCCGAGTAGTCGGTGAGGAAGGTCGCGAGCGGCGTCCGTCCCGCGTCCGCCGCGTCGAACCGGTAGGTGTACGTACAGGTGCCGCTACAGAACTGCGCCGGGCGCCCGCCCTCCGGCTCGTCGTCCTCGAAGTGGACCTGCCCGACCGTTCCGGGGTGGTCCGCGACGATCATCCCGCACTGGTCGCAGGCCTGGTCGTCGTCGATCGAGACGGGGGACACGGACTCTGACCCTCCGCCGGCACAGCCGGCGACCGCGGCGGCGCCGCCGGCGGCGAGTCCGGCGAGCAGGCGTCGCCGCGGGATGTTCTCGCGTCGGTCGGGTGCGCTCGTCGGCTGGTTGTCGCTCGTCATAGTTGTATTTGGAATACCGGGCTATTAGCCCCTCTGGACGCGTTCAACGGTTCGTTCGAGGAACGAACCAGACGTTCTAAGGCGCTGCCGATCGAAGCGGACGCGTGGCAGTTTTCGACCCCGCTACCGCCCGGTCGCGTCGCCTCCGGCTCGCGCTCCTCGGGCTCGTCGCGCTCGCCGCGGTCGCGACCGCGGGCGCGTTCGCCGCGGACCCGAGCGAGTCGGTACCCGAGCCGGTGCGGTTCGACGACGCGGTCGAGCTGGGGCTCTCCTCGGAGACGGACGCGCTGATGGCCGGCGACGCGACGCTCCCGCGCGTCCAGGTGTTCTACTCGCAGCTCCAGTACGTCGTCGGGTACAACGGGATCGCCTCGTTCGTCGACTCGCGCCGCGACGGGCGGACGGAGCGCCAGTTCGGCTATCCGCTCGTCGCGTACGTCGAGACGTTCGACCATCGGGACCCGGGCACGACCGAGTCGGGGCTGTTCGCCGCGGGCGGCGCGGGCGGCTGGACGCCCGTCGGAGAAGCGCGGTACGTGGTCGACAGCGACGCGCGGACGCCGGCCGGGCCGGTCGTCGTCCCATTCGCGAGCCGCGACGCCGCGGCGGCGTTCGCCGACGAACACGGCGGCTCCGTCGTCGGCTGGGCGGCGGTCCGAAGTCGGTCGTTCGACGTCGACTCCGCGGCGACCGTGCGGGCGCTCGCCCCGGACCGCTGGCGGACGGCGAACGACCGGATCGCCGCGGCGGAGCGGCGCGCGGACCGCCCGGCCTCCGTCGTCGTCGGCGAGGACGCCCCCACGATCGGCGCCGCGGTCGCGGCCGCGCCGCCGAACACGACGGTCCGCGTCCCGCCCGGGACCTACGAGGAGACCGTGACGGTGAACCGGTCCGTGACGATCGCCGGCGCGGGCAGCGGCACCGGCCCCGGAGCGACCCGCGTCGTCGGCGACGGGAACGGGTCCGTGATCACCGTTCACGCGCGCGACGTGGCGGTCACGGGGCTGCGGATCGCGGGCACGGGGAACCGCACCCGCGACCCGGAGGCGGCCCGCGCGTCCCGCGAGAGCGAGGGCGGGACGTGGGACACGAACATCCAGCTTGGCTACGGCTACGGCGACGCCGGGATCAAGGCGGTCGGCGCGCCCGGGCTCGTCGTCGACGATGTCGCCGTCGACACGGAGGCGAGCGGGATCCTGTTGCGCGACGGGTCGCATGCGACCGCGAGCGGACTCCTCGTCGAGGGGACCGACGAGTGGCAGGACGGGTTCATGGGCGTCACCGGGATGAAGTCGCGCGTCACCGTCACCAACAGCCGGTTCGAGGGCGGACGCGACGGGATCTACCTCCACCGCGCCGACGGCTCGATCGTGCGGAACTCGACGTTCGTCGACAACCGGTACGGGACGCACCTCATGTACACCGGCGACGCGCTGGTCGCGGACAACGCCTTCCGGAACGAGCTGTTCGCCGGAGTCACCGTGATGACGCGGCCGGCCGGCAACGCGATCGTCGGCAACGACGTCCGCAACTCCAGCGCGGGGATCCAGGCGTCCGGCACGCGGACGTACGTCGGGTACAACACGCTGGTCGGGAACGAGCTCGGCTTCTCGACGAGCGCCCGGGGGTCGCTGTACGAACACAACGTCGTCGTCGACAACGAGCTCGGCGCGCGGGCGACGACCGTGGTCCCCTCCAGCCGGGTCGTCGCGAACGACTTCGTCGGCAACGGCGACCACGCCACGGCCGGGGCCGGGGCGCTCCGCGTGTGGGCCGACGGCGACCGCGGGAACTACTGGGACGGCGCGAGCGTCGGCCCGCACGCTCCCGGGAGCCGGGCGTATCGTCCGACTTCGCCCGTGGACGCCGCGCTCCACCGCCACGTGAGCGCGGCCGCGGTGCGCGAGTCGCCCGCGGCGCGGCTGCTCGACGCCCTCCGGGGGACCGTCCCCGGCGCCCGCTCGGGGAGCATCATCGACCCCGCGCCGGCGGCCGCGCCGTACCACCCCGAGCGGGTCGACGCGGTCACCGGTGCGGGCGCCGACGCCGACGGACCGGTCCGAGCGGACTGGCGGGCCGCCGGCGAGCCCGCCGGAAACGCCACGGCGACCGCGGAGGGGTCGGCGTGAGCGAGCCGACGCTCGCGGCCGTCGACGGCGTCACCCGAACCTACGGCGGCGTCCCGGTCCTCGATGGCGTCTCGCTGTCGGTCGAGGCCGGCGTCACCGCCGTCGTCGGCCCCAACGGGTCCGGCAAGTCGACGCTCCTCGGGATCCTCTCGGGCGCCGTCGAGCCCACCGCGGGGAGCGTCCGGTACCCCGAGGGCGGCCCGCGCGCCGGGTCCGAGAAGCACGTCGGGTACCTGCCGCAGCGGGTGCCGTTCCGCGACGGGTTCACCGCCCGGGAGACGCTCGGGTTCTACGCGGCGCTGGCGGGCGGCGACCCGGACGCGGCGCTGGCCGGCGTCGGGCTGTCCGACGCGGCCGGAAAGCGGGTGGGAGCCCTCTCGGGCGGGATGCGGCGACTGCTCGGGATCGCGCAGGCGACGCTCGGCGACCCGGACGTGGTCGTCCTCGACGAGCCGACGAGCGGGCTCGACCCGGAGATGCGGGAGCGGGCCTTCCGGGCGGCGGCCCGCGCGGGTGACGACGCCGCCGTCGTCGTCAGCTCGCACGACCTCGACCTCGTCGACGCGCACGCGGACGCCGTCGTCGTCCTCCGTCGCGGTCGGGTCGCCGCGGCGGGGGCGCGCGACCGGCTCCTCGACGACCACGGGGTCGACGGCGTCGCCGAGCTGTACCGCGCGGTCGCGGGCGGCGCCGAACCGCCGGCCTCGCCCGCCGAAAGCGAGTCAGCGGACGACGGAGAGGGGGGTCGGGACGACGGCGAGGTCCACGTCACGGGGGTGTCAGAGCGATGAACCGGCGACTTGGCGGGGTCTGGGTCGTCTTCCGCCGTGAACTGGCCACGGTGCGGCGGACGCCCGGGTACGCCGTCCTCGCGGTCGGCCTCCTCGTCGTCCTCGGCGGGCTCGTCGCGGTCGGCGGCGGCGGCGCGACCGGGTTCGTGCCCGCGGTCGTCGACCTCCTCTTACCGACCGAAGTGTTGGTGCCGCTGCTGGCGGTCGTGCTCGGCTACCGCGCGCTGTTCGCCGACGCGGCGAGCGGGGAGCTCGGCGTGATCAGGACGTACCCGGTGAGCGCGGCCGGGTACGTCGTCGGCGTGCTGCTCGCGCGGACGGCCGCGCTCGTTGTCCTCGTCGGCGGGCCGTTCGCGCTCGTCGGCGCGTACGTGTGGCTCACCGCCGCGCCGGACACGGGGATCTTCGCGACGCACTCGGGCGTCGACTCGCCGGTGCTGTTCCTCCGCTTCCTCGCGCTTGTCGTCCCGTTCGGCGCGGCGTACCTCTCGCTGTCGGCTGCGGTGTCGACGATCGCGACGACCCGGCGGAGCGCGTTCGCGCTCGGCCTCCTCGCGCTGCTCGCCGGCGTCCTCGGCGGCGACCTCGCGGTGCTCCGGTCGCTGTCGGCCGGGGCGTCGCCGAGCGGGATCGCCGGCTCGCTCGCCCTCTCGCCGAACGGGGCGTTCAGGGGACTCGTCTTCGAGCACGTCATCGGCGTCTCCTTCGCGCCGGAGGGCGGGTTCGTCGACACCGGGCGGGCGGTGGCCTCGCTCGTCGGGTGGATCGTCGTCGGGGGCGTCGCGGCCGTCGCCGCCATCGCGCTCGGTCCCCGCGTCGACGTCGCGGTCGAGCACCTCCGCGCGCGGCTCGACCGATGAGCCGGTCGGTCGAATCGACCTGAAGCAAGCCGGCCGGTCGACTCACTTCGAGGCCGCGTCGTCGCCGATCGCCCCGGGCGCGTGGGCGTACACCGCGTAGAGGACGAGCGCGGCGATCAGGAAGTCGAGGCTGTGCGCGAGGAGGTGGTGGACCGGCATCGGCACGACCCCGAGGACGGTCCCGACGCCCACCACCGAGCGGGCCAAGAGCGCGCCGACGGCGAGGGAGATCAGTCGGTACTGCGCTCGGCGGCGGCGGCGGTACGCGGCGAGGCTGACGGCGAAGAGGAGGCTCGTCCCGAGTCCGGCGGCGACCACGACCGCCAGGATCGGGAGCGATCCCTCCACGGACCAGCCGGCGAGCGCCGGCACCTCCCCCGGGATCGACTGCGTCACGGGTCGCCCTTGGGAGGGGACGGATAAGAAGACGTTCCCGTTCGCCGTTCCCAGACGGGGGGACCGCACGAGCGCCTTTTATTCCAGAGGCGGGTAGTACGGACAGTCAGGAATGTCGGACACCAGAGCCCGGATCCGACGCCACGTCCGCGACACGCCCGGCGTCCACTTCAACCGGATCGGTCGCGACCTCGAGATCGCGACCGGGCAGGCGCAGTATCACCTCCGCCGGCTCGTCCGCGACGGCGAGCTCGCGGTCGAGCGGATCGGCGGGCGGGCACACTACTTCGACCCGACGGTCGACCCGTGGGACCGACGGACCCTCGCGTTCCTCCGGCGGGAGACGGCCCGCGAGATCGTCGTCCGCCTCCACGCCGCGGGACCGACGCGGCCGTCGGCGCTCGCGGACGACCTCGACCTCGCGCGGAGCACGGTGTCGTGGCACGTCTCGACGCTCGCCGACCACGGGATCGTCGAGAAGTCCCCCGACCGGCCGATGACAGTCTCGCTCGCCCGGCCGGACCGCACGGCCGCGCTCCTCGACGAGGTGTCGCCGTCGCTCCCCGACCGCATCGTCGACCGCTTCGTCCGCACCGTCGACTCGCTCTTCGACGCCGACGGGTGACGCCGCCGACCGGGTGGCGGCTCCCCCCGGACCGACGCCGCGCGCGAACCGCTCCCGTTCGCCGATCGCACCAGATCGGTTAGCGGTCTCCGGTACCTCCGTCCGATATGGACCTCTCCAGCCTCGGCGCGCTCCGAGCGCTCGTCGCCACCGGCGGCGGCGCGACGTGCGAGCCGACCGGCTCCCTGTACGCGACCGACTCGCTCGGCCTCGGCGTCTTCCTCCTCATCGGGCTGCTCGGCGGAGCCCACTGCCTCGGCATGTGCGGTCCACTCGTCGGCACCTACGCCGACCGGATGCGGTCCGCGGAGGCCGGCGGACGCGACGGGCGGGACGACCTCACCGTGCGGCAGGTCCGGCAGCACGCGCTGTTCAACCTCGGCCGGACCGCGAGCTACGCGACGCTCGGCGGTCTCTTCGGCCTCGCCGGGAGCCTCGCGTTCGTCACGGGGCGGACGGTCACGACCCTCGCAGACGACGTCCACGCGCTCACCGGAATCGCGGTCGGCGGGGTGATCGTCGCCCTCGGCGCGCGCTACGCGCTCCGGCTGGAGTTCGAGTCGCTCCCGATACCGGGGTTCGACCGGGCGGCCGCGGCGGTGAGCGACCGGATCGTCGCCCGCGTCGACGCGTGGGTCGGCGACTGGCGCATCCTCGGGCTGGGGGCGGCACACGGGTTCCTGCCGTGCCCGCTGCTGTACCCGGCGTTCCTGTACGCGTTCGTTCAGGGGAGCGCGCTCGGCGGCGCCGTCTCGCTGGGCGTCCTCGGCCTCGGGACGGTTCCGGCGCTCCTGTTGTTCGGGACGGCCTTCCAGTCGATGCGCCTCGAGACCCGGCTCCGGTTCCACCGCGTCCTCGGCGTCGCGTTCGTCGCGCTCGGCTACCTCCCGCTCCAGCACGGGCTCGCGACGCTCGGCGTCCCGCTGCCGCATCCGCCGATCCCGTACTACACGCCGTTTTGAGGGATCGACGGCGCCCCGGGAGCCCGCGCACCCAATATCCCAATTCCCACCCGCCGCGGCCGCTCGTTCGTCGATCGCACCAGACGCGTTATGCGCCGCTCGGCCCTTCACACGGGTATGAATCGCCGCACGCTGCTCGCCGGGGCCGGAACGGTCGCGTCCGGCTCCCTCGCGGGCTGTACGTCGCGTCTGTTCGGCGGGACGCCGGACGGCGTCGTGCTCGACCCGCAGGAAGACCAGATCGCGGACAGCGAAGACCTCGCGTACCCCGCGTACGGCCAGCCGCTGCCGTCGTTCGAGCTGTCGGCCCCGCTCGCGGAGAAGACGTTCGACAGCGACGCGCTCGACCGGACCGCGCTCGTGACGGGCGTGTTCACCTTCTGCCCCGCGGAGTGTTCGATCCTGCTCCGACAGTGGGCTCGGATTCAGGGCCGCGTCGCGGACGCGGGGCTGACGGAGGACGTGTACTTCCTCCCGATCACGTTCGATCCCGAGCGCGACGACGCGGCCGCGCTCCGCGAGAACGCCGCGTCGGTCGGCGCCGACCTCGACGCGGGCAACTGGCTGTACCTCCGGCCCGAGACGCCGGCCCGCGCGAAGACGGTGGTCGAGGACCGACTGGGGATCGCCTTCGAGCGGACGACCGAGAGCGAGCGCCTCCCCGGGTACGACTTCACGCACATGGTGGTGACGTTCCTCGTCAACCCCGACGGGATCGTCGAGCGCGCCTACCGCGGCGAGCGGGTCGACCGGGACCGCGTCGTCGCGGACATCGAGCGGGTCGCGTCGGCGTTCGCCGACGAGTGACGCGGCGACCGGGGCTGACGGCTCGGCGCTGCGGGTCACCGGGAGTCGCCCGATCGGAGGGGAACGCACAAGCCCGCGCCGCTCGTTCGGCCCGGCATGAACGTCGATATTCTGGTGTACGACGGGTTCGACGAACTGGACGGTATCGGCCCGTACGAGGTGTTCGACTACGCGCTCGGCTACGCCGCCGAGGAGGACGACGGGACGACAGGGGACGACGGGGCAATAGGGGACGACGGGGCGTCAGGAGACGACGGCGGCCGCGTCCGATACGTGTCGCTCGACGAGCGCGAGACGGTGACCGCGAGCCACGGGACCCGCGTCGGCGTGGACGGAACGCTCCCCGGCCCGGGAGGAGAGGACGCCCCGGACCTGCTGGTCGTGCCCGGGGGCGGGTGGAACGCGCGCAACCAGGAGGCGAGCGCGTGGGCCGAGGCGCAGAAGGGCGACGTGCCGCGCGCGCTCGCCGCGTACCACGCGGCGGACACCCGGATCGCCTCGGTGTGTACCGGGTCGATGCTGCTCGCGGAGGCGGGCGTCACCGACGGCCGCCGGGCCGTCACGCACGCCTCCGCCGTCGAGGAGCTCCGGGAGTCGGGCGCGGAGGTCGTCGACGCGCGGGTCGTCGACGACGGCGACGTGCTCAGCGCGGGCGGGGTCACCTCCGGGATCGATCTGGCGCTGTACGTCGTCGAGCGCGAGTTCGGCGAGTCGGTCGCCGACCGGGCGGCGACCGTCATCGAGTACGAGCGGCGGTACGAGGTCGCGACGCGGGACGGGTCGCGGCGCGGGGAGAACTAGTCGTCCGGGAGCGGCGCGGCGTCGTCGTCGGCGTCGTTCGTCGTGGTCTCTCCGTCCGCGTCCACGGTGATCACGGTACAGTCGAGTTGGCTGCGGAGGAACGAGTCGATGTCGGGGTCGGAGAGCAACTTCTGGACCATCCGGCGCCACCGCCCCGCCTGTTTCGACCCGATGACGACCACGTCGGCCCCCTCGGCGACGATCTCTTCGAGGATCGTCTCCTCGACGAGGAAGCCCCGACGGACGACGTACCGCGCCCGGTCGATCCGGCCGATCCGCTCCTCGGCGGCGCGCTTGAGGTCGCTGCGCGAGACGCCCCCCGAGCGCTGGTATAAGTCGACGTGGAGGACCGTGAGGTCGGCGTCGCGCTCCGCGGCGACGCGGGCCGCCTCGCGGAGCGTCGCCGCCGAGTGCGACGAGGGAGGGAATCGAACCGGGACGACGACGAGCGTCATGTCGGGTCGGAGGGGTTGGGGGCGTAAATACGCTGTCGGTGTGGCCCTCGCTCTCGGTCGGTCGCGGTCGTCACTCTCACTCAGTCCTGACCGCCGATCGGCGGCGGCTCGGCTCACCGCGCTCACCGCCAGCGCATTTTTCCCTGCGCTCTCGAATGAACCGTTGTGGACCGCAGTTCGGCCGCGTGAGACATCATGGACCGACTTCCCACGGACCGGCTCTCGCCGCTGGCGAGCCGCGTCGACGACGTCCTCGCCCTGTACGGCTACGAGATACGACCGGCGATCGACGCCATCGACGACGCGGTGACCGGCTACGGCGGGCTGTTCGGCCCGACGACGACCGACGCCGAGATCCGGACCGCGGTCGAGTCGGTCCTCGCCGCCGACCCGCCGCGATCGGGCGACGACCGCGGCGAGTCCGCCGACGACATCGTTCTCTACGTCGACGGGAGCTCGCGCGGAAACCCCGGACCGGCCGGCGCGGGGGCCGTGCTGCTGGTCGGCGATGACCCCCTCGTTCGGCTGGGCCGACCCGTCGGGGCTCGCGCCGAGAACAACACCGCGGAGTACGCGGCGCTCCACCTCGGACTGGAGGCGCTGGCCGCGCGCTGCGACCCTGCGGCCGTCGAGGTCCGGATCGACTCGCGGACCGTCATCGACGACATCTGGGGCAGCGGTGACGGGATCGCGTCGGCCGCACCGTACCGGCCGGCCATCCGGGACCGCATCGCCGCGCTACCCGCCTGCGAGTGGACGCATCTGGCCGACAGCGACCCGAACCCGGCCGACGCCCGCGCGGCGGTCGGAGCCGATATCGCGGCACTCGGTCCGTAGCGGAGGGGAAGCGGCTGCGGTGTTACGACCGGTCCCCGTCGTCTCGCGGCGAGACGGCTTCGACCGCTCCCGTTGGCGGGTCAAGCCGGACGGTGTGACGCGTGTGGCGCGCGTGCGTCTCCGCCCAGCGCCGCGCCGGACGCTCCGCGAGGAAGCGCTCCCCGTCCGGGCAGCGGTCGCACCGGGCGACCCACGGGGTCACGCCGTCCGGGTAGTGGCCGGTGTGGCGCTCGTGGTCGAGCGCGAACTGCTCGATCGCGTGGCTCCCGGGGTCGAGGTCGTCGACCTCGCGGTCGAGCACCCACTCCCGGTCGCACCGCTCGCACGCGACGGTCGGTGCGTCTCGCTCGTCGTCGGGACGCGCGTCGTCGGTCACGGGTCCGCTTCGGTCCGCCCGCACTTGAACGGCGACGCCGGGACGACCCGAGCGCACCTCACAGCGCCGGCGGCTCGCCGCGGCCGATCACGATCTCCTGGCCCTCCACGTCCTCCAAGGCGGCGACGCGGCCGCCGATCTCGACGCGGCCGTTCTCGGTCTCGACGACCAGCGACGCCACCTCCTCCGTGTCGACGAACGCGACGTCGACGACCTTCCCGCGGACAGTGACCTCCTCGCCGGTCTCGATGTCGCGGCCCTCGACGGTCGCGTAGAACTCCTCGTCGCCGAACTCGCGGACGTCCTTCACGGCCCGACGGATGGAGGCGTAGCGGCGCGGGAAGGGCCGGTCCTCGCCGTCGGCGGCGAGCGATTCCGCGGTCGTCCACAGGACGGTGCCGAAGAAGCCGGAGACGAGGAAGCCGAGCGCGGAGCGGTTGAAGATGACACCGTAGCGCTCGCGGTCGTCGCGCAGCGCGTCCTGCGTTGCGTACACGGAGTACTCGCCGTCGCCGACCGCGAGGACCGGCGTGGTGATCCCGCGGCGCGCGCGGGCGATCGTCGCGACCTCCAAGTAGTCGAACTCCGTCGGGTCGGGCGCGTTCGACGCCGGCGTGACGAGCAGTTCGACGGTGACGCCCTCGGCGACCTTCGCGGCGAGTTCGTCCCGGAACCGCCGCAGGAGGCCGGGGGTGAGCGACAGCGCGAGCTCGTACTCCGCGTTCGCGATCACCTCTTCGAGGTACCGGAGGATCGTCGAGCGCGACTTGACAAGCGACACCGCCTCCGTCTCCCGCGTCGGCGCGGTGTACCGCGCCTCCAGCTCGTCGACCATCTCCGTGAACGACGACCGCAGATCGCCGAAGGCGTCCTCGGGGTCGACGGCGACGATCTTCATCGGCCGCGACTCGCGGAGCTCGACGAGCCCGCGGTCCGAGAGGCTCCGGACCGTGTCATACACCCGCGGCTGCGGGATCTCGGTCCGGTCGGCGATGTCGCTCGCCGTCAGTTCGCCGTGTTCCAACACCGCGAGGTACGCGTCAATCTCGTACTCGCCGAGGTTGAATCGGTCCCCCACGCGGTCGAGCGTGTCCCGGAGATCGTCAGTCATGTACCGAAGAACGGGACCGGGGATTATAGCTTTTTACTATGAGACGAGTTGTACGCGTTTTCAGAGCCCGGTTCTCACGGTCGGGACAGATGGGGGCCACATGTCCGTGCGGTCGTGGTCCCCTCCGGCTCCCGCTCCTCGATCCGCTCGGCGACGAGGACGGTGCCGTCGCGGTCCGAGTCGGTGTACAGCCGGAGCGGGTGGCGCGGCGTCCCCTTTCGTAAACGGCGTGATCGACGGGGCGCCGTCGATCCGGACGCGCCCCGTCTCCTCGAGATCGAGGTCGTCGACCAAGTAGTGGACGGCGGTCAGGCCGGCGAGCCCGAACGAGGGGAAGCCGGCGAGCAGCGCGTCTCCCGGCTTGGTGTCGTGTTCGACGCCGAACCTCGTTGGGTCCGCAGGCGGTTGGCCCATACCGCCCGTTCGCTCAGCGGAGTCACAGTGGTTGCCCCGTCTCTCGTTCGAAGCGACTCGTTCGCCGCCGGTCGTGCGCGTGGAGAAACGCTTTTTCCGATGGCCGACAGCGGGTTCCCATGGTCTTCCCGGGGGGAACGCCGATCGCGGGGGCCGTCTCGCGGCTCGCCGATATCGGCTCTCGGCTCGCGGACCTGCCGGGAACGGGCGTGTTGACCGTCCTCGCGTCACTGGCGGTCGGCGTCGTCCTCGCGAACTTCCTCGTCCGGCTGATCGGTCGCCCCGTCGCCCGCCGCGTGTCGCGACAGAGCGTCGCGCAGACGATCGTCCGCGGGGTCCGGGTCGGCACGATCGCCGCCTCGGTGCTGGTCGGCCTGGGCGCCGTCGGCTTCCGGTTCGCGGACCTCCTCCTCGGGACCGCAGTGTTCTCGGCCGTCATCGGTATCGTCCTCGCGCCGCTCGTCGGGAACTTCATCAACGGCGTGTTCATCCTCGCGGACCAGCCGTTCGAGATCGGCGACATGATCGAGTTAGAGGACGGGACGACCGGGTTCGTCGAGGACATCACGATCCGCTACACGAAGATATTCACTCTGGATAACACCTTCCTCGTCGTGCCGAACGGGACGATGCGCGAGCGCGACGTGACGAACTTCTCGGCCGAGGACGAGCGGACCCGGCGCTCGATCGACGTGCTCGTCACCTACGAGAGCGACATCCCCGAGGCCCGGCGGCTCATCGAGCGCGCGGCGCGCGACTCCGAGGCCGTCGTCGACGGCGGCCCCGACATCCGGATCGGCGTGGCGCGGTACATGGCGGGTCCCGACTGCCGCCTCCACGAGTTCGCCGACGACGGGGTCCTCCTCCGGCTGCGGTACTGGGTGAAGAAGCCGTACAAGCTCGCGAAGGTCCAGTCGGACGTGAACACCGAGATCCGCGAGCGCCTCGCCGACGCGGACGTCGAGATGGCGTACCCGCACCGCCACCTCGTCTTCGACGACACCTCCGGCGTCGCCCGCGTCGACGCCGCCACCGAGACGTCCGGTGCCGACGGAGTACACGGCGCCGCCGATCCGACCCCGGGCGACGGAGCAGGCGCCACGGAGACGACCGAGGGCGGGCCTTCGGACGCGGACAATCCCGCCGGATCCATAGACGGTAGCGACGGGCGCCGGTGACCGGATCGGAAGCCTGATAGAGCGCGCCCGGCTTTTCAACCGCAGTGAGCGACGAGCCCGCTGCCGACCCCTCCGACCCGTCGGATTCCTCCGAGCCGCCGGACCCCTCCGGTGGACCGAGCGGCGATACCATGGGCGGCGACGACGGCCGCGACGGGGACGACGACCCCGAAGCTGCGTCCGACGCCCCCGAGCCCGCGCCCGACGACCCAGTCGGCGAGGAGTCGATCACCGAGGGGAGCCTCCTCCGACCGCTGTTCCGCCTGGCGTGGCCGATCGTCGTCATCCAGCTGCTCCAGGTGACGTACAACATCGTCGACACCCTGTACCTCGGCCGGCTCTCGGCGGAGGCCGTCGGCGCGATCAGCCTCGCGTTCCCGCTGATCTTCCTCCTGATCGCGGTCGCCGGCGGGTTCACGACGGCGGGCGCGATCCTCGTCGCGCAGTACACCGGCGCCGACGGCGAGGGCTCCGCCGGGCTCGTGGCGGGACAGACGATCTTCACCGTCTCCGTGCTGTCCGTGCTCATCGGGATCGGGGGCTACTTCTACACGCGCCCGGCCCTCGAGATCCTGCCGAGCGACGCGGAGACCGCGGCGACCGTGATCCCGCTCGCGGCAGACTACATGGAGGTGATCTTCGCCGGGATCCCCCTGATGTTCGGGTTCTTCGTCTTCTCGGCGCTGATGCGCGGCTACGGCGACACGCGGACGCCGATGGCCGTCATGTTCATTTCCGTCCTCCTGAACGTCCTCTTGGACCCGTTCTTCATCTTCGGGTTCGAGGGGAACCCGCTGTTCGAGTGGCTCGCCGCGGTTCCCGGCCTCGCGGCGCTCGACCCGGTCGCGCTGGAGGCGACGCTGCTCTCGGCGACGGGGGTCACCGGGATCGGCATCCAGGGCGCCGCGCTCGCGACGATCCTCTCGCGGGGCGTCGCGACCGCCATCGGCCTCTGGATACTGTTCGGCACCGGGTACGGCCCCGACGTGACGCTCGGCCACCTCGCGCCCGACCTCGATTTTATCCGGGACATCTTCCGGCTCGGGCTCCCCTCCAGCGTCGAGCAGACGACGAGCGCGCTCGCGATGATCACGCTCACCGCGATGATCGTCACGTTCTCGCCGCCGGTCGTCGCCGCATACGGGCTCGGCAACCGGCTCATCTCGCTCGTCTTCCTGCCCGCGATGGGGCTCGGCCGCGCTATCGACACGATGGTCGGGCAGAACCTCGGCGCGAACCGCGCCGACCGCGCCGGTAGGGCTGTGAAGTTCGCGGCCACGACCGGCGCGGGCGTGATGTTCCTCGTCGCGGTCGTCGCCGTGACGTTCACCGAACCGATCGTCGGCGCGTTCCTCGGCGACGTGCCGGACGCGCCCGCGACGATCGGCTACGCGGTGGAGTACGTCCGGATCCGGTCGGTCGAGTTCGCCTTCATCGGCGTCTCGCAGGTGATCTTAGGCGCGTTCCGCGGCGCGGGCAACACGAAGACCGCGATGGTCATCTCGATCCTCACCCTCTGGGTGGGCCGGGTCGCGAGCGTCGGGTACCTCGTGTTCGTCGCCGGGTGGGGCGAGACCGGAGTCTGGGTCGGTATGGCACTCGGAAACGTCCTCGGCGCCGTCATCGGCGTCGCGTGGTTCTCGCGCGGCACGTGGACCGAGCGGTACATCGACGAGCCCGAGCCCGGCGTCGACCCGGTGGGAGACGACTGACGAGCCCCCGGTCGCTCAGTGTCGGAAGAGGTACACCGCGTCGTCGGAACGCAGTAGGCAGAACCGCGCGCCGTCGTTCTCGGGGAACGTCGTCCCGGACTGTCGCGTGACGAAGAGCCGCGAAAAGGCGTCGTCGCACACCGGGCACGCCATCCCTTCCCTGTTCTCCCAGAGGCTCGTTCGGCCCGAGTCGCGGAGCTGTTTCAGTTCGTGACGGTGGTCGTGAACGTCGAACTCGCTCATGTGCGGGAGTCCGACCGGGGACTGTTGAACGTGTCCTCGCGAGTCTCAGTTCGGAGAACGCGGGGTCAGTCTTTCAGCCGCAACGGCTGTGCCTCCCCGTAGGTGAGCGTCCGCCACACCCACTCGACGGGACCGAACCGGAAGTACCGGAGCCAGATCACGGACAGCGGGACTTGGACCGCCCAGATCGCGACGACGATCCCCATTGCCTCGACGCGGCTGACGGAGCCGAACAGCCCGAGACCGTGACCGTAGAACACCGTCGTCGCGATCACCGTCTGGAGCAGGTAGTTGGTGAACGCGGTGCGGCCGACCGCGGCGAGCGCGCGGGCCACGAGCCCCTCACCGCGCCACCGGACGAACAGCGTGACGAGGCCGACGTACCCGCCAGCGACGAGCAGACTCCCGACGTAGTTGAACTGCCGCCAGTACAGCGCGGCGCCGGCGCTCCAGTCGTTCGCCTCGATATACGCGACGCCGGCGACGACGATTCCGACGCCGACGACGCCGCCCGCGACGAGCCGGCGGTAGAACGCGGTCGAGCGCTCGCCGGTCAACACGCCGCGCCTGTACAGTGCCATGCCGAGCAGCATGACGCCGCCCACGCGCCAGAAGCTCGACCCGATGAACCCGGACGTCTGTCGCTGGAACGACGAGGAGACGCGGTGGCTCATCTGGTCGAGCCAGCCGCCGCGGTAGGCGGCCACCTGGTCTCGGACCGCGGCCTCCGCGGGCAGCCACTGGCCGGCGATCGCCTCGCCGCCGATCGAGGTCGCGGCGAACAGCTCGATCGCGGGGACGAAGAGCAGGAATATCCCGGCGAGCCCGCCGAGCCGACGCGCGTCGAGGTCGCGGACGAAGAGGAGGAACAGACCGAGCAGCCCGTACGTGACGAGGATGTCCCCGTACCACAGCAGGTACGCGTGAAGGAGGCCGATCGCGATCAGCACCGCGGTCCGGCGGAGGTGGAGGCGGACGGCGTCTTGGCCCTTCTCCTCTTTGCTCTCGATGAACAGCAGGACGCCGGCGCCGAACAGCGCCGAGAAGACGGTGATGAACTTCGACTGCGCGAACACGTGGCCGACGAACCAGGTCCAGTAGTTGAGCCCGGTGAAGTCGCCGTACACGGTGGGGTTGAGCAGGGTCTGCTCCGGCATCGAGAAGACGCGGATGTTGATGACGAGGATGCCGAGCAGCGCGAAGCCGCGGAGCGCGTCGAGGCTGGTGATCCGTTCGGAGGGCGGCGTGGGGCCGGGATCGCTGGTCACGAGTTGTCCGCGGTGACGGTCCCCAGCACCGAATAGGTTCCCATCGCGGCTCCCGGGTCGGCCTGCTCGGTCGGCGGCTCAGTCCAGCCGCACCGCCGCGCCGGTCTCCGCGGAGCGGTAGATCGCGTCGATGACGCGCTGGACGCGTAACCCCTCCTCGACGGTGTTTATCGACGGCGCCTCGCCGTCGGCGGCCGCTTCGAGGAACGTCGCCTGCTCGGCGGCGTGCGCGTCGCCGTCGCGCGTCTCCACGCTCGCGTCCGTGAGGTGGTGGCCGCCGCCGACGCCCGCCTCGTGGACCGTGAGATCGCCGCTGCCGCGGTCGAGCGTCGCGCCCGCCTCGGTGCCCCGGACGACGAACTCGTCGGTCGCCGGCCGGTTCGTCGCCCACGCGACCTCCAGCGAGACGGTGCTCCCGTCGGCGCCGCGGATGAACGCGGACGCGGAGTCGTCGACGTCGAACCCCTCCGGCCCCGCGTCGTCGCCCCACATGTGGACGTACGCGTAGTCGTCGCGACCGCCGAACTCCGAGCGCGTGTCCCCGGACACCTCGACGACCTCGGGGTGATCGAGGAGGTAGAGCGCCAAGTCGATCGCGTGGACGCCGATATCGATGAGCGCGCCGCCGCCGGCGACGTCCGCCGACGTGAACCACGAGCCCCGGCCGGGGACGCCGCGCCGCCGGACGTAGTTCGCCTCGACGTGGGTGGTCTCGCCGAACCTCCCCTCGTCTTGGTAGTGTTTGATCACCTGAACCGGCTCCGCGAACCGGTTGTTGAACCCGACCATACAGAACCCGTCGGCGTCGCTGGCGGCGTCGGCGATCCGCTCGGCGCTGTCGAGCGTGTGCGCCAGCGGCTTCTCCAAGAGCACGTCGAGGCCGGCCGAAAGCGCCGAGGTCGCGTACTCTTCGTGGAAGCGGTTCGGGGTGGTGACCAGCACGGCGTCGCAGTCCTCGTAGAGGTCCGTCTCGTCCTCGTAGGCGGGGAGGCCGAACTCCTCGTGGAACCGTGCCCGCGCGTCGGCGTCGACGTCCATCCCGCCGACGAGGTTCGCGCCGCGCTCGGTCAGCTTCGTCGCGTGGTGGGACCCGATGCCGCCGAGGCCGACGATGCCGACGGCGACGTCGTTCGGATGCGTCATGGGCGGGCTTCACCACGGGTGTTGTTAAGGCTCCCGTCCCGCGGGACGCGCCGGAACCCGACCGCGCGTGTGGACGGCCGTCACGACCCCGCTGGCGGTCGGCTCACGCGATCGGGACGCCGACGGCGACGGCGATCGCGCCGTCGACCGCTACCGCCGCGGCGTCGGCTACTACCGTCACGCCGTCGATCGCGCCGGGCGCCATCGAGTCGACGAAGTCGAAGAGGTCGCCGAGCGAGCCGGCGTTCTCGGCGAGGCTCTCGCGCGCGTCGAGGAGCCCCCGGAACCGCTCCGGTTCGCGGGCGATCACGAACCGGCCGACCCCGGCGCCGGTGCCGAGGAAGGCGAGGAGGGCGAGCGCCCGCGAGATGGTGAGCAGTTTCAACAGGACCGGGAGCGCCAGCGCGAGCGCCAGCGCGGCGACGACGCCCGTGACGACCTCGCCGAACGACCCGCCGTCGGCGAGGTCGACGACGCCCGCGCCGGAGAGGATGACGAACCCCCCGACGCCGAGGGCCAACGTCCCCCACATGAACGCCGCCAGCAGGCGGACGGGACCGTCGTACCCACTCCCGGCGTCGTCCGGGACGTCGTCGTGAACCCACGGGTTGCGCATACGGGAAATTCAGACCCGACGAGTATATAGATCGCTTCAGATCTCGGAAACGCTCGGCGTGAAACGGACCGGTTAGGACCGGGGGTGCGGGCCGGTCATCCACTCGCTCGCCTGCGGTTCGTCCGGATCGGTGACGACCTCGACGAGGGCCGGGCCGTCGCGGTCGCGGGCGCGCTCGACGGCGTCGCCGACCGCGCCGCGCGCATGGACGCGCTCCGCGGGCAGGCCCATCCCCGACGCGACCGCGACGAGGTCGAGGCCGGTCTCCGCCCACCCGTAGCTCTGGTCCGGGAAGTCGTACGACCGCGACGCCTCCTCGCTGATGATCGCGTAGTCGTCGTTGTTGAGCGCGACGACGGTGACGTCGATCCCCTCGCTCGCCAGCGTGTGGAGCTCGTGGACGCACATCATGAGCCCGCCGTCGCCGGTGAGCGCGACCACGTCGCGGTCCGGGTTCGCCAGCTTGGCGCCGAGCGCCGACGGGAGCCCGGTACCCATCGTCGCCCACGAACCGGGGTTGACGTACGACCGCGGCCCCGCAGCGGGGAACGAGACGAGCGTCCACAGCCGGAACCCGCCCGCGTCGGCGGCGACGACCGCGTCCGCCGGGACCGCGTCGCGAACCGCCGAGAGGGCCTCGACGGAGCGGAGCGGGCGCTCCTCGCGGTCGTCGGCCGTCGACTTCCCCGAACCGTCGGCGCTCTGCTCGGACAACGCCGCGAAGCGCTCGCGGTCGGCCGCGCGGACCGACTCGGCGCGCTCGGCGCCGTCGGCGCCGCGGGGCGCCACCCCCTCGTCGTCGAGGCGGTCGGTGAGCGCCCGGAGGAAGCGGTCCGCGTCAGCGACGACGCCGAGGTCCGCTTCGTAGCCGAACCCGACGTCGTCCCCGTCGAGCGTGACGTGGATCAGCGTCTCGGGCATCGCGACGGACCACGATGCGGTCGCGACCGCGTCGAGGTCTGAGCCGACGACGAGGCCGACGTCGGCGTCCGCGAGGAGTCCCCGGAGCTCCGCGCTGGCCCCGCCGCAGAGCACGCCCGCCGACAGCTGGTGCGTCTCGGGGAGCGTCCCCTTCCCCTTGTACGTCGTCACGACCGGCGCGCCGAGCCCCTCGGCGACCGACCGGAGGGCGTCGCTCGCGTCCGCGCGCCTGACACCGCCGCCGGCGAGCACGACGGGCGCTGTGGCATCGCCGAGCAGGTCTGCGGCCTCGCGCACCGCCGCCGCGGGCGGTGCCGGCGGCGGTGACGGCTCGCGCTCGCCGACCGCGGGCTGCGGGGTCCGACCGGCGAGGAAGTCCTTCGGGATCCCCACGCGGACCGGTCCCTGCGGGTGTTCGCGGGCGGTCCGGATCGCCTCGACGACGGCGGGGACCGCGCCCGCGGGCGAGTCGACAAGGACGTTCTCCTTGACGACGGTGTCGTACGTCTCCGGCGGCGTCTCGTGGATGCCGTCGCCGCCGCGGACCGACCGTTCCGTCTCGACGGCGAGGTGGAGCAGGGGGACGCAGTCGTTCAGGGCGTTCTTCAGCCCGTTCATCGCGTTCGTGTCGCCCGGGCCGGGGACGACGCAGGTGGCTGCCATCGCGCCGGGCTCGCTCGTCTCGGCGTACCCCCACGCTTGGTGCGGGACGGCGGTCTCGTGGCGGGCGACGACGAACCGCGCGTCGCGATCGGCGAGCGCCCGGTTCAGCGGGAGGGTCTGCTTGCCGGGGATCCCGAAGACGGTGTCGACGCCGCGGTCGAGCATCGCGTCGACGACCGCCTCGGCGACGGTCGGTGGGTCGTCGTGCCTATCGGCGGCGGGCGAGGGCTCGTCAGCGTCCATGTCGCGAAGTCGGCGGAGCGTATGTTGAAAGCTTCGTCCGCCGCCGGGCCCGCGAGCGAGCGCGGGACGCGACGCGGCGGGGAGGGGAACGCATCGGAGGGGCGGCGACACTCCGCGTCACAACGGAACGAGGGGGTAACCCGCGACTTCGGTCGCGGGGCACTGACATGTACACTTATGCTAGCGTGTGCTGTCATGTGTCATGTATGCGCTTACCAGAGACTCGTGACCTGTTCGCGAGGAAACTACAGTTTCCGGCGCCCCGAAGCGAGGTGCTGGAGACGGTCGGTGACACGGAGTTGTCGCCGCCCGACGGAGAGTCCACGACGATCCGGGCGGTCATCGACCGGTCGGAGGTCGAGACGTTCGACTCGGCCGACGACCTCTACGACACGCTGATGATGCTCGTCGGCGCGCAGTTCATCGGCCGCCGGTACTACGACGACCGCGGCGGGATGCCGGGCGACGAGGAGAACGAGGTGAGCTTCTGATGTCAGTCACGATCGTGTCGGGAGTCAACGGCGTCGGCCTTTCCAGCGTCTGTCAGGCGGTCAGGCGCGGACTCGGAGATGGGTACAAGCTGATCAACTTCGGCGACGTGATGCTCGAACAGGCGGCGGCGATGGGGCTCGCGACCGAGCGGGCCAAGCTCGGCACGCTCTCACAGCCCGAGACGCGGCGGCTCCAGCGCCGCGCAGGCGAGTTCGTCGCCGAGGAAGCGGAGACGACGAACGTGATCCTCTCGACGCACCTCGCGGTCGAGACGCTGACCGGCTACGTCCAAGGGCTTCCAGTCGAAGTGCTCGAAGACGTCTCGCCTGACGCGTTCGTCCTCGTGGAGGCGGAACCGGCGACGATCCTCGAACGCAGGCGGGCGAGCGACCGCGACCTCGACGGGGTCACCGAACGCCAGATCGACTTCGAGCAGGACCTCAACCGGTCCGCGGCGCTCCAGTACGCGCGCGACCAGAACGCGCCCGTCCGGTTCGTCGAGAACGAGGGGGAGATCGAGGGGGCGGCCGAGCGCTTAGCTGACGCGCTCTGAGCGAGCGGCGCGATTCGGCACGCGTCCGGTCCGGCGGCGTCGGGCCGCGGACTACTCCGCGACGTTCGTCTCGCGGACGCGGACGCCCTTCCGCCCGAGGTGCCGCATCTGTCGCTGGGCGAACTCCTCCTCGCTCGACCCGCGCGTCGCGAGGACGTAGACCAACGCGGAGCCGGTCGGCCGCATCGTCCGTCCCGCCCGCTGTGAGCCCTGTCGTCGAGAGCCGCCGAGCCCGCTCGCGACGACGGCGAGTTCGGCGTTCGGGAGGTCGATCCCCTCGTCGCCCACCCGCGAGACGACGAGGACGTCGAGGTCGTCGTCGGCCGCCCCGCCGCCCGAACCCTCCGCTTCGCCGTCCGCCCGGAACCGGCGGAACAGCTCCGCGCGCTCGTGGTGCGGCGTCTCGCCGCTGATGAAGGGGACGCCGAGCGCGTCGGCGATCGCGGCGCCCTGGTCGAGGTACTCGACGAAGACGAGCGTCTTCTTGTCGCGGTGGGCCGCGAGCAGGTACCGGATCTCCTCGACCTTCGCGGGGTTCTCGGCCGCGAGCCGTCTGCGGTCCCGGCCGTCCGCGGCGGCGTACTCGTTGCGCGCCGTCTCGTCGCGCCACGGGACGTAGCGGATCTCGACCTCGGGCTCCTGAACGAAGCCGGCCTCGAACAGCGCGTCCCAGTCCGCCCCGATGGGCTGGCCGATGAGGGTGTAGATCTCTTCCTCGCTGCCAGTCTCGCTGACGGGCGTCGCCGAGAGTCCGAGCCGGTGTTTGCTCTGGAGCTCGGCGGTCCGCGAGTACACCGGGGCGGTGACGTGATGGCATTCGTCGAAGCAGATCAGCCCCCATTCGCGGGAGTCGAAGAGGCTCCGGTGGCGGTCCATCCCGGCGATCTGGTAGGTCGCGATCGTGACGGGGCGGATCTCCTTGGTCCCCCCGTGGTAGAGTCCGATATCGGCGGGGTCGACCGTGGAGTGCTCCAGCAGCTCCTCGCGCCACTGGTCGGCGAGCTCGCGTGAGGGGACCAAAATCAGCGTTTCGCCGCCGACCGCGGCGATCGTCGCGATCCCGGCGACGGTCTTGCCGGAGCCCGGCGGCCCGACGTACACGCCGGACTTGCGGTCGAGGAACGTCTCGACCCACGTCTCCTGGTAATCGCGGAGGTCGGTCGCGAGGTCGATCTCGACCGGGTCGCCGGTCTCGAGGTCGCGGTCGTCCTCGACCGGGTAGCCGGCGTCGTAGAGCGTGCGCTTGACCGCGGCGACCGCCGCCTCGTTCACCCACGCCTCGGTGTCCGAGATTGGCGCGCGGAGGTGGTCGTCGTCGAGGTGCTGGTCGGCGACGTTCCCCATCAGGTTCTCGGAGGCGGCCTCGAGGACGACGTACCCGTCCGCGTGGGTGTACAGCCGGAAGCGGTGCGCCCGACGCCACTGGTCGCGCACCCACGCTTCGAGGTGTTCGTACCGCCGCGGCAGCACCGACCGGAGCGCGCCCACGAGCGCGTCGGCGTCGTCGAACGGTGCTGCCCACACGTCCTCCTGGCGGATCCGATAGAGATACCCGCGGGTCCCGGGCTCGGTGCCGGTGGTGTCGACGAGGTTCGCGAACTGCGAGAGCCGCGCGCGGGTGTACTGCGTGGGGCGGTCGACGACGATCTCGCGGCGCTTCGGGAAGGTCACGACGCGCTCGCGGCTCGCCAACGCGCCCCAGTCGCGGGGGTAGAATACGACGGGGTCGGCCTCGACGTCGAGTCGGTCCACGTCGCCGCGGTCGACGAGCGCAGCGAGCGCGTCGCGCGCTGCCGCCTGCGACGTTCCGAGCCGGCGGGCGACCTCGCTCGCCGTTGCGACCGGTCGCTCCTCGGCCTCGAGCGCCTCGTGGAAGCGATCTAAGGAGAGGTCTTCAGCGTCGTCCTCGCTGGAATCGTCGCCGGCGTCGTCGCCGGTGTCGTCGGTCATCACCGCCGCTTCGGTCGCGACGCGGAAATGGATAGCGTCAGCGGACGAGACGGAACGGAGGTCTTACACATGTCGTACGGGGTTGCTCTCGGAGGAACGACCGACAACATCTCCAAAGCCCCAGTCGTGCGGCCGCAGTACGCTTCGTTGCGCTCCTCGCTCGCGTCGCCCGCCGCGGTGCTTACATCGCCTACTGCGGCCGCACGACTGGGGCTTTGGAGATGTTGTCGGT